>NZ_JBGFGN010000103.1:0-111133 GCF_041224595.1 Donghicola sp. XS_ASV15 | reverse complement strand
CCTCACAGAATTGGCCTGACGGCCAATGCGCCTTGGACCGGGCTTGCTATATGAGGGCCGCACGCTCCAAGGCGCTCGCCCCAAACTGGCCGACTTTTGCTCCGCCACAATGGCCGAATTTTACTCCGCCGTTGACACCATACCACAGGCGCCCCGGATCCCCAATAAAAACGGGCGCTTTGCAGCATATTACCCAGCTTTTGTAGGGCGTTGCGTCCAACGCGGGTTGCGCCAGTCAATCCCTTCGAGAAGATAACCGAGTTGCGCCGCAGAGACCGGCACAGCGGTGCCGGACTGGCTGACAGGCCAGATGAATTTACCTGCTTCCAGCCGCTTGAGATAGAGCGACATACCAACGCCGTCATGCCAGAGAACCTTGATCAGATCGCCTTTGCGACCCCGAAAGCAGAAGATCTCTCCACCATGGGGATCGCGCCCAAGTCCTTGCTGGATCTTCAGCGACAGCGTGTTCAAGCCGCACCGCATGTCCGTGACCCCTCCTGCGATCCAGACCGTGACGCCTGCCGGAAACGCGATCATTGCGGATCCACCACACAAAGCAGCCCCGCAAGCGTCGCCGGCGCAATGCTTGCAGGAGCCGTCAGCCGCCGCCCATTGGCCAGAACTATCTCGATCGTCCCATCGCTGCGGTCCTGATCTGTCTCGGGCTGAACTGGGATGGGGCTTTCCGGAACCAACTGAACGAATGTGTCTTGGTCAGCGCCCTCACACAACGTCCCTTCGCGACACGCCCGCCGCCACAGGCTGAGCAGTGATCGCGACACCCCGTAGCGGCGCGCGGTGGCTGACCCCTCCCGGACCCCTTCAAAGCTCTCTTCGACAATCCGGAGCTTGTCTTCATCAGACCAATGCCGCCGACGCGGCGTGTCCTCCGGTGATAAAATCTCGACGTTGGGAAAGTTGCTTAAAAATGACATAAGCCATGCCTTAAGCCTAATTCCTAAATGCGCTAAGACGCTCCTCGCCGAAGGCGTACCAGAAGCGCGCCAAGATCCCCACTCAGGTCGATCGCATACCCGTCACGTGCGTCCGGGATCAGCATAAGCTTCTCGATCAGCCCGCGAAGGCTCTCCCAAATCTCAACCATCTCACGACGATCCCCCAAGAGAACGGATAAAGGCCGTGACTTCGTAGGGGGCCGCTCGGCAGCAGCCCTCTCACAAACCCCTCAAATTCCCAATCCTGAATCAGGTACCGGCGGCCAGACCTCAGCTCAGCCGTAAGCGTCCTGCAGCCAACGCGGACAGAAGCACGAGCGCAGTCGCTGTCCCAAGCAGTAATGGAAGACCGCCAACCTGATATGAAAAACCAGAGAATAACGTGCCGAGGAGGCGGCCCGATGCATTTGCCATATAATAGAATCCGACATCCATCGTCACGCGCTCGGATCCAGTAAAGGACAATATGAGATAGCTGTGCAGTGATGAGTTCACTGCGAACACGGCGCCAAAACAAAGCAAACCAACAATCAAAATACTCGTCAGCCAGATCGAAGGCTCCCCAGAGAACAGAACGATGCTTGTGAGCGCTCCGGGCACTAAGGCAAGGAGAAGTGCCCACCGACGTGCATCAGAAATCAGATCCGCTTCTGAGCGTGACGCGGCCTTTAAGATCTGCGGTGCGAACCCCTGAACCAAACCGTATAGGATGATCCAGACGGCCATGAAGCTCCCGATCATAAAGAACGCCGCACGGTTCCCTGCCTCGGACCCATCAGACAAAACACCGTAGAAGTAAATCGGGATCCCAACCACAAACCAGACGTCCCTCGCACCGAAGAGGAACAGTCGCGCAGCAGACAGCCAATTCACGTTGGCTGACTTCGAGAACACTTCAGAGAATTTAGCACCTTTGCGGCCAGTGGGTAGCCCAGAGGGCATCGTGAAGATGATGACAATCAGGATCAGCAAGAGGATCGCCGCCATCAGATAGGTGGCCGCCACAAAACCAAGTGTTGCGAGCATCAGCGCACCAAGAAGGAAACCCGCACCTTTGACTGCGTTTTTGGAACCGGTCAACACGGCGACCCAGCGGAAAAGGCCGTCGCCAGACGGTGCGAGCAATTTGACAGCAGATTTTGACGACATTTTCGCAAGATCTTTGGCGACGCCGCTGGCGCCTTGGACACACATCACATAAGCGACCGAGACTGCGATGGACCATGCCGGATCCAGCTGTGCGAGCGCCAGCAATGCCAGCACCTGTATCCCGAGGCCAACATACAGCGTAGAGGTCAGCCCAAACCGCGCTGCAATCCAGCCTGCGGACAGGTTGGTGATCATTCCGGCAATCTCGTAGAGCACAAAGAGGTAAGCCAGTTGGACGGGGCTGAAACCCAATGTGTGAAAGTGCAGAAGCACCAGCATCCGCAGCGCCCCATCCGTCAGCATAAAAGCCCAATAGGCGGCAGTGACCGCGATGTATGCGGACAGGCCTTCGGGACGCGTGCTCACAGGCTGGCTCCGACCATCAGGGCAACGTCGGCGAGGCGGTGTGCGTAGCCCATCTCGTTGTCATACCAAGCGTAGATTTTGACCTGAGTGCCGTTGATCACCATGGTCGACGGTGCATCCACAATCGAGGAACGGACGTCGTTGGTGTAGTCGGTGGACACCAGCGGGCGTGTCTCGTAGCCCAGAATACCAGCCAATTTGCCCTCGGACGCGGCTTTGAACAGGGCATTGACCTCATCGGCGGTTGTCTCGCGCTCCACCTCGAACACGCAATCGGTGAGCGAGGCATTCAGCAGAGGTACACGGACAGCATGGCCGTTCAATCGGCCCCGGAGTTCGGGGTAGATCAGCGTGATCGCCGTGGCGCTGCCCGTTGTGGTGGGGATCAATGAGTTCAGCGCCGAGCGGGCGCGGCGCAGGTCTTTGGCGGGGCGGTCCACGATGGTCTGGGTGTTGGTCACGTCGTGGATTGTGGTGATCGAGCCGTGCTTGATCCCGAGGTTTTCGTGGATCACCTTGACCACCGGGGCGAGACAGTTGGTGGTGCAGCTGGCGGCAGTAACGATCTGGTGCGTCTCCGCGTCATAGACATCGTTGTTCACGCCGTACACGATGTTCGCCGTAGGGCCGTCTTTGACAGGGGCCGAGACGACGACTTTTTTCACGCCCGCCTCGAAATAAGGAGCCAGCTTGGCTTCGCTTTTGAAAACGCCGGTGCAGTCGATAACCACGTCGACGCCGTCGAGCGGCAGGTCGTTCAGGTCAGATGTCCCGACAAAGGGCAGGCGGGTTCCGTCGATGGTGACACTGTCCGCATCATGGCTGAACGCGGCGTCCCAGCGGCCGTGGACGGTGTCGAATTCCAGCAGGTGCGCGTGCATCTCGGGATCGCCCACTGCGTCGTTGATCCATGCGATGTCTGCGCCGCGCTCTAGTAGTGGTTTCAGGGCAAGCTTACCGATGCGGCCAAGGCCGTTCAGTGCGTATGTGGTCATGCGTCATAGTCCTCTGGTAGGCGGGCGATGAAGTCGACCGCGCTTTGCATGGCGATCCGGTCCATCGAGTCGAGGCGGAGTTGTACGAAGGCAGCGATGCGTTGGCGCAGTGCAATGAAGGTTTGCTGGAAGGCGGCTTGCATGTCTGCGCCATCTGCAACCAGACTGCTTGGGTCGGGTAGACCCCAATGGCCATTGATGGGCTGCCCCTCCCATGTCGGGCATTCTTCGTTGGCGGCATGGTTGCAGACGGTGAACACGAAATCCATCTCTGGGGCGGTGTGCCCATAGAAAGCGTCCATGTGTTTGGGCGAGAGCCCGACAGCCGTAATTCCGTTCGCCTCCAAAGCCTGCAGAGCATTCGGATTCACTGAATCTCGCGGGTGGGTGCCGGCCGAGTAGGCTTTGAAGCGGTCGCCGGCCATGTCCCGCAGAATTGCCTCTGCCATGATTGAGCGCGCGGAATTGCCGGTGCACAGGAACAGCACGCTTCTCTTGCCGCTGGTCTGCGGTACAGGGACTGGGGCGCACATTTCGGGGCGGCCACGGCAGCAGTCGATCAGCAGATAATCAAAGGTCTGTCGCACAGTCTCCATATCCACAGAGTACATCAGCGAGGTGCCCGCACGTTGCTGTGTCACCAGCCCGACCTGCATGAGCGAAGACAGGTAGGTGGACAGGGTGCTGGCCTTCAGGTCCAAGGCTCCTGCGATTTCCCCCGCAGGCAATCGGTCCGGATAGCGGCGCATGAGCAGGCGGAACAGGGCCAGCCGCGCAGGGTGCCCCAGAATAGCAAGACGATCGGGAATCATTTTTTCCATATTTCAGGTATATCCGAAATATGACTGTTGGAGCGTGAAATTTTTGTAACGCCGCAATAAAAAAGGGCCACCCGAGGGTGGCCCTAAGTTTGGCTTAGCCGTTGTGGCCGCGCCATGCTGTGCGGTCGATATCGAGATCCGCAAAGTCATCGGGGTTCAGGACAGGGCGTTCGATCCCGTCCTTGAGTTGTTCTCGGAAGTCGCGCAGCAGGCGCATCGCGACAGGGAAGAGCATCATGATCGCAAGCAGGTTTACCAGCGCCAGAATGCCCATCATCGGGTCCGAGAAGAAGAAGAAGACGGCGGTTGCTCCGGGTGCGACGGCGCCAACGAAAACAATGCCCATGATCGCCAGACGGAAGCCGACCAGAACCGCTTTGCTCTGGGTCATGAAAGTCAGAGCGTTTTCGCCAAGGTAGTAGTTGTAGATGATCGACGAGAAAGCAAAGAGCAGGATCGCCAGTGTCAGGTAGTACTGCGCCCAATCTCCAAGGTGGAAGACGATCGACTGCTGTGTCAGCGCGACACCGTCGATGCCTTCGGCGCCCGGAACGTAGACGTCACCCAGCAGGATCACGAACGCGGTGCACGAGCAGATCAGGATCGTGTCGATAAAGACCGAGAACGCCTGCGTGATGCCCTGGCTGATCGGGTGACGCACATCTGCAGTCGCCGCGACGTTGGGGGCAGAGCCCAGACCGGCCTCGTTCGAGAACAGACCGCGACGCAGACCTTGGGCAATCGCTGCACCCATGCCGCCGCTGACGGCTTCTTCCCAGCCGAATGCGTTGCGCACGATGGTGGTGATTACGGCGGGGATGTCACCGATGTTCATAACGATCACAACCAGCGCCATCAGGATGTAGCCGATTGCCATGATCGGAACGACCACGTCAGATGCTTTGGCAATGCGGTGAATGCCACCAAAGATGATGAAGCCAGAGATCACAGCCAACGCCAGACCGGTCCACAAACGGTCCACACCCAGCGAGTCCTGTACAGCGCCCGCGACGGTGTTGCCTTGGAATGCGTTGAAGCCGAGGCCGAACGCCGCGATCAGGCAGACCGCGTAGACAACCGCCAGCCATTTGTAGGACGCGCCGAGCCCATGCATGATCGCAGTCGCCGGACCACCGCGGTAGCCGCCGTCATCGGTCTTGCGCTTGAACAGCTGCGCGAGCGAACATTCCACGAGGCTGGTGGCCATGCCGACCAGTGCAATCGCCCACATCCAGAACACCGCACCGGGCCCGCCAAGGGTGATCGCAACCGCAACGCCCGCAATGTTGCCACCGCCGACACGACCGCCAACAGACACCAGTAATGCCTCGCGTGCAGAAATCTGGGAGTTGTCGTCCGAGTTGTTCTTGTTCGACAGCACGCGGAACATGCGGCCAAAGTACTCGATCTGGACAAAGCCTGTGGCGATGGTGATGAACGCGCCAAAGACGACAAGGATCGGGATCAGGGACCAACCCCATGTCAGATCGCCGATCTTGCCAAAGATCATTTCTAGAAATTCCATGAAGCCCCTCGTGGATCTGGTCTTGGTTCAGAGTTCGGGGCACCCTAATGAGCGAAACTGGGGTTACCATTTCGCTAGCTTGCGCACATGCGGTGCGACTTGTAGGCAAAGTAGCGTCAACTAGTGAAAGATGTCTCCATGTCCCGAGATTTGCCCGCCAACCTCAGGGCGCTGTGCAGTTATCATAAATCCATCGCCGAAGTGTGCCGGCAGTTGGGCATGAACCGCTCGCAGTTCAACCGCTACCTCAGCGGCGAGACGTTTCCCTCCCTGCGGATCATGCGGCGGATGTGCGATTTCTTTGGTGTCGAAGAAGCTGAACTGCTGCTGCCCCATGGACAGTTCATGGAGTTGATCCGGCTCAAGCCACAGGAATCCGGCGTGCGGGCTGAAACCAACAAAATCGCCGCAATTGCCGAAGACTTGCGCATGGGCTCGCGGACCGATCTAGACCGCTACGTGGGCTACTATTTCACCTACTATAGCTCCATGTCCCATCCGGGGATGATCTTGCGAGCGCTGACGCAGTTGTACCGTAGCCAGCACGGGATCAACGTCAAAAGCATCGAGAAGGTCGGCTTGCCTGGTCAGGCCAAGTTCACCTGCAAATACGAGGGCGCTTGCTTCTTGTTAGGGGATCGCCTGTTCTTGACCGTGATGGAGATGCTGACCCGCAACGAGGTCATGCAGATCATTCTGTATCCCAGCTATAACAACCGGATCAATTATTTGACGGGCGTTGTGACAGGGGTGGCCGCCCGTGCGCCGCGCCCGCCAGCGGCCACGCGGATGGTCTGTCAGTATCTGGGCCAAAGCCTTGATCTGCGCAAGAGCCTGAAACTGAGCGGGCTATACCAGCCAGAGGACGCATCGATCCCCGCAGAGGTGCGTGACATGCTGTCGGGCGGTCTGCATGCCGCGTCCGGCCTGATCGAGGCGCCACTGCCCTAAGCGGCGGTGTATTCGCCGCACTGGCAGGTGGTCAGGTAATCGTGCTGCGAGTCAATATTGTCGAATTGGCTCAGGGCGAATTGGATTTTGGCATAGGCCATTTCGGGTGTCATGTCGCGGCCGTCGATCACACCGGTCTCGCGCAGGATGCCGCCTGCCGCGTAGGTGCCAAGGCGAATCCCTCCCTCGGCGCACTGGGACACGGCGACGACCGGGATCTGCCGCTCTTGTGCACGGTGTAGTGCTGCGCGCAAGGCGGGCGTGTCCGGTGCCGTACCAGAGCCATAACAACGCAAGACGATGCCCGCACAGGTGTCTGCGGCAAAGCGAATGAGCTCCGTGCAGGTTCCGGGCGTGATCGAGACCATGCCGACGCGATGGTCGCCGACCCGAGCCAAAGCAAAGGCATCAGCAGCGACAGCAGGCGGGGTCGAAACGACCTCCGCCTCAAAGGCGTCGAACGCATGGGAATGGGATTTTCGCACGCGCCCGCCATGCAGCAGGTTGCCCGCAAACTGCACCCAAACGCCGGATGGGGCCTTGGTCGCGGCGCATAAGGCATCGCGCAGGTTTCGGGTGCCGTCCGTGCCTTCTACCGTCAGGGGGAGCATCGCACCGGTCACGATCACTGGCTTCTGCACTCCGCGTAGGGCAAGGCATAGTGCCGCCGCCGTGTAGGCCAGTGTATCCGTTCCGTGAGTGACCACGAACCCGTCAAAATGCTCGTAGCACTCGTGGATTGTCTGCGCGATCTTGGCCCAGTCATTCGGAGAGGCTTGGGCACTGTCGATCAGCGGATCAAAGGCGTGCACCTCCACTTCATCGGACAGGTCCCCTGAAGACTGTATCGCCTGAATGGCGGTTTCAAGCACACCTGCACTTGGAGCAAACCCTTGATCGGTCTGCACCATTCCAATCGTTCCGCCGGTATGAATCACTAACAGAGCCATGTCGTCCCCTTGTTCTTGCGGTTTTATCCCTTGGATCGCCCGGATGCGGTCAGGTGCCTTATGTTGGCGAAGTCTTCCAGATATCGCAGCCTTGGTCGATGGTGTGATTTGCAGTATCTGTGGCGTCAATTAGCGCCACAGCGCACAAGTCTCTTTGGGCGTCCTTTACTATATTGGGGATCACGGCCTTCTGAACGCGCCCATTTTCGTCGTGGTATTGCCAGTACATCTCTCAATAGCCGGGCAATGATCTCCCCCCCTCTCATGAAGTTTTTGACGAGAAGCGCACGTCCACCCTGCGGTCAAACGGACTGTGCCTCGGCTGATCCTCAATCGTCTTGAGCTGTTATCGCAAACGCGCATATTGGGGGCGATTAGAGCAGGAGCACGCCCGATGACCCATCCCGCACCCGGCCCTGAAGTTACGGGATATTGGCTGAACACCGAAGAACACCGTAACTGGCTGCAAACGCAAGCGCAGCGCCAGTTCAATTTCTTTCGCCCTGCGGTGCGCAAAGGCGGTGGGTTTCACACACAGGGATATGACGGTGCGCCTCTGCCGAGCACCCTGCAAGAGCTTCACTCGACCACGCGGATGGTCCACTCTTTCGCAATGGGGCATCTGGCAGGGCAATCGGACTGTCATGAGGTTATCGATCAGGGCATCGACTATCTGTGGAATGCTCATCGCGACGACGAATACGGCGGCTATGTTTGGGGCGTGAACGACGGCCAAGTCGCTGATGGGCGCAAATTGGCATACGGGCATGTGTTTGTGCTGCTCGCGGGCGCTTCGGCGAAGCTGGCTGGTCACCCCGACGCGGACCGCCTGATTGAGGACGCGACGTCGGTCCTCGATTTCCACTTCTGGCAAGAAGATCACGGGCTGTTCTTGGATGAATGGAACCGCGACTGGACGCCCTTTTCCAGCTATCGCGGGATGAACGCGAACATGCATGGGGTCGAGGCATTGCTCGCTGCCTACGAGGCGACTGGCCGCGAAGTCTACATAAAACGCGCTGGTCGCATTCTGGATTTCTTCATGCGCAAGATCGCGGGGCAGAATGGTTGGCGCATTCCAGAGCATTACACTGCAAACTGGCAGATCGACCGCAGTTATGACGGGGATCCGATGTTCCGGCCAAAGGGTACGACTCCGGGTCATTCGGTCGAGTGGGCGCGTTTGCTGCTACAGTACTGGGATCTGGGGGGACGTCCTGACGATGGTACACTTGGTATCGCACGGCAGGTTGTGCATCGAGCGCTAGAGGATGCTTGGGATCAGAACAATGGCGGGCTTGTCTACACGCTAAAATTTGATGGCACACCAGACATCGCGGACCGCTACTGGTGGCCCGTAACCGAAGCGATTGGCGTCCTCGCCAGTCTGATCAAGATCGATCCGAATGACGCCGAAGAGGGATGGTATCGCCGACTGTGGCAGTTCGCCGACCAGCATTTCATCGACCACGACAAAGGTGGTTGGTTTCCCGAGATCGATGCTGATGGCAAGCCCATGGCGACCCAGTTTGTGGGTAAACCGGACATTTACCACGCGCTACAGGCCACGATGTTCCCATTGACCAGTGGGGTGTCACGCTATGCCGAAGCCTTTGCGCGCACTCCGGTCTGGCCTGCCGATCAGTAGGGCAGGCCGATATAGTTTTCGGCCAGGTCGCGGCGGGCCGTTTCCGAGTCCGCCAAATGGCGCAAGGTCGATTTGCGCATCTGCTCGGCAAAACTGTCCTCGCCGTCAAAGCGGTGCAGCATCGTGGTCATCTGCCAGCTGAACCGCATTGCTTTCCAGATGCGCTGTAGGGCGCGGGCCGAGTACTCTTCGACCCCTGTGGTACTGCCGCCTTTGACCGCGTCGATCAGGGCTTGGTGCAGGTAGAACACGTCCGATGCGGCCAGATTCAGCCCCTTGGCCCCTGTGGGCGGCACGATATGCGCCGCATCCCCGACCAGGAACAGGTTCCCCCAGCGCAGGGGTTCCGAGACAAAGGACCGGAGCGGCGCGATTGATTTCTCGATCGAAGGACCCGTGACTAGACGACTGGCCGCTTCGGACGGGATGCGGCGGCTGAATTCATGCCAAAAGCGGTCGTCGGACCAATCGTCTACCGTGTCGGTCAACGGTACCTGCACGTAGTAGCGCACCAGATTTTCGTTGCGCATGGAGGCCAGTGCAAACCCATGGCGGGAGTTCGAGTAGATCAACTCGTCATGGACAGGGGGCGTGTGGGACAGAATACCAAGCCAGCCAAAGGGATACACGCGCTCGAATTCGCTTCTCTTCTCTTCGGGGATTGTTTTTCGGCTGACACCGTGGAAGCCGTCACAGCCGGCAACGAACAGACAATCAAGGCGCTTTTCCTCGCCCTCGTGGCGGAAGGTGACATAAGATTGGCTCTGGTCCAGATCATGGATCGAGACGTTCTCGACCCCGTGCAGGATTTGTGTGCCCATCTTGTCCTGCGCTGCATAGAGATCGGTGGTCACTTCGGTTTGCCCATAGACCATCACCTGTTTGCCCGTCAGCTCTCTGAAGTCGATGTGGACCATCAGGTCTTCGTCGGTCAGGTAGCAGCCATCATGTGGGATGCCCTCCGTCGCCATGCGGTCGCCAACCCCGGCCTCGCGCAGCAGATCAACCGCGCCCCATTCCAGAATGCCCGCACGGATGCGGGAGAGGACATGATCGCGCGTGGATCGCTCTAGAATAACAGTCTCAACACCCGCCTTGTTCAACAGCTGCGACAGCAACAAGCCCGACGGTCCGCCACCAATAATCGCGACCTGTGTTTTCATGGTAGACCTCCCCTGTTCGTGGCGTTGAGTGTGCCCTCGAAGGGAGAGGCCGGTAAATGGAGTGCTCCAGCCTGTTATGGTATTTTTCGTGCATTGCGCGGGTTGGTTACGCGGGGCTGACTTCTTTCAGTAGCGCGCGGGTTTTTGCGGCAAAGTCCGCGAAGGCCTTGGCGTATCCTTCAGGATCAAGCGCAGTGGGGCGCGGAATTTCTAGCCCGATCGGAACATTCGGTGCGACCTTGACGAATGCGGCCAGATCGATCTGGCCATCCCCTGGGGCAAACCGTTCCCCGCGCGCGGTGTGCAGCAACTCTTCGGTCGTGTAACTGTCCTGCACCGGAGCATCGCAGAGATGCAAGAATGGCATCCGCGCTGCGGGGATTTGCGCCAACAATTCAAGCGAGGAACCAGAGCGGTCAAAGTGCAGGCTATCGACCAACAGCCCGACGTCATCTCCGGCGGTTTGCACCACCTGCCAGCACGTCTGCAGGTCGGGCACGGATGTCCATGGAAAGAACTCCAGCACAACGCCGATGCCACGAACCTGTGCAGCCTCGGACAAGGCGGTGATCGTGTCTGCCAAGCGCGACAGGTCGTCGTCATATGGCGCGAGGATCGCTGTCTTTGCCCCAAGGTCCGCGCCACAATCAAAAAATGGCAGCAAGCTCTCGGCGGTCGTTTCCTTGGTCACTTTGACAAATTCTATGTCGTTCACGCTTAGGCCAGTGTGTCGCAGCGCGCTTTTGGTCTCCCGCATCATCTGCGCGTCCTGCCACAGGGGGTAACCGGGTGAGTCGGGCGTGACCTTGATAAGGCGTAGGCCGACAGCGTCCAGACCGGCCTTGGCGGCGGTTTCGATCAAGGTTGGCGGGCTCAACTGGATGGCGCTCAGGTGGGCGATGGACAGGGCTCTGGTCATTGGGGCGTTCCATTGGTTGCAGCGTGACGGCCTGCGATAAAGCCAAAAGTCATGGCGGGGCCAAGGTTTATGCCTCCGGCCGGATAGAACCCGCCAAACACCGAGGCGGCGTCAGTGCCTGCCGCATAGAGGCCATCAATGGTGCTGCCGTCTGCCCGCAACACTTGCGCATGTTCGTTTGTCGCGAGGCCTGCAAAGGTGCCAAAGCTGCCGGGGACCACCTCGACGGCAAAGAATGGGGCTTTGCGAATCGGGGCGACGTTGGGGTTCGGTTGCTGCTCTGGATCACCTTGCAGGCGCATGTATGGCGTCGTGCCGCGACCAAAGGCCGGATCTTCGCCGCGATCCGCGCCATCATTCCAGTCGTTGATGGTTTGGCTCAGGCCAGTGGGGTCGATCCCGCAGGCTCGCGCTAGTTCCTCTGGGGTTCGGCCCGTTTTCAGGTAGCCGCGTTTGATCCAATGACCATAGGGCAGAGGCTGGGGGCGCACGACGCCGATCCCGAACCGGCGCAGGAAGCGATGATCGCAGATCAGCCAGCTGCGGGCAGGGGTGCCATCAGGCGTCGCGCGAAGCAGCGCCTCGACATAGTCGTGATAGCCAAGCCCTTCGTTGCAGAACCGTTGACCATTGGCGAGCACGCCGATCAAGCCCGGTTTACCCCGGTCAATGATGTGGGGAAATTGCGCGACCCGCCCGTCGGGCCAGCGCACGGTGGACACTGGGCAGAACGCCGCTGGACGGGCGAGGTCGGTGCGAACATGGCCGCCAACAGCCTCGGCCAGTGCCAGGCCCGCGCCATTCGCGCTATCGACGGCCAAAGTGCGGTGCTCTTTGTCGCGCGGGAAAGTCTCGGCGCGGCGCTTTTCGTCATGGGGGTAGCCGCCGCACGCCAGAATGACCTGAGGTGCGGTGATCTGTGTACCATCAGACAGCGCAACGCCGGAAACGCGCCCCTCGGTGATCAGCAGATTGTCCACAGTCTGGCCAACGCGAATGTCCACGCCAGCCATACGGGCCGATTTCAGCAGCCGCCCGACCAGCGCGATGCCATTCCGCAAATCCATGCCGCGCCGATAAAGGGCGAGATCGCGGAAATGCCGGAGGGTGCGTTTGGTCACATAGGCAAAGGATTTGATCGACCGCGTCATAGTCATAAATGCGCGCAGGTCCGCGCCGGCCTGAATGGTCATGCCCAGAAAGGTCGTCTCGCGCACGGGTTCGCGTAGCAGCTTGATGTCATCTCCCAGATCGCGGGCATCATAGGGGCGGGCGATGACGGATCGGCCGCCGGTGCCCGAGCCTTCGATGTGGCCATAGGTGTCAGGAATGGGAAAGCCGCCGTCGAACTGGAGCGCAGTGCCGGATTCAAAGAAGCTGACCATCTCTGGTGCGGCCTCGAGAAACGCATCCACGCGCTTGGCGTCGAAGTAGTTGCCAAGTACCCCCTTGAGGTAGGCCCGAGGCGCATCGATATCTTCGTCAATTCCGGCGCGCTTTGCAGGGCCATTGCGGGGGCTCCAGATCCATCCACCGGACCAAGCGGTCGTGCCGCCCACCACAGGTTCCTTTTCGATGAGGACAACGCGTGCGCCATGTCCCGCTGCTGTGACCGATGCCGACAAACCGGCCGCGCCAGAGCCAAGGACGATCACGTCAAAGCTATATTTTGCAGGTGTATTTGTTGTCAAAGCGCTGTCCCCCATCCCCTCGATGGCGCATATTTCGAGTATTCCTTGGCATAACGTCAATTACAAGTATGTCGTTTTGCGGAACATCGTGTTAATGGGCTTGGGCAGGAGGAGAGGGACATGAAAGAAATTACCCTTCGCCAGATCGAGGTCATCCGAGCTGTAATGCTGCGCGGCACGATTAGTGGCGCGGCAGACCATCTTGGGGTCTCTGCCCCGGGGATTTCTCGGTTGATCAAGCACACCGAAGAGAGTCTTGGGATACGCCTTTTTGAACGCCGTGCCGGTTTGTTCATTCCAGCGGTTGAGGCCAGCGCCGTGTTCGATCAGATTCGCGAGGTCTATAAGGGCGTCGAAAATCTACAGCTCGCGCTCGACTCTCTGCAAAAAGGGGAGGACGTGCGACTGGCCTTCGCCTCGGCCCCGTCCGTCGCGCAGTTCATTGCGACTCGGGCAATCCGCGATCTGCGCGGGCGTTATCCGGACCTCTACATCGACCTGAATATTCTCAAGATCGAAGAAACCGTGGACTATCTGCTGCTAGAGCGCGGAGAGTTCGTAATCATGAGTTCTCCGGTTCAGAACGCGGGAATCGAGAACACCAAGATCGCCGAGGGCCGAATCGTCGTGATCGTGCCAGAGGGGCATAGGCTCGCTGAGCAGTCCGAGATATCTATCTATGATCTAGAGCACGAACCTTTGATCGGGATCGATCCATCGGATCCCTACGGTCAAATCCTTGCCAAACCGTTTGTTGATGCCGGGCTGACGATGCAGCACTCCATCCGGGGTCGCTTTGCTCAGACACTGGTGAGCTTTGTGCGGCACGGGCTGGGGGTGGCGCTGATCGACGAATTTTCCGTGGCCGAGGTGTACATGCCTGGTTTGGTGCGTAAGCCATTGAAAGAGAAGGTTGTTGTTCAGTCCTATGTGGTCCAAAAAAAGGGGCGAAACCTCTCGGCTTTTGCCGAGGATGCGATCCGTCTCTTGACCCGAGAGCTGACGGATGCCGCCAAGCATTGGCGCTAGCGCACTAATTACAAAAATAACTTCAAGTTAATGTGAGATAACTTAATGTATTTGACGTTATGCCTTGGCTTCGGCACTCTCGGGCCTTAACGGATGGCCCTGCAAGCTATCCTGAAATCATCTCATTGGGAGGAGATACCATGAAACGTTTCGCTTTCGGCGCCGTCTCGGCGCTCGTTCTTTCTGCAACTGGTGTTCTGGCGGCTGACTATCCCGCCAAGGAAATCCAAGGCATCATCCAGTGGGGTGCCGGTGGTTCGACCGATACCGTAATGCGTTCGGTCACCCCCCACGCCGAAGACGCTCTGGGTGGCACTGTTGTCATGCAGAACATGACCGGCGGCGTTGGCGCGATCGCGCTGAACTACGTCGCAACTCAGTCGACCGACGGCTACACCCTGCTGATGGGCGCGGAAAACCCGCTGCTCTACAAAGTCATGGGTCTGGGCAAGAAAGACTACACCGACTTCACCCCCATCAACCTGCTGGCACGCGGCACCCCGATCCTGGTGGCAAGCCCTGACGCGCCCTTCGATGATTACGCAGGCATGATGGCCTACATCAAAGAGAACCCCGGCGAAGTCCGCTTCGGCGCGACTGGCCCCGGCGGCCTGCCTTCGGTTGTCACCGCGATGATCGAAACTGTTGAAGGCGAGCTGGACGTGATCTCGGTTCCCTACGATGGTGATGGCCCCGCGCTGACCGCTCTGCAGGGTGGCGCGATTGACGTGATGCCCGCCGTTCTGGGTGCAGCGATCGAAGGCATCCGCGCAGGCAACATGAAGCCTCTGGCTCTGTTTGACGTCGCTGCCAACGAAAAGCTGCCCGAAGCGCCCGCGGTCACCGACTTCAACGAGACCTACAACGATTTCCTGCCTTGGGGTCCGTTCTTTGGTGTGTTCGTTGCCAAAGGTACGCCTGATGACGTCGTTGAGAAACTGTCGGCGGCATATGCCGAAGCAGCAACCAACGAAGACTTCGTTCAGTTGATGGACAACCGTGGTTTCACCATGATGAACATCTCGGGTGCCGAAGCCGAAGACTTCCTGTCGACTTGGCAGCAGAACACCACTTGGCTGCTTCAGGACGCTGGTCTGACCAAGAGCTCGCCCGAAGAGTTCGGCATCGCGCGTCCCGGCGAATAAACTAAACTGACAGATCGCCCGCTTGGCGGGCGAAGCTGCTATACTGGCGCCGCTCGTCCCTAGATGGGCGGCGTCTATCGTTCCGCAGGGCGGGCCACGCCTTGCACTAGGCTGATGGAGGAAGCCATGGAACCCGATTTTCGCGGTGATGCTGATCACCACGATGGTACGTCCGACGCCACTCCGGGTGGCTACGCAGACAGCCGTCGCCCCGGTGAACTGGCTTTCACCATTTTTCTGACCATAGCGAGCGGTGCACTTTTGTGGAACGCCTACGGTATCGCGGGCTTCGAGGCGCTGTCCTCGCCCGGTGCGATCCCTATGGCCACAGCTGCCGTCATGCTGATCTCGTCCATTGTCATTCTGGTCAAGACGGCCCGACTGAAGCTCGTGACGAACGAAACCATGTCCAAGGATATTTTGCCTTGGCTCGTGATCGTCATGTTCGTTTTGCTTGTGGCATTTGGTATCGCTCTGAAACCGCTTGGGTTTATTCCAACGGCCGCAATTTTCTTGGTCCTCTCGATGAAGCTTATGGCCCGCCGCAGCTGGCCTGTGACCTTGCTCATCGCTCTTGGATCTCTCGTGGTGATTTGGCTGATCTTCCGCATCGTGTTCACGGTGCTCTTGCCCGCAGGCATCGTGCCCGAAGCAGAGTTCATCCAGTACTTCCGCGACCTATTCTCCGCAGGAGGTGACGCATGAGCGCCCTGATGGATATGCTGATGATCTTTACAAACCCGCAGCTTTTGTTGCTGGTGGGCTTGGGCACCTTTGCCGGCGTTTATGTCGGTGCCATTCCCGGCCTTTCGGTGACGATGGCGGTGTCGATCCTGATTTCGTTCACGTTTTCTTGGGATGTTCTGCCTGCGATCTCTCTGATGATCGGTATCTACATGGGCGGCGTCTATGGAGGCTCTCGGACGGCGATCCTGCTCAATATTCCCGGTGCGCCTTCCGCGATTGCCACCGCGATGGATGGCTATCCCATGGCCAAGCGGGGCGAGGCAGGGACCGCCATCGGCGTGACCACCGTGATGTCGTTCTTTGGTGGCTTTATCGGGATCGGTGTGCTGGCTCTGGCCGCGCCCTTCGTCTCCAAGTTTGCGCTGACCTTCCAGCCACGGGACTACATGCTGCTGGCCGTTCTGGGTATTCTGCTCGTGGGGTCGCTATCGTCCGGTTCGCTGATCAAGGGAATCTTCGCAGGAGCTTTGGGAATTGGCATCGGTGCGGTGGGCATGGATCCGTTGACCTTTACCGAGCGTTTCACCTTTGACATCCCGCTCTTGACCCAAGGCATTTCGTTCATTGCCGTAATGATCGGAATGTTCGGTGTGTCCGAGGCGCTGCTTCAGCTGCATCACATCGACATGCCCGCTGTGCGTCAAAAGATCGACCGCATCATTCCGTCCTTCAGCACCGTCAAGAAACACCTGCCGCTGTCGGTCCAGACCTCCTCAATTGGTGTGATTATCGGTGCTTTGCCGGGGACGGGCGGCGATATTGCGGCGCTGATGGCCTATGACCACGCGAAACGCGTGACCAAGAATCCTGAGCGTGAATTCGGCGACGGTGCAATCGAAGGTCTTGTCGCCCCTGAAACTGCGAACAACGCGGCGGTGGGCGGTGCGTTCATCCCGATGATGACCCTTGGTATCCCCGGTGATGCGGTGACTGCGATTATGATCGGTGCGCTCTATATCCACGGTCTGAACCCCGGTCCGATGCTGATGATCGACCAGCCGCACATGTTCTGGTTCATCGTGGGCGCTCTGATCACTGCGAACTTCTTTATTCTGCTGTTCGGCTTGACCGGTATCAAGCTGTTCACCAAGATCGTGGAAATCCCTCGCGCGTTTCTGATCCCCCTGATCATGCTCTTGTCCATCGTCGGCGCCTATGCGGTGAACAACTCGATCACCGACGTCTACTGGATGCTTGGCTTCGGTGTGTTTGGCTACTTTATGCGCCACTACGGCTACCCGTTGGGACCGGTCATTCTGGGTGTGATCCTGAGCCGCCTCTTGGACGATAACTGGCGCCGTGCCATCATCTCCGAGCGCGAGGATTTGGGACGCTTCTTTGGTGGTCTCTTCTCCAGTCCGCTCTCGACCGTGTTGTTCGTTGCCGTGGTGCTGATTTTCGTTTCGCAAACCCCGCTGTGGACCAAGGGCAAAGCTATGATCTTTGGCCGTAGCAACCGGAGTGCATCGTAATGCAAGACCTGCCTGCCAAACTTCAACTTGGCCTGATCGGCGACAATATCGCCGCATCGCGCTCGCCCCTGCTGCACAAGATTGCGGGCGAGCAAAACGGGATGGACGTCAGCTATCTGCGTCTGGTCCCCCGCGAGATGGAGCAGGACTTTGACGGTGTGTTCCAGTTCGCCAAAGACAATGGCTATCGCGGGATCAATGTCACCTATCCCTACAAGGAGTACGTGACCAAATTCCTCGAAGTCGAGGACCCGCTGGTCCGCGGCATCGGCGCGTGCAACACCGTGATCTTTGGCGAAGGCACCCCCAAGGGTCACAACACCGACTACTCGGGCTTCATGTCGGCCTATCGCAGCGTGCGGGGGGATCGTGCCCCCGGTGCGGTCCTGATGATTGGCACGGGTGGCGTAGGGCGTGCGATTGCCTTTGGCCTGGTCGGTCTGGGCTGCAAGGAACTGCGCCTAGTCGACCGTGATATGCCCAAGGCAGAGGCTCTGGCCGCTGACATCCGCAAGACCGCACCCGATGTCAAAGTCGTGTGTGGCTCGAATGCCGAGGCTTTGGCCGATGGCGCGCAGGGCATCGTGAACTGCACCCCCGTGGGCATGGTCGGCTATGACGGCACCCCGCTGGCGGAATGGGCGATGGCTGGTGCGGCGTGGGCGTTTGACGCGGTCTACACCCCGCCGAACACCCAGTTCCTGACCGACGCCAAGGCTAACGGACTCGACATCATCTCCGGCTGGGAGTTGTTCTTCTTCCAAGGCGTCCATGCTTGGAAATTCTTCTGCGGCGCGCCCCTCGATGAACCTGCTCTTCGTGCGGAACTCATGACCGAAAGGACCTACTGATGAAGACCTCGATCGCCACTGTATCGGTCTCTGGCAACCTGCGCGAAAAGCTCGAAGCAATCGCTGCCGCAGGCTTCTCGGCGATCGAGATTTTCGAACAGGACTTTATCGCGGACGAAGGCACCCCACGCGATGTGGGGCGCATCGTTCGCGACCACGGGCTGGAAATTGCACTGTTCCAACCCTTCCGCGATTTCGAAGGTCTGCCCGGTGCTCTGCGCGCCAAGGCCTTTGATCGCGCCGAGCGTAAATTCGATCTGATGCAGGAATTGGGCACCGATCTGGTGCTGTTCTGCTCGTCGGTGCATCCGCAGGCATTGGGCGGTATCGACCGCGCTGCCGAGGATTTCGCTGAACTTGGGGAGCGCGCGGCCAAGCGCGGCATCCGCGTCGGCTACGAGGCTTTGGCGTGGGGCACCCACGTCAACGATCACCGCGATGCGTGGGAAATCGTGCGCCGCGCAGATCACCCGAACATCGGTCTGATCGTGGACAGTTTCCACACCCTAGGCCGCAAGATCGACCCGAACACCATCCGCCGCATCCCCGGTGACAAGATATTCTTTGTCCAGCTGGCAGACGCGCCGATGATCGAAATGGACCTGCTGTACTGGTCCCGCCACTTCCGCAACATGCCGGGCGAGGGTGATCTGGCCGTCACTGACTTCATGCGTGCCGTTGTCGCAACAGGGTACACCGGTCCCGTCAGCCTCGAGATTTTCAACGACCAGTTCCGGCAGGGCAACCCTAAGACCGTGTCTCGCGATGGATACCGTTCGCTGATCAACCTGATGGACGACGTACGCCGTCAGGAACCCGAAGTCGCGATGCCCCTGCCAAAGCTGCCGCCCAAGGTCGAGGTTTCTGGCACGTCCTTTGTCGAGTTCGCTTCGCGGGGAGATGACGCAGAGAAGTTGCGTAAACAGCTTGAGGTTCTAGGCTTTGCCAAGACTGGCCAGCACGTCGACAAGAAAGTCGCGCTCTGGCAGCAGGGCGATATCCGCGTGATTATTAACGAAGAGCCCCACGATTTCGCGGGCTCGGCCTATAATATGCATGGCACTTGCGTGTGCGATTTCGGTTTGGACGTCGGATCTGCGGCAGACACTGTTACCCGCGCCAAAGCGTTGGGTGCGACCATGTTCTCGCAGCCCCTGTCCGAAGGACAAATCGACATTCCAGTGATCCGTGGTCTCGGGGGCAGCTTGCTGCACTTCCTTGATCACTCCGAAAAGCTGGCCCCTGTTTGGGATCAGGAGTTCGCACCTGTCCAAGCTGACACCTCCGGCGTGGGCTTAAAGCATGTGGACCACGTCGCGCAGACCATGACCTATGACGATATGCTGTCATGGTCGCTGTTCTACACCTCGCTCTTTGACATGAAGCAGTCGCCAATGTTCGACGTGACCGACCCTGACGGTCTGGTACGGTCGCGCGCGATGGAGGCCAAGTCCGGCAAGTTCCGCATCACCTTAAACGGCGCGGAAACCCACCGGACGCTGGCGGGCGCATTCCTAGCGGATAGCTTTGGCGCACCGGTCCAGCACATCGCATTGGCGACCGATGATATCTTTGTCACAGCGCAGAAGTTGGCCGATCGCGGGTTCGCGACTTTGCCGATCTCGGGCAACTACTACGATGACCTCGCCGCACGGTTTGACATTGACCCGGACCAATTGGCGACCATGAAAAAGTTGAACATCCTTTATGATCGGGACGATCAGGGAGAGTTCTTCCAAGTCTACAGCCAAGCGATTCCCGGCGGCCTATTTGTCGAGGTGCTGGAACGTCGCAATGGTTACGCAGGATACGGTGCGCCCAACGCGCCAATGCGTATCGCCGCCCAAAAGCGGCTGGCGCGGTCAAAAGATATGCCAAGAAACTAAAGCCTTCTCCTCGGTCGAACAAACAAACAGGTGCCAAACGGCGCCTGTTTTTCTTTTGTTTTCAATGGGGCAGGTCCTAATGGGGATGTTTGGACAGCAACTTGGTCAGTGCATTCTAACCCGATTGGATGAGCGTCTGGCGCATAAGTCGGGACCCGATTGATCGCATTGAAGCGTGCAGTAAACAGACTACATGCGAAACCTTAACCCTGCGCCCCTTCTAGCTCTCGGACTGATCGCCATTCTCTTTGCAGAACTGGCAAGCGTTGCCGTGGCTGCTGTGCCTGATGATGCGGAACTCGTGCTCGTGGTCTCGCCGCCGTGGCGCGGTGGCCCCGAGGCGATTGTCGCAGCCGCTGGCGGTTCGGTCGTTGGTCCGACCAACGCTCCGCTTGCTGTGGTGGCAACTGACGCGACGCCCGCTGCGTTCAAAGACGCAGGTGCATGGTTTCTGCTTGACCCCAAAAACGTTCCATTCCTCTGCGCAACGGAAACACCCTGATGAGTACTGACGACACCACATCCTCCAAGGAAAGCGCCATCGCGCTGACCCGAAAAGTGGCCATGGGCATGTCCCCCATTGCGCCGATCGCTGCATTTCTGGTTGGCGGCAACCTGACCGCTGAACTGATCGCGGCCTCGGCCTTGCTGGCGGTAGCCTTTGCTTCGAACCGCGTGGCGGTGAAGTCGCAAGCTGTGGTTCTAGCGGTGGTGCTGATCGGCCAGTGTGTGGCGTTCACCTCGGCCTTTGCGGGGCATCCGTGGCAGCTGGACTCACACATGCTGTTCTTTGCCGTTCTCGCGATTATCGCGACTATGGGCAGCATCCCTGCTTTGCTGGCGGGTGTCGCGGTGACAGCTGGTCATCACCTCGCTTTTGGTCTGCTTGCCCCTTCGCTGGTCTTTCCGAGCTTAGAAATGATGGACGCACTGGGGCGTGTCGTATTTCATGCGGCCATCGTGATCTTTGAGGCAGCGATCCTGCTATGGTCCATGGCGCGCTCGCAAAAGGCCGAGGCACTGATCATTTCTGGCCGTGAAGAGCTTAGCAAGTCTGCTGCTGCCGCTGAAGAAGCGCAGGTTGAGGCAGAAGCTGCTCGGGAGCAGGCGCTTGAAGTCGCGGCGCGCACCCGTAAAGAAGGCCAGAAAGCCGCTGTTGCAGTCGAAGAGATTTCCGCCGCAGCTAGTGCCGCCGCTGATACCGCCGGCAATGCACGGACCGTCGTGGAACAGACCCGCTCCTATGCAGAGGGGTCCGGCGATGTTGTGAACCGTGCCATGGATGCGATGGCAGCGATCAAGACTTCGTCCGCGGAGATTGATACAATCATCACTGTGATCGACGAGATTGCGCGCCAGACCGACCTGCTGGCTCTGAACGCCGCCGTTGAATCGGCACGCGCGGGTGAAGCGGGCCGAGGCTTTGCGGTTGTTGCCCAAGAAGTCCGTAAGCTGGCGCAGCGCTCGGCGGATGCGAGTCAGCAGATCCGCAATCTTGTGACGACATCATCCGAACAGGTCTCTGAGGGTGTGGAGCTGGTTGGCGAAACCGGCGAGGCGCTGAACCAGATCCTTGGTGCGGTTTCGGAGTTGTCAGAACTGATGAGCGGCATCGCAGAGAATGCTAAGCAGCAGTCCGAAGGCTTGAACCAAGTTAGCGTCGCGATCTCCCAGATCGACACCATTTCCGAGGATGACACGCGCCAGACCATCACGTCTCGGCCGTCTCTCGCTCTGGCATAATCTGGTTGATTCACCTTGAATTCTGGAAGCGCTCGTGCACCCGCACGGGCGCTTTCGCGTTTCATGCGATCGGGGGGGCAGAGATCCGTGGTAATATTGCCGCAGCCTTCGATTTCACTCTGCGGGCCTGCCAAAAGTTTAGTCTGGAATTTCCATTTGGCGTCGGGCCATTAGGCAAGATGCTGTTTCTCTACGCGTTATTGTAACGCTCATAATTTCACCGAAATTTGAATACTGTTGCACTTTTTGGTTGCAAAGAAAGAATCTGTCGCCATGCTTCGAGACAAGGAAACTAAGCATTTTCCTGTCGTAGAAATGTAATAATTTATTGGGATTTGTCGGGGGAATTCCTAAGGCGGTGGCGCTGATCCAGCCTGCGATCTGCAATTATAAATTGCAGGCGGCTGTTTCTTTTTGCCCGGCGTCCGGATTGTCTCGCCGCAAAATGTCAAAGGACTTTTGATGTTTAAGACTATCGCTACCGGTTTTACGTGTTCGCTGATTGCTGCGCTGCTCACGTCGACAGCAGCCGTGGCTCAGGACAAGATGACGTTCGCGACCAGCCAGCCGTATGGCCTGATTTCCGGTTCTGACCTGCCCGATGGCGGCGTGGGTACTTTGGTATTCCAGCACATTCTGGATAAAGCCGGAATTGCATCGGATGTTACTTTTGCCCCGAGTTGGGGTGAGGCCGAAGAAGGTGCCCGCCAGAGCAATTATAACGGCGCGTTTCCTTTCTACTACACTCTGAGCCGGTCTCTTTCTTTCCGCTACACCGATGCCGTTCTTGCTGTCGGAGAACGCCTGTATTCCAACGACACGCGGCTCGGGTCTCTGGATGATCTGAAAGGGCAGGATCTGTGCTACCCTGCGGGCTACGATCTGGCGACATCGTTGCAGCTACGGGTCGATGGCGGGGATTTCGCCCGTGTCACTGCCGATGACATGAATGCATGTTTTGAAATGCTGGCGAACAAGGACGTCTTTGCCGTTCTCGCAGACCAGAGCGAGGCAGGGTTTGTTCTGAACTTCGCCGAATATGACGTCTCTTCTGTTCGCGAAAGCTCTTTTGATCTGGCGCGCCGTACCCTGCACTTGATCTTGCCCTTCGATGCCCCGAATGCCGAAGAGGTCGTGACCGCATTCAATGCAGCTTTGGCCGAAGCCCGCGAAAGCGGCGAGCTGGAAGCTCTGGTCAAAGACCGGATTGATGTGGACCTCATGCCAGTGAGTGCGACGGATTACCGTTTGAAGTCGGCGGTCGATGCAACGCTGAAGCTACATGACGGCTCTCGTCAGACTGGCCGCATTCTGGAGTCTGCGCCCGGCCGCTATGATGTGAACACCCAGTATGGCCCTATTACCTATCCGCGCAGCATCATCGCCGATATCTGCCCTGTGAATGCCTGTCCGGGTGACGAGGTGGTCGCCGCTGCACCTGCCGAGACCGCGCCGGTAGAAGTCGCCGAAGCCGTGGCCGAGGATGTGGCTGAAGCGACCGTTGCCGAAGATGTGGTCGCAAGCCTTCAGCCGAACACACTGCGCTTGCAAGGCTCGAATACCATCGGCGCACAACTTGCTCCGGCTTTGATTGAAGCGTGGGTTGCCCATGAAGGTGCAGAAATTGGGGCTTGGGTTCTCGGCGAGGAAAACGAGCGCGCCGTGGAAATCCAAGGAACTTTGCCGGGCGGTGCCAGCGAGGTCACTCTCGCTGCGCATGGCAGCTCGACGGGTTTCCGCGCGATGCTTGAAGGCGCGGCAGATATTGCAATGGCCTCGCGTCGGATCAAAGAGACCGAACGCAATGACCTGATGGTTGCCGGCTATCCCGATCTTCTGGCTGATGATGCCGAGGGAGAGGTGATTGTGGGTCTAGATGGCGTTGCCGTCATCGTTCACCCCGAGAACCAAATCCGCGAGCTGAGCATTGATCAGGTTCGCGAGGTTTTTGCGGGCTCCATCACCAACTGGTCCGAGCTCGGTGGTCAGGATTTGCCGATCGTTGTGCACACCCGCGATGGCAAGTCTGGCACCTTTGACACGTTTGAGTCGTTGGTCATGAATGACCTGCCGATGGTCGGCTCTGCTCGGGAATTCGAGTCGAATGCGAACCTGTCTGATGCTGTGCGCGCAGAGCCGGGTGCGATCGGCTTTACCGGTCTGTCCTATGTGCGCAACGCCAAAGCGCTGCCGCTGAAGGTCTGTGACGCGATCCACAGCCCAACAGGCTTCTCGGTCAAGACCGAAGAATACCCGCTAAGCCGTCGTCTTTACATGTACGAGAACACTCAGAGCGACGCTGCGGACGTGAATGCCTTTACCGACTTCGTAGTGGATGAGGGGCAGGAGATCGTCGCAGAGAACGGATTTGTCGACTTGAACCTTGGTGTTCGCACCGGATGGGAATCTGTCGATGCATTGGCGAACATTCAGTTCATGGCCCACCAGAATGGACCAGTTGTCCGCGATTACGTTCTGACTGTTCGGGACATGGACCGGCTTAGCGCGACCTTCCACTTTGTGACCGGTGAATCTGCCTTGGATGCTCGCTCGGTCAGCGATCTGTCCCGATTGGCAGAATGGGCGCAACAGCCCGAAAACGCAGATCGCAAGCTGGTGTTTGTGGGCTTCGCAGACAACCGAGGGGGTTACGAAATCAATCTCGAGATCTCTCGTAAACGTGCCGAGAGCGTTGCCAACGCACTGCGTCAGCAGTTGGGGCGCGATGTGGAAATCGAAGTCATGGCTGTCGGCGAAGATGTGCCCGTCGCGTGCAACGACGAGAATGGTTTTGACAAAAACCGCCGCGTCGAAGTTTGGGCCTCGCGCTAAGCGCAGAAAGGGGAGTTTGTAATGCGTGTTCTGTTTATAACAGCCTGTGTGCTCGCGCTCTGCGGAATGATGCAGCAGGCAACGGCTCAGGCATCTACCGATCTGGTCGAGGAGGGAGAAGTTCGTCAGGCGGTGCGCATTGATGCTCCGTCCGAGCTGCCACAAGAGGCGACGGCCCCTGCGTCGCCTGTAACGGACGGAGGGGCCGGCCTGGCCCTTCCTAACAGTTTTGATGAGCCTAAACTTGATATTAAGTCCGTGGCTCAGGCACCAGCGCCAGCTCCGGTGCCGGCAACAGAAAGCTCGCCAGAGCCGGTGATGCCTGCGTGCGATGATCCTCAGACCGTTCAAATGGTAGAAGAAAATGGTGCCCTGCGGGTGCTGGTCTCTCCGATCTGTGCAGAGCAGGTGCGGCTGTCGCTGACCGATCGTGAGGGTGCAATCGCGAAGCCAGCATTTGATGTGATCGACCGCACGTTGCGCGTGGATTTGCCCTGCGGGCGCAGGTTCAAGACACTGAAATTGCTTGCGGACTATCAACCCATTTCCGTAGCATTATCTCCTCGAGAGGTGCCGTGCACCGAAGAGGTGGTTCAAGTGGCGCAACCCGTAGCCCCGCCAGCCCCAGTTGGATCAAGCTCTTGCGGCAATGCTTTTGAGGCCACAATCGACGATGGCATCCTGTCAGCCGCCTTCACTGGATGCACGGCAGGCGAGACCATCACGCTCTCCTATCGCGGGGTGAGCTTTGAAACGCTTGCCGCCGAGGATGGCAGCGCAGTCTTGCGTCTGCCCTTGCTCGCGCCACAATCGCAAGTTGAGACAGCCGATGGGGCGATCCATGACGTCACGTGGCCCGAAGCAAACCAGACGATCCGCGTTGTTCTGGCGTGGAGCAGCTCGGTGGATCTGGACCTGTATGTTCTAGAGCCCGGTGTTAGCTACGATACCTTCGAAGCCGAGCCGCACGTCTCGCGCGAGGGCGCTGCGTTTGGAACCGCAGGTCAGATGGTCGTGACATCGGACGGCGCGGATGCTGCCACCTTCGAGGTATACGATAGCCCCCAAAACGCAGGTTTGCAGGGCATGGGCGCAGTCGTTGTCGCGGACGTGAGCCGAGGGATGACGCCATCGGGCGCCTTCTGCGAAGGCGGCGATCTGGCGGGGCCAGAATTTCGGGTCTTGATCGGCGGCGCAGAAGCCCCCGATCAGGCGCGCTTTGCCTTTGAAAAAGCCGAGTGTGGCAGCGAGCTGACCCGAGGACAGTACTATCGACGCGTCAATGACATCCGCCCCTTCTGGTAGGGGTATTGAAACTAGAGCGAACAGGGCGGCCGCCGTGCCGCCCTTTTTCTTTGCCTGCACGTCTTTCACAAGAATTGACATGCCGACGCGAACCCGCGATGGTGCCCACACGTCGGGGGAGTCCCACCTAGGGGACTGAGAGGCTGACAGCGGGAGATTGCGCCCGCGGTGACGCGACCCTTTGAACCTGACCCAGTTGATGCTGGCGTAGGAAGACCGAAGGGTATCCCGACATCGTGTATGTACGGGCGGTCCTTTCGGGCCGCTCATGGCCTGTTTGCGTATTCGTGCGCGTGGGGCCTGCGCGGTCCCTTTCTGCATCCTGTTTCACTTGGGTCTTTTCGAGATTGTCTTGAGGAGACCATAGATGAAAGACAACGCGACCCCGCAGATCACAACCGGCGCCATGCCGGCGTCTTGCAAGGTATACGAGCCCGGCCAAATCCACGACATCCAAGTCCCCCTGCGGCAGATCCATGTGGGCGGAGGCGAGGCCCCCGTTTCGGTTTACGACAGCTCGGGCGTCTACACCGATCCCATGTCCAACACCGACATCGCGCAGGGCTTGGCCGCGCAGCGCGGCGCATGGCTGAAGGCCCGCGGGGATGTTGAAGCCTACACTGGCCGCCCTGTGACCGCTGCTGACAATGGCTATGCCGAGGGCAATCGCCTCGTTCCGTCCTTCCCGCACCAGCGCGACCCGCTGCGCGCCGTGGATGGCAAAGCTGTGACCCAGATGGCCTATGCCCGCGCTGGCATCATCACCCCCGAAATGGAATACGTCGCGATCCGTGAAAACGTCGGCCGCACGCAGGCGTGGGAACAGGCCCGCGATGGTCAGGACTTTGGCGCGTCGATCCCCGATCTGGTGACGCCTGAATTCGTCCGTCAGGAAATCGAAGCAGGCCGCGCGATTATCCCCGCGAACATCAACCACCCCGAGCTGGAGCCCATGATCATCGGGCGCAACTTCCTTGTGAAGATCAACGCCAACATCGGGAACTCGGCCGTGACCTCCAGCATGGAAGAAGAGGTCGACAAGATGGTCTGGGCCATCCGTTGGGGCGCGGATACCGTGATGGACCTGTCTACTGGTCGCAACATCCACAACATCCGTGACTGGATCATCCGTAACGCGCCTGTGCCGATCGGGACTGTGCCCCTGTATCAGGCCTTGGAAAAGGTGAACGGCATTGCCGAAGACCTGACGTGGGAGGTCTTCCGCGACACCCTGATCGAACAGGCCGAGCAGGGCGTGGACTACTTTACCATCCACGCGGGCGTGTGTCTGCACATGATCCCCATGACCGCCAAACGCGTGACCGGCATCGTCAGCCGTGGCGGCTCGATTATGGCCAAGTGGTGTCTGCACCATCACCGCGAAAGCTTCCTCTACGAGCATTTTGACGAGATTTGCGACATCATGCGGGCCTATGACGTGTCCTTCAGCCTTGGGGACGGTCTGCGCCCCGGCTCGGTCGCTGACGCGAACGATCAGGCGCAATTTGCGGAGCTGGAGACACTGGGAGAACTGACCAAGATCGCATGGGCCAAGGACTGTCAGGTCATGATCGAAGGGCCCGGCCACGTCGCCATGCACAAGATCAAGGCCAACATGGACAAGCAGCTAGAGCATTGCCACGAGGCGCCGTTCTACACCCTCGGGCCGCTGACCACCGATATCGCGCCGGGCTACGACCACATCACCAGCGCCATCGGGGCGGCGATGATCGGTTGGTTCGGGACCGCGATGCTGTGCTACGTGACGCCCAAAGAGCACCTTGGTCTGCCCGACCGCGATGACGTGAAAACTGGGG
Organism: Donghicola sp. XS_ASV15; assembly: GCF_041224595.1. NCBI lineage: Bacteria > Pseudomonadati > Pseudomonadota > Alphaproteobacteria > Rhodobacterales > Roseobacteraceae > Donghicola > Donghicola sp. XS_ASV15. The sequence continues at coordinate 83,169 of NZ_JBGFGN010000103.1, read as the reverse complement.
CGATCACCTATAAGCTCGCGGCCCATGCGGCGGACTTGGCCAAGGGTCATCCGGGCGCGCAACTGCGCGATGACGCCCTGAGCCGTGCGCGGTTTGAGTTCCGGTGGGAAGACCAGTTCAACCTGTCGCTCGACCCCGACACCGCTCGCGAGTTCCACGACGAGACCATGCCCAAAGAGGCGCACAAGGTCGCGCATTTCTGTTCCATGTGCGGTCCCAAGTTCTGCTCCATGCGGATCAGCCACGACATCCGCGCCGAGGCCCAGAAGGCCGAGGGCATGGAGGCCATGGCCGCCAAATTCCGCGAAGGCGGTGAGCTATATGTGCCCGCCAAAGAGGACGCCGAGTGATGTACTCTGTCCTTGGGGCAGGGGTGGCGGGGCTGTGCGTCGCCACAGCCCTGTCCGAACGGGGGTTGCCCGTAGAACTGGTTGCGGGGCCGGACATCCCGGCCTCTCACTGGGCTGGCGGGATGTTGGCGCCCATGTGCGAAGGCGAAAGCGCCCCGCCGGAAGTCGTGCAAATGGGCAAACACGCCGCCGACTGGTGGAGCGCCCGTTTCGACGGTGTGCATTGGCGCGGCACCTTGGTGGTGGCCTCCCCACGCGATCAGGCAGAACTCCAGCGGTTTGCCAGAGCCGCACGGGGGCACCATACGGTTGATCCGGCGCACTATGAGGCGGATCTAAAAGGCCGGTTCAGCCGCGCGCTTTACTTCCCCGAAGAGGCCCATATGGATCCCCGCGCTGCGATGGCTTGCCTGCGTCAGCGGCTTGCGGATAGCGGCGTGGCTATGGTGAAAGCCACGAAGGGTCAGATCATTGATTGCCGCGGCCTTGCCGCCCGTGACCAGTTGCCCGACCTGCGTGCCGTGCGCGGTGAAATGCTGTTGGTCCACGCCGCAGACGTACACCTGACCCGCACCATCCGTCTGCTGCACCCGCGCTTTCCCTGCTATGTGGTTCCGCGTGGCAATGGCGTCTACATGATCGGCGCGACCATGGTGGAAAGCGACGATGACGGCCCCATCACTGCCCGTGCGCTGATGGAGATGCTGTCCGCCGTCTACACGATCCACCCTGCCTTTGCCGAGGCGCAACTGCTGGAAACGGGCACAGGCCTGCGCCCCAGCTTTCCCGACAACATTCCCTGCATCCGCGAAATCGGTGGCCGCATCCACGTGAACGGCATGTACCGCCACGGGTTTCTGGCCGCGCCCCACTTGGCCGGACGGCTTGCGGATCGCCTGACCAAAGAGATCAAACATGCAAATTGAACTGAACGGCAAACCCTTCGAAACGGACGCCGCGACCCTCGCCGATTTGATCGATGTCGAAGGGTTCGAGGCCCCAAGTGTCGCGACAGCCGTCGACGGGATTTTTGTGCCTCGCGCCACCCGCGCCTCTGTGTCCTTGACCGAAGGGCTGCGGATCGAGGTGCTCTCTCCGATGCAGGGGGGCTGAGCGATGTTCTATGGCGTTGACCTGTCCAGCCGTCTGATGCTGGGAACCGCGCAGTATCCGTCTCCCGCCATTCTAGCCCAGGCGATTGCCGCCAGCGGGACCGAAGTGATCACCGTTAGCCTGCGCCGCGAAGGGACAGGCGGCGCGTCTTTCCGCGACCTGATCCGCGCCAGCGGCTGCCGTATCCTGCCCAATACGGCTGGATGCCACAGCGCCAAAGAGGCGATCACGACCGCCCACATGGCCCGCGAACTCTTTGGCACCAATTGGATCAAGCTAGAGGTGATCGGTCACGCGGATACCTTGCAACCTGACCCCTTTGCTCTGGTCGAGGCGACACGGGTGCTATGTGCGGACGGGTTCAAGGTGTTCCCCTACACCACAGAGGATCTGATCGTCGGGGAGAAATTGCTGGAGGCAGGGTGCGAAGTGCTGATGCCTTGGGGCGCCCCGATCGGTTCGGGGCAGGGGCTGCGCAACGCGGCGGCTTTGGCCACCATGCGGGCACATTTCAGCGGCGTGCCCCTGGTCGTGGACGCAGGTATCGGCGCACCGAGCCAAGCCGCGCAGGCCATGGAAATGGGGTTCGATGCGGTGCTGTTGAACACTGCCGTGGCCAAGGCGGTTGATCCCGTGGCGATGGCCCATTCGTTTGGCGCAGCGGTGCAGACGGGGCGCATGGCCTATGACGCAGGACTGATGCCCCCGCGTGATATGGCTTCTGCGTCGACACCGATCTTTGGCATGGCGGAGCTGGCCTGATGGAGAAGTTCTACCTGATCACGGGCAACGCCGACCTGCTGGAGCGTCTGGTGCCGTTGGGTGTCAAACTGGTGCAGCTGCGGATCAAGGATGCCGCGCCCGATGACCTGCTTGCCCAAGCCACCCGCGCTCGCGATTGCTGTGCCAGGCATGGCGCGCAACTGGTCCTGAACGATTATTGGGAGTTGGCGTTAACACTGGGGATCGACTTTGTCCATCTGGGGCAAGAGGACATGGACACAGCAGATTTTGACGCCTTGCGGCGGGCGGGGGTGCGCTATGGCCTATCGACCCATGATCGCGATGAACTTGAGCGCGCCTTGGCGCTAGAGCCAGCCTACGTCGCGTTGGGTCCAGTTTATCCAACCTTGTTGAAACAGATGAAGTGGTCCGCTCAGGGGCTCAACCGAGTACGCGATTGGAAGCGACGCACGGGGCAAACCCCTTTGGTTGCGATCGGTGGACTCACCCCTGACCGAGCTTTGGGAGTTCTAGAGGCGGGTGCTGATAGCGCCGCTGTCGTCACCGATATCCAGCAAGCACAGAGCCCCGAAGCGCGCACGCGCGAATGGCTCGCGGCTATCGCGGGGGCCAACTAAGATGAAGCAAGTGCTGGCAATCGGAGGTTTGGACTCCAGCTGCGGCGCGGGCGTTATTCGGGATGCTGCGACGATCCAGTCCCTTGGCATACAGCCACGCGTGGCGGTGACGGCGGTGACAGCGCAAACGGCGACTGGAGTACAGGATATTCATCCCGTTCCTAGCCAAACACTAGATGCACAAATTGTACCGGCACATGCCATCAAGATCGGGATGCTCTGCGATGATAGCCGTGTGCGTACCGTGTGCCGCGCACTGGAGAAGTTGTCTCCATGCCCGATCGTCCTTGATCCGGTTCTTTCCGCGTCAACCGGGGGGCGATTGCTTTCGGATGCAGGGGCTGGATGGCTTTTGACAGAACTCATTCAGAAGGTCACACTCATCACTCCCAATTTGCAGGAGCTATCTTTGCTGGCAGATTGGTGTGGTGAGCAAAGCCAAGACCCTCTGAATCAGGCGGATGCCCTGCGGCGTGCCGGAGCGGCAGCGGTTTTGATCAAGGATGGTCACGGGAGCGGGAAGGTTGCCAAAGATCGCCTCGTGATGGACGGAGAAAGTCATGTGTTCGAAGCGCCGAGGCTCGGCGTCAGCCGCAGGGGGACAGGATGCACTCTGGCCAGTGCGATTGCCTGCGGCTTGGCGGAGGGCCGAAGTTTGTCGCGTGCCTGCGAAATTGGAAAATCGGTCGTCACAGCCTATCTCTCCGAAGCGGCATAGAGCAGAGGTGGGCCTTGCCTTTCTGCATTTGCGAAGGGCCGCTTGTGCATTCAAGTTACAGAAAATGCGCTGTCATCTTTTGCAAAAGAAGGGGTATTGAGGAAACTGAACCGATTAGTTCAGATTCTGTCTGGCTTATCTGGACAGGCCTGCTTTAATGGTCTTGTAAGCGCTCACTTGCAGAGGATCCCCATGCGTAGACTTCACGCTCTTTTCGCCGCGCTGGCACTGGCCGCGCCTTTGGCCTCGTCTGTCGGGGCCCAAGAAGCGCCGAAACCTGTGAAACTTATGACCGTTACCACGCAGCCGCAGACCATCCAGCGACGCTTCTTTGGTCAGGTCGCAGCATTGCAGACGGTCGATCTGGCCTTTCAGGTGGGTGGGCAGATCAAGGTTCTGACGGCCCCCGAAGGTCAGGCGATTCCTGAAGGTGACGTGATTGCGCAACTGGATCTGGATGCCTACGAACGGGCGCGTGCGCAGGCCGAGGTTAACCTAGACAAGGCCAAGCGCGATCTCTCGCGTCTCGAGTCCCTGAGCGGCGCGGCGGTCAGCGAAGTATCGATCCGTGACGCGCGCACTCAGGTTGATTTGGCGGAAATCGCCCTGAGCGATGCCGAGGACAATCTGGATCACGCCACGCTTCGTGCGCCGTTTGATGCGCTTGTGGCCCGCCGCGAGGTTGCCAATTATACCACAGTATCGGCGGGCAACCCGGTTGTGCGTCTGCACGATGTGTCGGAAATGCGCGTCGAGATTGAAGTTCCCGAAGTGCTATTTCGCGAAGCCGGTCAAAGCCGGAGTGTAACGTTCGAAGCTATTTTCCCGGGTGAGTCAGAGCGTTTGCCGCTGGAGCCCCGTGAGTTTGAGGCCGAAACCAGTTCCGTTGGGCAGACCTATACTCTGACACTGGCCTTCGAGGAGAACCCCGGTGCAGGGGTCTATCCGGGTGCATCGGTATCGGTCGCAGCCAGCACTGAGATGCCCGCCAAAGAGTCCGTTTTCCTACCCGAGACTGCACTGGCGTTTGATCCCGCCGGAGAGCCTTTGGTCATGGTGTTCGACGAGGCTGGGACAGTCAGCGCCACGCCTGTCGAAATCGAGATCGCCTATGATGGCCGTGTGCGGTTGATTGGCGGTGTGGCCGAGGGGGCCGAAATCGTGATGACCGGAGCCTCGCAATTGCAGGATGGCCAGTCTGTCCGCCGCTTTACCCGCGTCGGAGAGTAACCCATGTCTATTGCACGCGCGTCCATCGACAAGGCGCTGATCACGTGGCTCCTGATGATCGGGTGTTTGCTCGGTGGGATCTGGGGATTTGCCACGATCGGTCGATTGGAGGACCCCGCCTTTACCATCAAACAAGCGGTTATCATCACCCAATATCCCGGCGCAGCTGCGGATCAAGTGGCCCGAGAGGTTACAGAACCGCTGGAATCTGCCATCCAGAAGATGTCCGAGGTCGAGACGATCACATCGTCCAACAAACCCGGCGTGAGCCGGATCGACGTGGAAATCGAAAGTACCTTTGACGGGACCGAACTCCCCCAGATTTGGGACAAGCTGCGCAAGCGGGTGAACGATGCCCGAGGCAGCCTGCCTTCGGGCGCTGGAACGCCGTATGTGAATGACAGTTTTGGGGATGTCTTCGGGGTTTTCTTTGCCATCCAGACCCCTGGATTCACTGATGCAGAGACCCACGAAATTGCAGAATTCCTGCGGCGTGAATTGCTGACGGTCGACGGCGTCGCCGACGTGGACCTTCAAGGTCTACCCGAAGAAGCCGTGTATGTGACCCCTGACATGGCGATTGCCCGAAATCTGGGTGTTGCACCGACGGCCATCTCCAGCGCTATCGCGAATTCCAACGCTGTCGCCAGCGCGGGCAGTGTCACGATGAACGGGCAAGACATCCGTATCGAGGCCCCTCAGGGTTCCAACACGGTTGACGAGATTGCACGGCTGACCATCGGCGTCGGTGGCGAGATTATCGACCTTCTTGATCTGGCAGCCGTCAGTCGCGAACGCGTCAGCGATCCGGACATGATCATTCGCTTTAACGGCGAAGAAGCCTTTACCATGGGTGTGTCGGGCAAGTCTGGTCAGAACATCGTGGACATCGGGCACCGGATTGATGACCGTCTTTCGGCACTTTCGCAGGATTTGCCGGCTGGTGTCGAAATTCACCCTGTCTACCAACAACACGTGGTCGTCGAAGAGGCCTCGAACGCATTTTTGGTGAACCTCGCGATGTCGGTGGCGATTGTTGTGATCGTTCTGGCGCTGTTCATGGGATGGCGCGCGTCGGTAGTTGTGGGGGCAACCCTGCTGCTGACTGTGGTTGGTACCGTATTCTTTATGGCGATCTTTGGCATCGAGATGGAACGCATTTCGCTTGGCGCACTCATTATCGCGATGGGGATGCTGGTGGATAACGCCATCGTGGTGGCCGAAGGGATGCAGGGTGACATGGCGCAAGGTAAGACGGCGCGCGACGCCGCCGAAGACGTTGCCAGCAAAACGCAGACGCCTTTGCTTGGGGCGACAGTGATCGGGATCATGGCCTTTGCGGGCATCGGTCTGTCACCTGACGCGACCGGCGAATTTCTGTTCTCTCTCTTTGCGGTGATCGGCATCTCCCTGCTGCTCTCTTGGGTGCTGGCGATTTCAGCGACGCCGCTGCTGGGGCACTACTTCTTCAAGGTCGGTGCGAGTTCCGCAGAGGGCAATTACAACGGCCCGATCTTCCGTGCCTATCGCCGGACGCTGGATTTGGCGTTGACCCTGCGCTGGCCTGTGTTGGCGGTGCTGGGGGTGGTGACTGTGATGTGCTATATCGGCTTTGGGCAGGTGAAGCAGCAGTTCTTCCCCGACAGCAACACCCCACTGTTCTACGTGCACTACAAACTGCCCCAAGGCGGCAGCATCCACAGGACTGCTGCCGACATGGAGCTGCTGGAGGACTGGCTTGCCGAGCGCGAGGAAGTCGTTTCGGTCGCCACGTTTGTGGGCGGTGGTGCCAGCCGCTTTATGCTGACATATGGTCCCGAAGAGGCGCTGCCGACCTATGGTCACCTGATCATCCGCACGCACTCTTTGGAAGAAATTCCCCAATTGCGCAGCGATCTGGAGATCTTTGGCCGCGGGCAACTGGTTGCTGGCGAGTTCCGGACAGAACGTCTGGCCTTTGGTCCCGGCGGCGGCGCCCCAATTGCGGCACGTTTCTCGGGCAGTGATCCGGTGGTCCTGCGGGAGTTGGCCGCCGAAGCTTCTGCTCGTATCATCGAGGCGTCTGACTTGCTCCAAGATCTGCGCACAGATTGGCGTGAGCGTGAGTTGGTCCTGCAACCGGTCTACGCCGAAGACCGCGCGCAAGCGGTTGGTGTCGCACGCGAAGATCTGGCCTCGGCCTTCTTGACCGCGACAGATGGTATTCAGGCGGGAACCTACCGAGAGGATGATCGGCAGATCCCCATCGTGGTCCGCAACGCAGTCAATACCGAGACAGGTAACCCCGATTTGTCGGATCAACTGGTCTATTCCAGTGCGGCAGGAAACTATATCCCGATTGTGCAACTGTTTGACGGGTTCGACTACGAAGCCCAAAACACGCTAATCCAGCGCCGCAACCGCGTGCCGACGATTACGGTCGAAGCGGGCGTGGCCGATGGCGAAAACGCAGCGGCCGTTTTCAACACGATCCGCCCTGTGATCGAGGCGATGGAATTGCCCGAAGGCTACATGCTGGAGTGGGGCGGGGAATACGAGGATTCGACCAAGGCTCAGAGCAGTTTGGGCAAGCAGTTGCCCTTGTCTCTCTTGATCATGGTCTTGATCTCGATCTTGCTCTTTGGGCGCCTGCGGCAGCCGCTGATCATCTGGCTCTTGGTGCCGATGGCGGTGAACGGTGTGGCTCTTGGTTTGCTGGGGACGGGCCTTCCATTCAGCTTTACCGCGCTGCTGGGTCTGCTCAGCTTGTCGGGGATGCTGATCAAGAACGGCATCGTTCTGGTCGAGGAAATCGATCTGGTCCGAGCCGAAGGCGTCCCCTTCCGCAAGGCGGTGCTGGATGCGTCGACCTCGCGTCTGCGGCCCGTGGTACTGGCGGCGGCGACGACCATCCTTGGGATGATCCCGTTGCTTTCGGATGCATTCTTTGCGTCGATGGCGGTGACGATCATGGGCGGGCTTGGCTTCGCGTCGATCCTGACGCTCATTGCGGCCCCGGTGCTGTATTACATGCTCTTCTTCCGCGAACGGCATGCCGAAGCTGCGTAAAACACTCTCAAAAACCAACAGGATGGGCGCTCTTGCAGCGCCCTTTTCCGTTTAAGCCCATCATCAAAGTGTGGCATTTCAGTCGGTACTGTTGGAAAAACTAACGAAAGGGTGAGCGAAGAAGCTGGAAAAACAAATTCTCACTTTGCTATGGTTGGCACGTGCCTGGGGGGGCACATCAGTGAGGTCAGCATGCGCGCGATCTATGGGGCAGCCATTGCCCTTTCTCTTTTGGCACCCGCCTCCCACGCTCAGGACACACAATTCCTGGGGTTCGGCTATCAGATTTCCAACGACTTCATCGGCGACGGTCATGACCGTTACCGGACAGGCTCGACCCAAGCGAGCATCATGTTCGGCCGTGAGTGGCACGGATCGCTGGGAACGCAGTATTTCGACACGCTCGAACTGCGCGGCAGTACAGAAATCGCGGCGCCTGATAATCTTGAGAACCCTGTAGACGGCGACCGTCCTTATGCAGCTGTGGCGCGTTTGGGGGCGCATACCCATTTCGCCGAAACACTGTCCCGCACTGATTTTGATATGGGTGTCGGGGTAGAAATCATCGGTCCGCAGACCAAGCTGGATGAATTCCAGGCGAACTTCCACCGCTGGATCGGTGCGGACGACGCCAGCAACGAGACCCGCAAGGCGATGATTCAGGACAATGTCTTTGGCTACGGTCACATCGAAGCGTCAAAGACCATGGATCTTGGACGGTCTTCGCGGGTGACGCCCTTTATCGAAGGCCACGCGGGTCTCGAATCCTTTGCCCGTATCGGTGCGGATTTCGAATTTGGGGGCCTGATTTCGGATGATCTGAAGGTTCGCGATTACACCACTGGCCAGACCTATACCGCGATCCGTGGCACGCTGAGCGCGATGACCCTCACTGCAGGCGCGGACTTTGGCTACATGGTCGACTCCGCGATGCTGCCCGAGTCCGATGACTATGACCTTGTTCAAGAGCGCGCACGCACGCGTGCAGGCGTCACTTGGGAAGGTCAGCAGTCCTCGGCGACTTTTGGTCTGACCTATCTGAGCAAAGAGTTCGACAACCAGACAAGCGGTCAGGTTCTGGGCTCGTTCAACCTGAAATACAGCTTCTAAAAGAGCCTGCACAAACGGGCCTGACAGGGCGGTAAAGCCGCCAGAGCAGTAACTATAACCAGTGGATGCAGGCACAATGGCGATTGCAGGCACATTTGTAATTCATTGGGCGCAAACGGTCATCGAAGGATTGACCGACGCGCCCCTGAGTGACCTCGCGGCAGGTGCTTTGTGGCGCTGGAGCGGGGAACTGACCCGTGTCGATGGCCCGCGCTCTGTGCTCCAACTCTCTGACGCCATCGGCGAGGCGCATCTGCGCCGTGGTGCGGCGGGTATGGCGCGGCGTCTGATCGGGGATGCCTCTGCCGCTCCTCTTGAATCAGCCACGCGCCAAATGGCAGAGCAAAGCCTGACTGTCTCTGACGGTACAACAAGCCATACAGCGCGGATCGTGCGCAGTCCGGCGTCGGGGCATTTGCTCTTGTGTTTCGATCAGGATCACCCCCGTCCGAACAGGGACTACTGGGTGATCAAGCTAGCGTTGGATGACAGCGATCGGACGGCGCTGTCGTCGGCGCTGCCAGATCGGCCTGCTGGCGTAATCTGTTTCGGGGCTGGTACACGGATTGATACACCCAAAGGCCCGCGCCTTGTCGAAGCCTTGCAGCCGGGCGACTTCGTAATGACCCGCGACAGCGGCCCGCAAGAAGTGCTTTGGGCTGGCAGTCGCCGGATGAGCGGCGCACGCCTGTTTGCGATGCCCCAGTTGCGCCCTGTGCGCATCCATGCCTCGGCCTTTGGCAAAGACCGCCCCGACGAAACGCTGATCGTTTCTCCGGAACATCGGCTCTTGGTGCAAGGGGATGCCGCTCGTGCCCTGTTCAATACACCAGAGGTGATGGTGCAGGCCCGCGATTTGGTGAACGACCGGACCATCCTCTGTGCTCCTGATATGCGCGAGGTGACCTATGTGCACATCCTGCTGGGGCGGCACGAGGTGATCTGGGCCAACGGGATTGAATGCGAGAGCTTTCATCCGGCCACGGCGTCAATGGATGCGTTGGATCAGGGGGACCGGATTGCACTAGAGCAGCTCTTGCCTTGGGTTAGCGACACTCCTATGCGCTATGGTGATTTTGCGCGCCGTCCGCTTTCGCAGTCCGAAGCTGCCATTCTCGCCTACGACTTCTAAAAAGCCTCTCAACGCTGTTGACTCTGCTGCGCGGACCTATATAGGGGCGGCTCACATTGGTGTTGGTGGCCCCCGCAAGGGGATGCCTGTCAGGGGAAACCCAGTAGGACAACGCCCTTCATACTTAACGAAGGAGATCAGCCGTGACCAAACGCACGTCTGCCAAGTACAAAATTGACCGCCGCATGGGCGAAAACATCTGGGGTCGCCCCAAGTCGCCTGTCAACCGTCGTGAATATGGCCCCGGCCAGCACGGTCAGCGCCGCAAGGGCAAACTGTCGGACTTCGGTCTGCAGTTGCGCGCCAAGCAGAAGCTGAAAGGCTACTATGGCGACATGACCGAGAAGCAGTTCCGTCGCATCTTCGGTGAAGCAGAGCGTCGTCGTGGTGACACTGGTGAGATCCTGATCGGTCTGCTGGAAAGCCGTCTGGACGCAGTTGTTTACCGCGCTAAGTTCGTTCCCACCGTTTTTGCGGCACGTCAGTTCGTGAACCACGGCCACGTTCTGGTGAACGGCAAGCGCGTGAACATCCCCTCGTACCGCGTCAAAGAAGGCGACGTTATCGAGGTTCGCGAGAAGTCGAAGCAAATGGTTGTTCTGCTGGAAGCTGTTCAGCTGGCAGAGCGCGATGTTCCTGACTACATCGACGCCGACCACAGCAAGATGACCGCAACCTTCGTTCGTATGCCCGGCCTGTCGGACGTTCCTTACCCCGTCGTAATGGAACCGAACCTGGTTATCGAATTCTACGCACAGAACTAATCCTGATTTCAGGACAGGTTTTGTGCCACAAGCGCCGTCCCAATGGGGCGGCGCTTTGCTTTTGTGGGCATCTGGCCACTTTCCGGGGGCCATGGGATCAAAGTGCTCTTTCCCAGTCGTCATCTGCGCGATATGCAGAGCCCGAGTTACGGAGGCCCAGATGAACAAACCCGTCCCCCAGCCCGGCATCATGGAGATTGATCTCTACGTCGGCGGCGCGTCCGGCGCGCCGGGTTCCAATGTGGTCAAGCTGTCCTCGAACGAGAACCCGTTCGGTCCGTCCGAGGCAGCAGTCAAAGCGGCAGGCGTCGCGGCGCATCAGATGCATCGCTATCCCGAAATCGACGGGTATTCCCTCCGCGCCGCTTTGGCGGACAAATACGGGCTAGAGGCGGACAACATCATCCTCGGCGTGGGCTCTGACGAAATCCTGCAGATGATCTGCAACGCATACGCCGGCCCGGGCGATGAGGTGATCTACACTCAGCACGGCTTTGCCATGTACCGCATCTGTGCCCTTGGCGCGGGCGCGACGCCGGTCGAAGTGCCTGAATGTGATCGCGTGACCGATGTTGACGCCATTTTGGCGGCCGTGACGGATGCGACCCGCATCGTCTTTATCGCGAACCCGAACAACCCGACCAGCACCATGATCGGTCTGGCCGAAGTGACGCGTTTGGCTGATGCCCTGCCATCGCACGTCATGCTGGTTCTGGATGGCGCTTATGCCGAATTCGTTGAAGAATACGATGGCGGGGCCGAACTGGCCCGTACCCGTCCCAATGTCATCATGACCCGCACCTTCTCCAAGCTGTATGGCTTGGGTGGCCTGCGTGTGGGCTGGGGCTATGCGCAGCGCGACGTGATCGACGTGTTGAACCGCCTGCGCGCGCCGTTCAATATCTCGACCATCGCGCTCGAGGCCGCCAAAGCGGCCCTTGCCGACACCGCGCACATCGATAAGTCGCTGGCTGAAAACGCCCGACTGCGCGTTTGGCTGTCCGAAGCCTTGGCAGCCATTGGTGTGCAGTCCGATGCCTCCATGACCAACTTTATTCTGGCCCGCTTCCACGATCAGGAAGAGGCCGACGCCTGCAACGACTACCTGAAGTCGCAAGGCCTGATCGTACGGTCGGTCGCCAGCTATAACCTGCCGCACTGCCTGCGGATCACCGTCGGGGACGAGCCGTCCTGCCGCCGCGTGGCGCATGCCATCGGCGCGTTCAAAGCAGGAGCGCGTGCATGACACAAGTCTACGACCGTGTGGCGCTGATCGGCCTTGGCCTGATCGCGTCCTCGATGTTCTGGTCAATCAAGCGTGGCGGTCTGGTGGGCGAAGTCACCGGTTATGCCCGCTCGGCTGAAACCCGAGACACCGCGCGCGAGATCGGCCTGTGCGATCGCATCTGTGACACCGCAGCCGAGGCTGTGAAAGACGCGGATCTGGTAGTGCTCTGTGTCCCTGTGGGCGCTATGGGCGCTGTGGCGGCAGACATAGCTCCGCACCTGAAACCGGGTGCGACGATCAGTGATGTGGGGTCGGTCAAGCAATCTGTGATCGACACCGTTGGCCCGCACCTGCCCGAGGGCGTGCATTTTGTGCCTGCTCACCCGCTGGCAGGGACAGAGCATTCGGGGCCGAAGTCCGGCTTTGCCGAGCTGTTCGATAACCGCTGGTGCCTCTTGGTGCCTGTAACGGATTCCGACCCAGAAGCAGTCGCGAAGCTGCGAGCGCTGTGGGAAGGCATTGGCTCCAATGTCGAGGAAATGGATGCCGAGCACCACGATCTGGTGCTGGCCGTCACCAGCCACACGCCGCACCTGATTGCTTATACGATGGTGGGTGTGGCGGACGACCTGCGCCGCGTGACCGACAGCGAAGTGATCAAGTATTCGGCGGCGGGTTTCCGCGACTTTACGCGGATTGCCGCCAGTGACCCGACAATGTGGCGCGACGTGTTCTTGACGAACAAGGACGCGACGTTGGAAATTCTGGGAAGGTTCACCGAAGAGCTGTTTGCGCTTCAGCGGGCCATTCGCACAGGAGACGGGGATATGCTGCATTCTTATTTCACACGGACCCGCGCAATCCGCCGCGGGATCCTAGAGGCGGGCCAAGACGTAGACGCGCCCGATTTTGGTCGCGGAAAGGCTGCAAAATGATGCGCGCTGCGGTGCTGGCGGTGTTGCTCGGTGCTACCGCTGTCTCTGCCTTTCCCATTGAAACGTCTTTGCGCCCTGTCGCGCGCCCCGGCTCTGCCGATGGTCAGGTTCTTGTTGCGACCGATGCGTTAGCGTCGGTGCTGCGGCCCAAAGCCCGTCCCGCCGCAGAAAAATCCACAGTTGTTGCCGTCGTTGCGCCCGAGGAACACGAGGTGGCGCCAGAGGCCGTCGCAGCAGAAGCAATCGAGGTTGCTTCGGCAACCTTCGTTCTACCTCAGGCCCTTCGCCCAATTCCTCGTCCCAAGGCCGTCACCGAAAAGGCGATCCAACGCCGCCAGATGCAGCAACGCGGCGCTGTTTGTGGAGATCTGAGTATTCAAGGTGACGATATCGGCGTTGTTCTGGCTTCGACCTTTGGTTGCGGCGTCGACAGCGCTGTCAAGGTGAAGTCGGTGTCTGGCATCGCTCTGAGTCAGCCCTCGACTATGGACTGCCAGACCGCTAAAGCCCTGAAAAATTGGGTAGATAACGGGTTGAGGCCAGCGGTCGGAAGCAAGGGGGGCGGTGTCTCCAAGATTCAGGTCATGGGGCATTATGTTTGCCGCCCGCGGAACAATCAGGCGGGAAACCGGATTTCAGAGCATGGACGCGGTCGCGCGATCGATATTGGCGGCTTTACCCTGAAAGACGGGACGAAAATCAGCGTTCTCAAGGATTGGCGTACGAAGTCGAATGGCAAGATCCTGAAAGCCGCTTACGCCAAGGCCTGTGGCACATTTGGCACGACTTTGGGCCCGAACGCGAACCGCTATCATCAGGATCACTTCCATTTTGATACGGCTCGCTATCGTAGCGGGTCTTACTGCAAGTAACCCTTCAGCCCCTTAGCGGGGGCTGAGACGAGGTGCCGGACCTAGCGACAGCTGGCCGATTTTCATCATGCCATCCACCAAGGTCAGCGTGCCGTCAAACTCTCGCGGATCGCCGCTACTGGCGGCCAACATGCCAACCATCATCCTGGTCGATTGTGCTTGGGCATGGCTGATCGCGCCGGAGTTTGCGATGTCGCTGATCATTTGATCCCAGTTCTGTAATTTGAAATCCAGAGCGCCCGAAGGAACGCCCATGTCATCAAATTCAAGCGTGCCGCTGGCCGCAACCTGAAGCGAGGCCCAATGGATGTCGGCCGAAACGATCTCTACCTTGGATGGAGAGGGTGGTGCGACTGACGCAGTGCTTGCGTCAATGGGCTCAGCAAAGGTCATGCGCGTGTCGAGCGCGAGGGTTTCAAAGCGGTCCGGCAGAGTGATTCCACCCACGAGCGGCAGTTTCAGTGACATTTGGTCCGCCGAAACTGCGATCTTGTAGTCAGAGATTGCCCCGGCTTCGCGTTCTGCCGCGAATTTGAAGTCCTGCGCGGACCAAGACCCACGATCGGACTTCGCTTCGATTCCTTTGCCGACGAGCGACAAACGATTGAGGATGTCGCTGTCATCGCTATTCAGAACGACGCTCGCACGCAAATCTTCGTGCCGTAGGGTCGCGTTGATGAATGGGGTCTGCACAATCTGGCTCTCGGGCCAAATGGCGATCATGTGCGAAGGCTTGTAGACCAGCGAAAGCAGTTGGAAAAAAGGCGCGGACCACTTCACGCTACCCTCTTGATTCACAAGTGTAACCTCGTCCAGCGTGGTGTCGACACGGTTCGGGAAGCCGGCCACGGTAAGGTCACTGTAGGATGCCTCCCAGCCGTCTTGCTGCTTGGCTGTGAACCAATTCTCGATCGCGGCTCTCTTTTGACCAGAGGCATAAAACCAAAATCCGGACCATAATCCGGCTAAAATAACTGTAATCGCAATAAGGCGTTTCATGCCCTTACCCTTTCTAAAAATCTGCCCCCTGTTTACAGACGCTAGAAAAAGGAGGCCAGCATCATGAGCATGTGGGTATTCGGATATGGGTCACTTCTGTGGAATCCAGGTTTTGAGGTCGCGGAAAAAAGGCTCGCGACCCTAGAGGGCTATCATCGGTCATTCAGTATGCGCTCGGTCACCCATCGGGGAAGTCGCGATGCGATGGGTCTTGTTCTCGCGTTGGACGCAGACGTCGCGGCGACATGCGACGGTCTGGCGCTGCGGGTGGCTCCGGGCACGGAAGACGCGACACTGGACTACCTGCGCGAACGCGAGTTGGTGACGGCAGCCTATTTGGAACGGCACCTGCCGGTGCATCTGGAGGATGGCCGATTGGTCGAGGCGGTGACCTATATTATCGATCCCGATCATGGCCAATATTGTGGCGGTTTGCCACTAGAGGATCAGGCCCAGATCATCGCACGCGCACGGGGCAAGATGGGGCCGAATTGGGAGTACCTCTATAATACCGCATCGCAACTCCGCGAATTGGGAATTTCAGATGCAGATTTGGACTGGCTCGAGAACCGAGTGCGCGAGATCATTGGATAATCCTTTGCGCTTTGGTGCTTAGTCCCTATGGTGAGGTCGGATTTCAACTACGAGGGCAGGGGGCGTCACGCATGAACCGCGAGTCCGAGCCGCATTTTTCTCAGCCGATCCGGCAGATTTTCTTGATGGTCGTCGCTTTGGGTTTGACCGGAGCAGGGGCCTCTTTCGCGTATGGCGTGGTCCGCCCACTGTTCGTCGCGAACCCGTGGTTGAACGGAACGATTGCGCTGGTCTTTGTCTTTGGGGTGTTGGCTTGTTTCGTTCAGGTCGGGCAGCTGATTGCATCTGTACGCTGGATTGAAGCTTTTGCCGGAGACCGAAGCGACGCGTCGGTCCGAACGCCGCGTCTGCTAAAGCCTCTGGCTGCGCTGCTCTCGTCTCGTGGCCACCGGATGAAGATCAGCTCGACTGCGGCACACTCTATTCTGGACAGCCTTGCCACTCGGATCGACGAAGCACGCGAGATCACGCGCTACGTGGTCAATCTGCTTATCTTCCTAGGTCTGCTCGGGACCTTCTATGGTCTGGCAACGACGGTGCCTGCGGTTGTGGACACAATCCGCAGCCTTGCACCGGCGGATGGGGATAGCGGTTCGGAAATGTTCTCGCGCCTGATGACCGGTCTCGAAAGTCAGCTTGGCGGTATGGGCGTGGCATTCTCCAGCTCGCTGCTCGGTCTCGCTGGATCGCTCGTCGTGGGCTTGCTCGAGTTGTTCGCGGGCCACGGCCAGAACCGCTTTTATCGCGAACTCGAAGAGTGGCTAACCTCGATCACGCGTCTTGGGTACGTGGGCGATGGCGAGGGCGCGAGCCCAGAGCAAGGCGCAATGGTGCAGGTCCTAGAGCAGATGGCCGACCAAATGGAGCAAATGCAGTCTGCGCTGATGAACTCTGACAAGCAGAGCAATTCTCTGGACGCCCATCTGGGGCAACTGACCAGCGCCGTGGACCGGATGAGTGAGAAGTTGGCCGTGGTTGACAACAGCGACCTGGCTCATGGGCTACAGCGCATTGCGCAGGGCCAGCAGCAGGTCGTTGATGCGCTTCATATGGCAATCGCGCAGGGCCAACAGCAAGGGGGCGAGAGCGCTCCTGACGAAGAGACGCGAATGCGGATCCGGTCGATCGACCTTCAGATGCTGCAATTGCTCGAGGACATGAAGGCCGGACGACAGGAAACCCTGTCGGAATTGCGGACGGACATCGCGGCCCTGACACGCGCGGTTCAGCGCCTTGGAACGTCGGATGGTGCCGTGTCGCGCCGGATGCGGGACGAGGGGTAAGCCATGGCTCTGTCGCGTAGAACGGGCCAACGGTTTCAGGGCTCGATCTGGCCGGGTTTCGTCGATGCGATGACCGGCCTTTTGTTGGTGCTCATGTTTGTTTTGACGATCTTTATGGTCGTCCAGTCTGTACTGCGCGAACAAATCACCGGACAAGAAAGCCAGATTCAGGATCAAGAAATCCAACTAGATGCCTTGGGGACAGAGGTCGCGGCTCTGGCTCAGGCCCTAGGGTTGGCCGAGACCAAGTCAGAAGGGCTAGAGACCCGCATCGGCGAATTGACGGCAACGTTGTCGGACACCCGCGCCGAGATCGCCGCCCGCACCGAAGAATTGGCCGAGGCACAGGATGCCATCACGGCCTTCGAATCGCGGGTGGCATCTTTGTTGTCTGAGCAGTCCAACCTCGAGGCTGAGCGTGACAGCCTGAACGCATCGCTTCTGAGCGCACAAGAAGAACTGGATGCCAAGGCTGAAGCTGCCGCTCTGGATGCGGCCAAACGCGCAGCGCTAGAGGCGATGGTGCAAGATCTGGAGGCCCAGTCCGCAGAGCAGGCGGCTGCACTGTCCGAAGCTGAAGCCGCGAGATTAACCGAAGCCGAGGCCGCTGCGGCGTTGCGCAAGCGATTGGAAGAGGCGGATACAGAACTGACCGCCATGACCTTGGCGCTCGAGGCGCAGCGCAAAGAGGCAGAAGACACTCTTACCAAACTGGCAGCCGCCAATGCAGTGCAAGACGATCTGAACAAGCGATTGGCGACGGTCATACTGGCGCGAGATGCGCTGAAGGACGAACTGGATACCCTTGCTGCGCAAAGTGCGCAGAGCGACGAAGCCCGATCAAAGCTTGAGAGCCGCTTGCAGGCAGCGCTCGCCAGCGAGCAGGATTCGCAAGAGGCGGCCGCTCGGGTGGCCAGCCTAGAGGAAGAGGTGGCTGCCGCATTGGCGGCCCGTCAGGATACCGAAGCAGAACTGCAGCGACTGCGTGAAGCGGGTATTTCGCTGGACGATCAGTTGGCAGCTGCGTTGGCGATGCAAGCGCAGGCCGAAGGGCGCGCAGAGGCAGAAGCCTCTCGTGCTGCCGATGCCGAAGCGGCGTCGGACAATTTACGGGAACAGCTGGCCGCCGCGCTTGCTGAACAAGAAGCGGCGACCTCTCAGTTGACCGCGGCTGAACAACGCGCTGCATTGCTGGCCACCGCGCAGGAGGCACTGGCAGGGCAAGAAGCAAAAACCGCCGAAGCCGAGTTGAAGGTCGAGTTGCTAAACCAGCAGCTATCGGCGCTGCGAAGCCAGTTAGGTCAGCTTCAAGGGTTGCTGGATGACGCCAAAGAAAGAGACGCAGCCGCTCAGATCCAATTGCAGTCCCTGGGCACTGATTTGAACGCCGCACTGGCGCGTGCTGCCGCCGAAGAGCGTCGTCGCCGCGAGTTGGAAGAAGCCGAGAACGCACGCCTCGCCGAAGAAGCTGCGCGTCTTGCTGCCGAGGCCGAGGAACTGGCGCGCTATCGCTCTGATTTCTTTGGCCGGCTTAGGGACCTTTTGGGCAGCCAAGAGGGCGTGCAGATCAAGGGCGACCGTTTTGTCTTTTCGTCCGAGGTTCTTTTCGATCAGGGCGATGCGACCCTGTCGGGCGAGGGTCGTGCGCAGGTCGGCAATGTTGCAAGCATCCTGAGAACAGTTGCGAACGAAATCCCCGAAGGGATCGACTGGATCCTCCGTGTCGACGGACACACAGACAACATTCCCCTATCGGGAACCGGCGAGTTCGCGGATAACTGGGAATTAAGTCAGGCCCGCGCTCTGTCAGTTGTGCGTTATATGGTAGACGACTTGGGCATTCCGCCCAACCGTCTTTCGGCCAACGGGTTTGGCGAGTTCCAGCCTATCAATCCAGAGAATTCTACCGAAGCCCGCGCTCAGAACCGCCGCATCGAGCTGAAGTTTACTGAGCGATAAGAAAAGGGCACCAAACGGTGCCCTTTGAGCTTAGCGGTGGATTTCGACTTGTGTGACGCGTCTGTCCAGCTCTTTGCCATCCCGAGAGAGGGTAATTTGCCCCGTATAGCGCCCTGTGGGCCAGCCGCCGCTCGGCGCCTTGCGTCCCCCGGCTCGGAAATACTGTGCTTGATGTTTGTCCAGCGTGACCTCTTGATCGAAGATCTCGCCATAAGGGCCGGTGATCGAGAACGCCATCACATCGCCGGGCTGAGACCCAAAGGCAAAGCCCCACAGCACGACAGGATCGGTGCGGGTGATGTCAGGCTCAGGTAACCCATCTTTGATGGCATCATAGGCAGGCACTTCATTGTCAAAGCCTAGGGTGTAGAGCGCAGTTGGCTGATAGCTGATTGGTTCTGCCCAAAGCGCCAAGCTGCTATCACCGCAGGCCGCGGTGTCTGGGGCAAAGGGATCTACCACCTCGCCGTTGTGGCGAACCGAAAGGTGCAGGTGGGGGAACTGCGTGCGACCGCTAAAGCCGACCTGGCCCAAGGGTGACCCTGCTGCGACGGTATCGCCCGTTTTTACCGACACTGTCCCCAAGGCCATGTGGCAGTACTGGGTTTCCCAGCCATCGCCATGATCTATGACGACGCCGTTGCCGCAGTCACGCCCCTCAACCTGTTCTGGCGGGGTGTCGTCGAGCCCGAGGTCTGGCATCCCATCTCGGACACCACGTACGGTACCATCTGCCGCTGCCAGAACAGCGACACCAGCGCGGCGATCTTGATGGGTCGGAAGGGCGAAGTCTGTGCCCTTGTGCCCATCGTAGCTCAGGCTTCCGCAAGTGAAGTCAGACGAGGCTTCGCTGGGATCTCGATCGGTGTATTGCTGGATAAAACAGGTTTTTCCTAAAGTGCAGTCGATGGGAAGTTGCAGGGAAATATCCTGCGCCAGAAGCGGAGAAGCCCCCGCCGTTATGGCGAGGGCAATCAAATGTTTCATTTAGTTTGCCGTGAGTAATGGAGGCTTTTTGCCAGAAGTTAACCGTTTGCTATCCGGTCCCGAGATTTCGAGCTTCAGCTCGCCGTCCTCGACACTGACCTTGACGATGCCGCCTTTGGTCAACTGACCGAACAACAGCTCCTCGGCCAGCGGCTTCTTGAGGTTCTCCTGAATGACACGACCCAGCGGGCGGGCGCCCATCTTGTCGTCGTAGCCCTTGTCGGCGAGCCATTCGGCAGCGGGCTGGGTCAGCTCGATATGGACGTTGCGGTCCATGAGTTGAGCTTCCAGTTGCAGAACGAACTTTTCTACGACCTGCAGGATGACCTCTTTGGGCAGCGGACCAAAGCTGATCACCGCATCCAGACGGTTGCGGAATTCCGGAGTAAAGGTGCGCTCCACGGCGGCGGTATCTTCGCCCTCGCGGCGGTCGCGGCCAAAGCCGACAGCGGCCTTTGCCATATCCGCAGCACCCGCGTTCGAGGTCATGATCAGAACCACGTTGCGGAAGTCCACGGTGCGACCGTTGTGGTCGGTCAGACGCCCGTTATCCATGACCTGAAGCAGAATGTTGTAGACGTCGGGATGCGCTTTCTCGATCTCGTCAAGCAGCAGGACGCAGTGTGGGTGCTGGTCCACGCCATCGGTCAGCAGACCGCCTTGGTCAAAGCCAACATAGCCCGGAGGGGCACCGATCAGACGGCTGACAGCGTGCTTCTCCATGTACTCGGACATGTCAAAACGCAGGAGTTCCACACCAAGCTGATCAGCCAGCTGTTTCGCGACCTCGGTCTTACCCACGCCGGTCGGACCCGCGAACAGGTAGTTGCCGATGGGCTTCTCGGGTTCACGCAAGCCAGCACGGGACAGTTTGATTGCGCTGGACAAGGCGACGATGGCATCGTCTTGACCAAAGACCACGCGCTTCAGGCTGTTCTCCAGATCCTTCAGAACCTCGGCGTCGTCTTTGCTGACGTTCTTTGGGGGGATGCGGGCGATCTTGGCGACGACGCCTTCGATCTCTTTGACGCCGATGGTTTTGCGGCGCTTCGACTCTGCCACCAAGTGCTGTGCAGCGCCTGCCTCGTCGATCACGTCGATCGCTTTGTCAGGCAGCTTTCGGTCATTGATGTAGCGCGACGACAGTTCCACAGCAGACTTGATCGCGTCCGAGGTGTAGCGAATGTCGTGGTGCTCTTCGAAGTAAGGCTTGAGGCCTTGCAAGATCTTGATGGTGTCTTCGACACTGGGCTCCGACACGTCGATTTTCTGGAAACGGCGGCTCAGCGCACGATCCTTTTCGAAGTGCTGGCGGAACTCTTTGTAAGTGGTGCTGCCCATGGTGCGCAGCTTGCCGCCCTGAAGCGCGGGCTTCAGCAGGTTCGAGGCGTCCATCGCGCCACCAGAGGTCGCGCCCGCACCGATGACGGTGTGGATTTCGTCGATAAAGAGAACCGCGTCGGGGTGATCCTCGAGTTCGGTCACAACGGCCTTCAGACGTTCCTCGAAGTCACCACGGTAGCGGGTGCCAGCCAGCAGTGCGCCCATGTCCAGCGAGTAGATGATGGTGTTTTTCAGGACATCAGGGGTCTGGCCCTTGATGATCTTGCGCGCCAAACCTTCGGCGATGGCAGTTTTGCCCACACCTGGATCACCCACCAAGAGCGGGTTGTTCTTGCGGCGGCGGCAGAGCACCTGAATGCAGCGCTCGACTTCTTCGCCGCGACCGATCAGCGGATCCACATCGCCTTTGGTGGCTTTCTTGTTCAGGTCCACGCAATATTTGGCCAGCGCAGATTCCTTGTTTTCGCTCGGGTTCGGGCCTTCACGTTCGACATTCTGGGCCTCTTCCTGCTCGGACGCGCCGGTAACAGGACGGCTTTCGCCAAACGAGGGGTTCTTGGCGACGCCGTGGGCGATAAAGTTCACCGCGTCGTAGCGGGTCATATCCTGCTCTTGCAGGAAGAACGCGGCATTCGATTCGCGCTCGGCAAAGATCGCGACCAGAACGTTCGCGCCAGTGACTTCGGTGCGGCCCGAGGACTGCACATGGATGGCGGCGCGCTGGATCACGCGTTGGAAAGCAGCGGTGGGGACCGCTTCGGAACCATCGACTTCGGTGACTAGGTTGGAGAGGTCATCATCAATATATTCGACGAGCGTGCTCTTGAGTTCGCTCAGGTCCACATTGCACGCGCGCATGACCTGAGCCGCATCGGGTTCATCAATGAGGGCCAGCAACAGGTGCTCCAGCGTCGCGAACTCGTGCGAGCGCGCATTGGCGAGGGCCAATGCCGAATGGATTGCCTGTTCGAGAGTATTCGAGAATGAAGGCACTGGGGGTGCTCCTCTTGATCGGGGTCAGAGGGGCCCGAGGCCCCAACCAACCGTGGCCTGCATAAGTTAAAGTTTGGTCGTTCCGCGCGGCTCTTCAAGAGAAAACTTGGAATTATCCGACCAAATAGGATTACGCGGATGATCTTTGTGATGGGTTAAAAGGCATCTTTCATCGCGCGGATACGAGCAAACACTGAGGAATCTGCTGCATGAACCATGCCAAGCGACTCTTTCACATCACTGTTACTCGCCCGCAAAAACGGATTCGTTTTAAGCTCTGTTTCGATTGAAGCCGGCACCGTGGGCTCATCCTTGGCGCGTTTTTCGGTAATTTCTTCGGCGCGGTTTTGCAGATCAGGATTCTCTGGCTCGACTGTCAGAGCGAATTTTGCATTGGATGCGGTATATTCATGGCCGGAGTACACCAAGGTTTCGGGGGGCAAGGCGGCCATTTTGGACAGGCTTTCCCACATCATCTCGGGGGTGCCTTCGAACAAGCGGCCACATCCCAGCGCCATAAGGCTGTCGGCGGAAAAGAGCGCTGCGCTCTCGGGGAAATAAAAGGCGATGTGACCGACCGTGTGGCCTGACACATCTAGAACTTGGCCTGTTTCCGAACCAATCTGCACGACACTGTCTTCTTTAACCTTGAGGTCGAGCGGCGGCATACGGTTTTGGTCCGCCTCGGCACCAACAACCCGCGCTTGGGGGAAGCGCCCTAGCATGTCGGGCAGGCCTTGAACGTGGTCGTGATGATGGTGGGTCAGAAGAATGATATCGGCCGACCAGCTCTTGGCATCCAAGGCGTTTAGAATGGGGCCGGCGTCGGGAATGTCGATGACCGCGGTTTCGCCCGTTTCAGGGTCGTGCGCCAAATATGCGTAATTGTCCGCAAGGCAGGGAACTGTAATGATCTCGAGGGGCATGGCGTTTCCTGTCGCTATTGCTATTGTTCCCAAGAGACTGACCGAAGGGGCACCAAGGCGCAATGCATCTGGATGTGCAAGATCTGCGAAATTTCTACTATCGCAGCGCTTTGGGGCGGGCCGCGCAGCGCGTGATCCGCGACGAAGTCGTGCGCCTCTGGCCCGAAGCGCGGGGACAGTCTGTTCTGGGATATGGCTTTGCTGTTCCCCTTTTGCGTCCTTATCTGCAGACGGCGCGCCGTGTGACTGCGCTGATGCCGGGCCCCCAAGGGGTGATGTCATGGCCTGCTGGGATGCCGAACGTCTCTGTCCTTTGTCAGGAAGCCAACTGGCCGATCGAGACGGGACATATCGACAAGCTGATCGTCATGCATGGGCTTGAGACTTCTGAGCAGCCGGATTTGGTGTTGGAAGAGGCGGCGCGGGTTCTGGGTCCGGGCGGAAGTGCCATCTTTATTGTGCCGAACAGGGCTGGTGTCTGGTCCCGTCGGGACACCACGCCTTTCGGCTTTGGACGCCCCTTCAGTGCAAGCCAACTCGAGGTGCAGCTTCAGCGCAGCGGATTCCAGCCAAAGCGTACCAGCGCGTTACTGCACCAGCCGCCCTCCCATCGCCGATTCTGGCTGCGCTCTGGTCCGTTGATCGAGAAAGTTGCACGCACCGCCGGTGCCGGTCTTCCGGGGGGAGTCATTTTGCTAGAGGCGCAGAAACTCACACAGGAACCCTCTGGGGGCGGAACGGCAGTTGCGACGCGTCCGCTCAAGGTACTTGCTGGTTTGGCTGCGCCCGAGGCGAAACCCGCCGGCGCCTGAGGGAATCGCTGCTTGCCTCAAAATGTGTCACGAATGCGGCACAAGGTAGCGGCGCACGAGATTAATTTGCCCATCTCAACAAATGCTAGCGCCATCTACTACTTTAAAAGTGTGATCCAATGTTGCGAGGTCCGTCACCCTCTGCTAAGTCCTGCGCGATTTCGATGCCCGTAGGGATAGGACCTACGGGCAATAACGCCCCCGATACGGCAATTTGACGGGTCGGGGCCAAGACATCGGAAGGGTGGACGTGTCCGAACCAGCTTCGATCTCCTTCGGCATCGCGCAACGCTATGCCTCTGCCGTATTTGATCTCGCCCTCGAGACCAAATCGCTCGACTCCGTTGAGAAGGACGTTGACGCGCTGGCTGCCGCATTGGCAGGTAGCGATGATCTTCGTGAACTGATCAACAACCCCGTTTACACGCGCGAAGAGCAAGGCGCTGCGATTGCAGCCGTTGCAACTCAAATGGGCGTGAGCAGCATCGTGAAAAACACGCTGGAGCTGATGGCTTCCAAGCGCCGTTTGTTCGCCATGCCGCAGCTGATCGCAGCTATGCGCGAGAAAATTGCAGCCTACAAAGGTGAAGTCACCGCTGAGGTTGTCAGCGCCACGGCTCTGTCCGACGCGCAAAAGGACAAACTTGCAGCCGCTCTGAAAGAGAGTGTCGGCAAGGACGTTAAGATTGAAGCCGCCGTTGATGAAGCTCTCATCGGTGGTCTCGTTGTTAAGGTGGGCTCGAAGATGGTCGATACCTCGATCCGCTCCAAGCTCAACGCCCTACAGAATGCAATGAAAGAGGTCGGATAAATGGGTATCCAAGCAGCCGAAATTTCTGCGATCCTAAAGGAGCAGATTAAAAACTTTGGCCAAGACGCCGAAGTGGCCGAGGTTGGCCGCGTTCTTTCCGTCGGTGACGGTATTGCGCGCGTTCACGGTCTGGACAACGTTCAGGCTGGTGAAATGGTCGAATTCCCCGGTGGCATCCAGGGCATGGCGCTGAACCTTGAAACCGACAACGTCGGTGTCGTTATCTTTGGTTCGGACCGTGACATTAAAGAAGGTGACACCGTTAAGCGCACCAACTCGATCGTGGACGTTCCCGCCGGCGAAGGCCTGCTGGGTCGCGTTGTCGACGGTCTGGGTAACCCGCTGGACGGCAAAGGCCCCGTTGTATTCTCGGAGCGCCGCGTTGCTGACTCCAAAGCACCGGGCATTATTCCCCGTAAATCGGTTCACGAGCCCATGGCGACCGGCCTCAAAGCCGTCGACGCGATGATCCCGATCGGCCGTGGCCAGCGCGAGCTGATCATTGGCGACCGTCAGACCGGTAAAACTGCCGTTGCTCTGGACGCGATCCTGAACCAGAAGTCCTACAACGACGCTGCTGGCGGCGACGAAAGCAAGAAGCTGTACTGCATCTACGTTGCGGTTGGCCAGAAGCGTTCGACCGTTGCTCAGCTTGTGAAGAAGCTCGAAGAAACCGGCGCGATTGAATACTCGATCGTCGTTGCGGCTACCGCTTCGGACCCCGCACCCATGCAGTTCCTGGCGCCCTACGCCGCGACCGCAATGGCTGAGTACTTCCGTGACAACGGCAAGCACGCCCTGATCATCTACGATGACCTGTCCAAGCAGGCTGTGTCGTACCGTCAGATGTCGCTGCTGCTGCGCCGTCCCCCGGGACGTGAAGCGTACCCCGGCGACGTTTTCTACCTACACTCGCGTCTGCTCGAGCGTTCGGCGAAGATGGGTGACGATCACGGCGCAGGCTCGCTGACCGCGCTGCCGATCATCGAAACTCAGGGCGGCGACGTTTCGGCGTTTATTCCGACCAACGTGATCTCGATCACTGACGGTCAGATCTTCCTCGAAACTGACCTGTTCTACCAGGGCATCCGTCCTGCGGTGAACACCGGTCTGTCGGTTTCGCGTGTGGGTTCGTCGGCTCAGACCAACGCAATGAAAACTGTTGCAGGTCCGGTTAAGCTGGAACTGGCTCAGTACCGCGAAATGGCTGCATTTGCTCAGTTCGGCTCGGACCTCGACGCCGCAACCCAGAAGCTGCTGAACCGTGGTGCGCGTCTGACCGAGCTGATGAAACAGCCTCAGTACGCACCGCTGACCAACGCTGAAATCGTCTGCGTGATCTTTGCCGGTACTCAGGGTTACCTGGACACCGTCGCAGTAAAAGACGTTGGCCGCTACGAAGCTGGCCTGCTGAAGTTCCTGCGCACCCAGAAGAAAGACCTTCTGGACTGGATCACCAACGAAGATCCCAAGATCAAAGGTGATGCAGCGGACAAGATCAAAGCGGTTCTCGACGAATACGCCAAGACCTTCGCATAAGCCCGAAAGGACTGGATTATGCCAAGCCTTAAGGACCTCAAAAACCGGATCGAGAGCGTGAAATCCACGCGCAAGATCACCAAGGCC
Organism: Donghicola sp. XS_ASV15; assembly: GCF_041224595.1. NCBI lineage: Bacteria > Pseudomonadati > Pseudomonadota > Alphaproteobacteria > Rhodobacterales > Roseobacteraceae > Donghicola > Donghicola sp. XS_ASV15. Next base: position 56,974 of record NZ_JBGFGN010000103.1, on the reverse strand, counting down.
ATGCAAATGGTGGCCGCCGCAAAACTGCGGCGGGCACAGGATGCAGCCGAGGCAGCACGCCCCTACTCGGAGCGTTTCAATGCTGTCATGGCAAGCCTTGCAGCATCGGTTGGTGGTTCTGACACGGCACCCCGCCTTCTGGCGGGGACCGGGTCGGACCAAGTACAACTTCTTATCGTGATGACCGCGGAACGTGGTCTTTGCGGCGGCTTCAACAGCTCGATCGTGAAACTGGCCCGTCAAAAGGCAGCGGAACTGAAAGCAGCTGGCAAAACGGTCAAGATCCTGACTGTCGGCAAAAAAGGCCGCGAACAGCTCAAGCGTGATCTGGGTGATCTCATGATCGGCCACGTGGACCTCTCCGAGGTGAAGCGTATCGGTTATGACAACGCACAGACGATCGCAAAGGACGTGCTGGCGCGTTTCGATGCTGGTGAATTCGACGTAGCGACCATCTTCTACGCCCAATTCCAGTCGGTGATCTCGCAGATCCCGACCGCACAACAGATCATCCCCGCGCAGTTCGAAGCGACTGCCGAGGAAACCGGTCCGCTCTATGACTACGAGCCCAGCGAAGAGGCCATTCTGGCTGACCTGCTGCCGCGCGGCGTCGCGACCCAGATCTTTGCTGCTCTGCTGGAAAACGGTGCATCGGAGCAAGGCGCTCGTATGTCGGCAATGGACAACGCGACCCGCAACGCGGGCGACATGATTGACCAGCTGACCATCGAATTTAACCGCTCGCGTCAGGCCGTCATTACGAACGAGCTGATCGAAATTATCTCGGGCGCTGAGGCGCTCTAAGGAAATCGGAGAAACAACGACATGGCAAACGCAGTCGGCAAAATTACGCAGGTCATCGGCGCTGTCGTTGACGTGCAGTTTGAGGATGCCCTTCCGGCAATTCTGAACGCGCTCGAGACTGACAACAATGGTAAGCGTCTGATCCTGGAAGTTGCGCAGCACCTCGGTGAAAACACCGTGCGTACTATCGCGATGGACGGCAGCGAAGGTCTGGTTCGTGGTCAGGCAGTGACTGACCTTGGCCAGCCCATCTCGGTGCCCGTAGGCAACGCAACTCTGGGCCGCATCATCAACGTCGTGGGCGAGCCCATCGACGAAAAAGGTGAACTGGCCGCGACCGAAACCCGTGCGATCCACCAGCCTGCACCCGAATTCATCGAGCAGTCGACTGCTTCGGAAATTCTGGTGACCGGCATCAAGGTGATCGACCTTCTGGCGCCCTACTCCAAGGGTGGTAAGATTGGTCTGTTCGGCGGCGCCGGCGTGGGCAAAACCGTTCTGATCATGGAACTCATCAACAACATCGCAAAAGTGCACTCGGGCTTCTCGGTGTTCGCAGGTGTTGGCGAGCGTACTCGTGAGGGCAACGACCTGTACCACGAGATGATCGAATCGAACGTTATTAAGCCCGACAACCTGTCGGAATCGCAGGTTGCTCTGGTTTACGGCCAGATGAACGAACCTCCGGGAGCACGTGCACGTGTTGCTCTGACCGGTCTGACTCTGGCAGAACAGTTCCGTGACCAGTCCGGTACTGACGTTCTGTTCTTCGTCGACAACATCTTCCGCTTCACTCAGGCGGGTTCGGAAGTTTCGGCTCTGCTCGGTCGTATTCCTTCGGCGGTGGGCTACCAGCCGACCCTGGCGACCGACATGGGCGCCATGCAGGAACGCATCACCTCGACCAAGCAGGGTTCGATCACCTCGATCCAGGCCGTTTACGTTCCCGCGGACGACCTTACCGACCCCGCACCCGCGACTACCTTCGCACACCTCGACGCAACAACCGTTCTGTCGCGTGCGATTTCGGAACTCGGCATCTACCCCGCGGTTGACCCGCTGGACTCGTCGTCGCGTATCCTCGATCCGGGTATCGTTGGTGAAGAGCACTATCAGGTTGCTCGTGACGTTCAGGGTATTCTGCAGAAGTACAAGTCGCTGCAGGACATCATCGCCATCCTTGGCATGGACGAACTGAGCGAAGAAGATAAGCTGACCGTTCAGCGTGCGCGTAAGATCCAGCGCTTCCTGTCGCAGCCCTTCGACGTTGCGAAAGTCTTCACCGGTTCGGACGGTGTTCAGGTTCCGCTGGAAAAAACCATCGCGTCGTTCAAAGCGGTTGTTGCTGGCGAATACGATCACCTGCCCGAAGCAGCCTTCTACATGGTTGGCGACATCGACGAAGTGATCGCAAAAGCCGAGAAGCTGGCAGCTGCTGCCTAAACCCTGCGGAAGGAGGCCCTGAATGGCTGATATGGTTCAATTCGATCTGGTCTGCCCCGAGCGTAGCCTCGCATCGGGCAAAGCCAGCGAAGTACTGATCCCCGGCGCCGAGGGCGAACTGACCGCGGGCCCCGGCCACGAGCCGATGCTGACCACTCTCCGTCCCGGTTTCCTCCGGGCGGAGCTGGAAGGCGGAGCGAAAGACTTCGTTGTGACCCACGGGTTCGTCGAAGTTTCGGCTGAATCGGTTTCGGTGATCGCCGAGCGCGCTTTTGCAGCAGCCGACGTTGCCCGCCCCGATCTGGAAGCGATCCTCTCTGAGGCGCGTGAACGGATGGAGCAGGCGGCTGAGGACGAAGAGCGTCACGGTCTGGAACGCTTTGTTGCCGATCTGGTGCACTTGATCGACCAGATGGACTAACGTCCACCGACAAAAACTATACGAAAGGCCCGCCTTGCATTCAGAAGGCGGGCCTTTTAGTTTTTCTGGCTAAGGTTAGTTTTATTTAAATAAGTTACGCGGTATCTGAAGTGGCATGAAGCGTCTCAATACCTTTCAGGTCGGAATCGACAGCGGCGATATTGTGCTCTTTTCGGATTTCGAAGAGGGCGGAGAGATGTGGCGTGGCTCTGGCCCGCGTGACCGCGTGAAAAAGATCAAATTTTCTGCGCAATATCAGGACCCGCCTTCGGTGACGGTCGGTCTGTCCCTGTGGGATCTGGACTCGGACACCAACGTGCGAGTCGAGATCACGGCCGAGAATATAACTGTTCGGGGATTTGATCTGGTGTTCCGCACGTGGGGGGACACCCGTATCGCCCGTGCTCGGGCGTCGTGGCAGGCCATTGGCAGCCTGCCACACGAGGATGACTGGCAGCTCTATTAAGCGCCGTTGCCGTTATACAGGCCTTCGTAGATCGGAACGAGCGTATCGGTTTCGAACAGCGACGACACAGAAGTACCATTCCAAATGTTCAGAATGCCCTGCGCAAACACGGGGGCGGTGGGAACGATCCGGATATTCGGGCAATCGAGGATTGCTTGGGTCGGCTCGATAGTGTCGGTGATCACGAGGCTCTTCATGACCGACTTGCTGACACGCTCGACCGCAGGGCCGGACATAACGCCGTGGGTGATGTAGCTGTGTACCTCGGTCGCGCCTGCGTCCATCAGAACCTCAGCAGCTTTGCAGAGGGTGCCAGCAGTGTCGCAAAGGTCGTCAACGATGATACATTTCTTGCCTGTCACGTCACCGATCACTGTCATTTCTGCAACTTCACCGGGCTTCTCGCGGCGTTTGTCGACGATTGCCAGCGGGGCGTTGATCCGCTTGGCCAGTTCACGTGCACGGGCCACGCCGCCAACGTCGGGCGAGATCACCATGACGTCTTCCATGCTGCCGAAGTGGTGTTGGATATCCAGCGCGAAAATCGGCGCGGCGTACAGGTTGTCGACGGGGATGTCGAAGAAACCCTGAATTTGCGCAGCGTGCAGGTCCATGGTCAGGATCCGCTCGATGCCGGCACGGGTCAGCATGTTGGCAACCAGCTTGGCGCTGATAGGGGTACGGGCCTTGGTGCGGCGGTCCTGACGGGCATAGCCGAAGTAAGGGATCACTGCAGTGATGCGACCGGCCGAGGAGCGACGCAGCGCGTCAGCCATGATCAGAAGTTCCATCAGGTGGTCGTTCGCCGGCTTTGACGTCGACTGGATGATGAACATGTCTTCGCCACGGACGTTCTCGAAAACCTCGACAAAGATTTCGGCATCGTTAAAGCGTTCAACACGGGCATCGACCAGACCCACATTCATTCCGCGGTGCATCGACATGCGACGTGCGATGGATTTTGCGAGGGTCATGTTGGCATTGCCAGAAATCAGCTTAGGTTCGGTGAGAGAGGGCATGAGCTGCGTCCTAGAAGGGGAGTTATGACGGATTCGTGACGTTGGCTTCGCTTAACACGCGGTAACCTTCACGCCAAGCAACGGAAGCACGGGAGGGCTCCAATGCCGCATATCGACTACTACTTTTCAACCTTGTCACCCTATGCTTACCTCGCCGGACAACGTCTGGAAGAGATCGCCACGAAACATGGCGCGGGCATCACGTACAAGCCTCTGGACATCATGGCACTTTTCCCGCGAACGGGGGGTGCCGCGCCCAAGGATCGACATCCTGCGCGGCTTGAGTACCGTGCGCAGGAATTGCCCCGTCAGGCCAAGAAATCGAAACTGCCGTTTAATTTTCGCCCGATGTTCTGGCCTACAAATGCGGCTCCGTCGAGCTACGCGATCATCGCCGCGCAAAACGCCGGAGCCGGTGATGTCGGCGCGTTGGTCCATGCGATTCTTCGGGCGTCGTGGGCCGAGGAAAAGGACATTGCCGAAGATGGGGTTGTTCGCGCCGCGCTAGAGGCCTGCGGGTTTGATCCCAAGCTCGCGGATAGCGGATTGTTGGTCGGGGCAGAGACCTATGCCGCGAATCTGGAAGAGGCGGTGTCACAGGGGGTCTTTGGCTCGCCATTCTACATTGTGGACGGGACCGAGAAGTTCTGGGGGCAGGATCGGCTGGATGATCTGGATGCCTTCTTGTCTGGCGAATTGTGATCCTAGATGTGGTGCCCCTGCGTGTTGGCCGGGGAGCATTTTGATCTGCGAGCTTATAATTCGCAAATTTCCGAATTATCGAAATCGAACTTTCTGAAAATGGGCACGCTCGGATTCTGGTAAATCGAATGGGGCGCACCTCAGGGAAATGCGGTGTCATTGCATCGGCGCTGGAAGAGGCCTTCTGGACGTGGCATTACCGGACCCAACAGCAGGAAGGAGCGCATTCATGAGCACGACATTCGGCAAAGGCTGCCATCTGCACCTCATTGACGGGTCCGCTTTCATTTTTCGGGCCTACCATGCGCTGCCACCGCTGACCCGCAAGTCGGATGGCCTGCCGATCGGGGCGGTCAGCGGCTTCTGCAACATGCTTCAGCGCTATGTCGAGGGCACCTCTGGCTCTGACGCGCCGACCCACCTTGCCGTGATTTTCGACAAGGGCAGCCACACCTTCCGCAATGACATGTACGATCAGTACAAAGCCAACCGCGAGGCGATGCCAGAGGACCTGCGCCCGCAGATCCCGCTGACCCGCGAAGCGACCCGTGCGTTCAACATCGCCTGCGAGGAGATGGAGGGCTACGAGGCCGACGACATTATCGCGACCCTCTGCCATCAGGCGCGGGATGCGGGCGGACGTGTGACCATCGTATCCTCGGACAAGGATTTGATGCAGCTGGTGGGCGATGGCGTCGTGATGTTTGACGCCATGAAGAACAAGCTGATCGACCGCGAAGGCGTCGAGGAGAAATTCGGTGTGGGACCAGAACGCGTCGTGGACGTGCAGGCTTTGGCGGGTGACAGCGTGGACAACGTGCCCGGCGCGCCGGGGATCGGGATCAAGACTGCAGCGCTCTTGATCAACGAATACGGCAGCCTCGAGGACTTGCTCGACCGTGCCGAAGAGATCAAGCAGCCGAAACGGCGCCAGACCCTGATCGAAAAGCGAGAGCAGATCGAGCTGTCCAAGAAGCTTGTAGAGTTGGACTGCAAAACCCCTCTGGAATTCACGCTGGATGATCTGGAAATCCGCGACCCCGATCCAGAGGTACTGCTCGGCTTCCTTGCCAAGATGGAATTCCGCACCCTGACCAAGCGCATCGCCGACGCGCTGGACGCCGAAGCGCCGGTGATCGAGGACAAAGCGCCGACTGTGCCTGCCGCAGCCGACGCCGCTCCGGTCGAGGATATTGCTTTTGAGCCCGAGAACTACACCTGCCTGACCGCCCCCGCGCAGCTGGAAGAGTGGATCGCGGCCATCCGCCAGCAGGGCTATGTGGCGATTGATACGGAAACGACGGCACTGGACGAAATGGTGGCCGACTTGGTCGGCGTCTCCCTGTCCACCGAAGCGGGCAAGGCGTGCTACATTCCCATTGGCCACACCAAGGGCGACGGCGATCTGTTTGGCGGCGCGGAAAAGGCCGAAGGGCAGATGGATTTCGACACCTGCCTGTCGCTGCTGAAACCCGTGCTCGAAGATGCATCCGTTCTGAAGATCTTCCAGAACGCCAAGTACGACATAAAGATTTTCCAGACCTACGGGATCACCGTGCAGGGCATCGCGGACACGATGCTGATGTCCTATGCGTTGTATTCCGGTCTGCACGGACACGGGATGGACGCCCTGTCCGAACGCTATTTGGGACACAAGCCGATCCCGATCAAAGAGCTGATCGGCAGCGGGAAGTCCATGATCACCTTTGACAAGGTCGAGGTGGACAAAGCGACCCGATACGCAGCCGAGGATGCGGACATTACCCTGCGCCTCTGGCACAAATTCCGGCCTGAACTGCACCGCGAAAAAGTCACACGTGTCTACGAACGTCTGGAGCGCCCCTTGGTCCCTGTACTGGCCCAGATGGAGCGAGAGGGCGTGCTGGTGGACCGCGACACCCTAAGCCGGATGTCCAATGCCTTTGCCCAGAAGATGGCGCAGCTCGAGGAAGAGATCCACGAACTGGCGGGCGAGAAGTTCAACGTGGGTAGCCCCAAGCAGCTTGGCGAGATCATGTTCGACAAGCTGGGGTATCAGGGCGGCAAGAAGGGCAAGACCGGCGCCTATGCCACCGGTGCGGATATCCTGGAGGACCTGTCGACCGAGCATGAACTGCCCGGCCGCGTTCTGGACTGGCGTCAGCTGTCCAAGCTGAAATCGACCTACACTGACGCGCTGCAGGACCACATCAACGCCGACACGGGCCGCGTCCACACCAGCTACATGCAGACCGGCGCGGCGACGGGGCGTTTGTCCTCAACCGATCCGAACCTGCAAAACATCCCGATCCGAAGCGAAGAGGGCCGCCGCATCCGCGAGGCCTTTATCGCGCCCGAGGGCAAAGTGCTGGTCGCGCTCGACTACAGCCAGATCGAACTGCGCATTCTGGCGCATGTGGCGGGGATCGACAGCCTGAAAGAAGCCTTCCGCGAGGGGCAGGACATTCACGCCGCCACCGCGTCCGAAATGTTCGGCGTGCCGCTGGACGAGATGACCCCCGAGGTGCGCCGTCAGGCCAAGGCCATCAACTTTGGCGTCATTTACGGCATTTCCGGCTATGGTCTGGCCCGCAACCTGCGCATTCCACGCGGCGAAGCGCAGGGCTTTATCGACCGCTATTTCGAGCGGTTCCCCGGCATCAAGGCCTACATGGACGACACGGTGAAGTTCGCCAAAGAGCACCTGTTCGTCGAAACCATGTTTGGCCGCAAAATCCACACGCCCGAGATCGCGGCCAAGGGGCCGCGGGCCGGTTTTGCCAAGCGTGCGGCGATCAACGCACCGATTCAGGGCACCGCTGCCGATATCATCCGTCGCGCCATGATCCGGATGCCGGATGCGATTGCTGATCTGCCTGCAAAAATGCTGCTACAGGTGCACGACGAATTGCTGTTCGAAGTCGAAGAAGGCGCGGTCGATGATTTGATCAAAACCGCCAAGGATGTGATGGAAAGCTCTGCAATGCCTGCTATCCATTTGGATGTGCCTTTGATCGTCGATGCGGGCCGTGGGCAAAGTTGGGCCGAAGCACACTAATTGAAGAAAGTTCTGGAACAATAACGTGAAATTGGTGTTACCTTTCCGTGATTTCGAGGGGGAGCCAGATTTTGAACGTTCCTAAAAGTGTTGAATTTATTCATCGTGACCTGACTATTCGCGGCAGCTTTTATCAGATCCCTGCGCCGATCGATTATGTGGTTTTGAACCACGGATTTTCGAGCAATCGCTATGGGACAGGCCGATTGTTTGTGCAGTTGGCGCGGGCACTCCACGATGAGGGGTTTGCGGTTGTGACCTTTGACCGTCTGGGCCACGGAGAGAGCGATGGCGACTTTTCCGAGATTTACGCCTCGGACGAAGTGCGCCAGCTTGAAGTGGTGTTGGAAACGCTCAAGCGGCGCAGCGGCAGGCCGGTTCACGTGGTCGGACACTCGCTCGGCGGGATGGCCGCAGCCGTTCTATCTGGTGAGCGGCCAGATTTGGTCAAGTCTCTCACTCTTTGGGCACCTGCTGCTAGCTTCGTCGAGGACATCGCCGCGGGCCATATCATGGGGGACCCGCTGCCCGCGAACCCGGAATCAGAGCTGTTTGATTTTGACGGGCAGGGTGTTGGTGCGTCCTTTATCCGCGATGCAAAGACGTTCGATCCGTATAATGGGGTGGACCGCTTTGATGGACCTGTGCACCTGCACCATTCCGAGGATGATCCAATCGTTCCCGTATCCGCGTCAGAGCGCTATTTGGACATCTGGGGCGCTCAGGCGAAACTGCATCGTTACGAAATCGGTGGACATGGCTGGACACAGCTGGATGCCCGCGCGCGTCTGGTCCAACACACCGTCCGCGACATCGAAGCTGCTTCAAGTATGCTGAATTCCGGCCTGCGTCCGGCCTGCTAGGCGGCCAGATCCCCGTCAGGCGGCGTCAGGTGCGCGGACGACCAAGGCGACCAATCGGCGGGCCACAGGGGCGACCAGCAGCACTGCCGGAAAGGCAACCAGCCAGCTAGAGCCCCATGCGCCCATCCACTCTGCGCCAAAATTTGGGACAAAGCCCAAGGCGCGATACGTCGCGATTCCCGAGACGAGGCAGGACATCATGCCCGACAGGAACAGGCTGAACAGGTATGGGGCGTATTTCGGGTGGATCATTGCTGCGCTCCGATCAGGTGGACGAGACGGCCCAAGCATACTCTTGGTCCTGATGATGTGAAGGCGGCAATGGCGCACAGTCGGGCCTGCGATTATTCCAATTCTTCCGATGGAATGAAGGGGAAGAACTCTGTGCCAGAGACAATTCCGAACCAGCGCATTCCATTATGGTCGCGGTGTTCCCCTCGGTCGATTAGGCGATAGAAGCTTTTGCGATCAATCAGCGCTTCGAGTTCGTCCCGGACGTGCACATAGGGGGCGGGCTCGCCCGTTTCCGGATCACGGACGACGCGGATCGGATGCGCTGTTCCTGCGCTGGTTCGGTCGCCAACATTGGTGACAAAGGTCAAAACCGGTTGGCCATCCGAGTCTGTGACATCAAAATCGATAGCAACGAACGGCGCGTCATCCACTTGAATGCCGACCTTCTCTACGGGGGTCACAAGAAAGTACTTCCCGTCTTCGCGCTTCAAAATGGTTGAAAACAGTCGCACCAGCGGAGCGCGGCCGATGGGCGTTCCGTTGTAGAACCAAGTGCCATCGCGCGCGATACGCATATCCAGATCGCCGCAGAAGGGCGGGTTCCATTTGTGGATCGGAGGCAGACCGCCTTTGGAAGCAGCACGGGCAGCGGCGGCGATGTCATCTGCGGATGGCTTCACGCTCATGTGTTTTTAGTTCCCTTTTGCCATTTCGGAATCCTGAGATACCCTATCTGTATATAGCATTCCCCAGAGCAGGAGCCACACCATGACCGAAACCGCCGATCTGGTGTCCGAAATCGAAACCTTCGAGGAAAAACTGGCTCTTGCCCGCGAGTCGATCACGAAACGGTTTATCGGACAGACGCGTGTCGTGGATCTGACGCTAACCTCTTTGCTCTGCGGGGGGCATGGTCTGCTGATCGGCTTGCCGGGCTTGGGTAAAACGCGATTGGTCGAAACATTGTCGACAGTAATGGGCTTGGACGGCAAGCGGGTTCAGTTCACGCCGGACCTGATGCCGGCGGATATTCTGGGCTCCGAAGTGCTAGAGACCGATGCGGACGGGCGACGTGCGTTCAGGTTCCTTGAAGGGCCGGTATTCTGCCAATTGCTCATGGCTGACGAAATCAACCGTGCCAGCCCGCGCACCCAGTCGGCGCTTTTGCAAGCGATGCAGGAACGCGCTGTGTCCATTGGCGGCGAGACGCGATCACTGCCCGCGCCGTTCCACGTACTGGCGACCCAGAACCCGATCGACCAAGAAGGCACCTATCCGCTGCCCGAGGCGCAGCTTGACCGTTTCCTTGTTCAAATCAACGTACGCTACCCTGATCGCGACACCGAAAAGGCAATCCTGCTGGCCACGACCGGCGCAACCGAAGAGCAGTCGCGTCAAATCTTTACAGCCGATGAACTGGTCGCAGCCCAGAAGCTGCTCCGCCGGATGCCCGTAGGTGACAGTGTGGTCGAGATGATTCTGGATCTGGTGCGGGTATTCCGCCCCGAAGATGCCACTGCTTTGCCCGAAGTCATTCAGGATGTGTCTTGGGGCCCTGGACCCCGTGCGGCACAGGCTCTGATGCTGGCCGTCCGGGCAGAAGCCATGCTGAACGGCCGTCTCGCACCGAGTGCCGAAGATGTGGCGCGTATGGCGGATCCGGTCCTGCGTCACCGGATGCAACTGACATTTGCCGCCCGTGCGCGGGGGCAGCAGATTGAAGATGTGATCGCCAGCGGTGTTGCCCGTATCACAGGGCACGAGGCCGCCGCGTGACCGAGGCCCCCCACCTTCGCAGTCGCGCAGAGGTTCTGGCGGCAGCCTATCCGCCGTTGCTGGCCAGTGCAGAGCGCTTGGCTGCCAACGTGCAACTGGGTGATCATGGTCGCAAACGCGCTGGCGCTGGTGAAGCATTTTGGCAGTACCGACAGCTTCAGACTGGTGACGATGCACGCATGATCGACTGGCGTCGTTCAGCGCGGGGCGAAGAGCAATTTATCAAGCAGCGCGAATGGCAGATCGCACAAAGCGCCTTGCTTTGGGTGGATCAGGCCAGTTCCATGAACTTCGCCAGTGCACAGGGGCTGCCAAGCAAAGCAGACCGCGCGCGCCTGATCGGAATGGCCACCGCTGTGCTGTTGGTACGAGGCGGTGAGCGCGTGGCCTTGGGGGCGGTGTTGCCCCCGCGCCGCGGGACTGGACAACTCGAGAGGATCGCAGGGGCCTTGGTGCAGGACCGCCCCGATGACTATGGCGTGCCTGACCTGTCGCCCATGGTGCCGAACAGCCGCGCGCTGATCGTCTCTGATTTTCTGGGGGATATCGAGCCACTGAAAAAGGTGCTGACCCGCGCAGCAGGCCGCGGCATTCGTGGGGCGCTTTTACAGGTCCTCGACCCGGCCGAAGAAGAATTTCCGTTCCGAGGCCGCACGATCTTCGAAAGCATGAGCGGAGGCGTGCGCCATGAAACGCTGCGGGCCGATACGCTAAGAGAACGTTACCTCTCGCGTTTGGCAGAGCGCAAAGCGGAACTGGCGGATGTCGCCTTGCAGACCGGCTGGATGGTCGGACATCACCACACGTCTGAAACGGCGCAGGGGGCCTTGTTGTGGGTCTATCAAGCCGTGCAGGGGAGCACATAAATGGCGGTTTTCGGAGCTTTGGGATTCGCGGCACCGTGGCTTTTGGCGGGGCTTCTGGCGCTTCCTGTGCTGTGGTTCCTGCTTCGTGCTGTGCCGCCTGCGCCTGTACGGCGCAAATTTCCTGCGGTCTCGTTGCTGCTTGGGCTCAAGGACGACGAACACCAGAGCGACAAGACCCCGTGGTGGCTGCTACTCTTGCGGATGCTGGCAGTTGCGGCGGTGATCATTGGTCTGGCTGGTCCTGTGCTGAATCCGGATTCTCGTCAAAACGGACGCGGGCCATTGCTGGTTGTACTGGATGCAACATGGGCGAGCGCGGCAGACTGGCGTGGGCGCATCGCGCGGCTCGAGCCCATGTTGGCTGAAGCGGGGCGCAATGGCAGATCGGTGGCCGTTCTGTCTTTGACCGCGCCCGCTCAGGTCACCTTTCAGGATGCCTCTGCAGTGATCGAGGGGCTTCCGGGCTTGGTTCCCGCCCCGTGGTCCCCGCGTTTTGACGTGGTGTTGCCTGATGGAAATTTCGAGACGTGGTGGCTGAGCGATGGTCTGGAATATGAAGGCCGTGGAACATTGGCCGAGGATCTGGCCGCGCGTGGTAATCTGACTGTTTTCGAAACAGGTCGCACTCCGGTCGTTCTTCGGACTCCTTTGGCCGAGGGCGGCGAAGTGGCGCTTACTGCGGAGCGGCTTCGACCTGGCGCAGCCGAAGAGATGCAGATCTCTGCTTTGGGCCCTGATCCGTCTGGTGTCGAACGTGTGCTTGGAACTGCGACCGCGCAATTCGAGGCTGGTGCGACCGAAGCAACGACAAACATGGATTTACCTACCGAGTTGCGGGCGCGCGTTGGACGATTTGCAATTGATGGCCTGCGCAGCGCGGGAGCGGTAACACTCACCGATGACCGGATGCAGCGCCGCGAAGTCGCTCTGATTGATGGCGGGCGCGACCGCGAGGCGATCGATCTGTTGTCCCCGCTGCATTATCTGCGGCAAGCGTTGGAACCGACCGCCGATTTGCTGGACGGTAGTCTCGAAGATATCCTACTGGCCAACCCTGACAGCATCATTCTGGCCGACGTGGCGCGTCTTGCACCGCAGGAAGAAGAGCAGCTTTTGGAGTGGATCGAAGGTGGTGGACAGCTGGTCCGCTTTGCCGGTCCCAGACTGGCAGCCAGCGATGTCTCGCGCGACGCGGAGGATCCTTTGCTGCCCGTTCGTCTCAGGGCTGGGGGCCGTAGTGTTGGCGGGGCAATGAGTTGGGGCGATCCCAAAACACTTGCACCGTTCCCAGACAGCAGCCCCTTTGTCGGGCTGGCTTTGCCTGATGATGTGGACGTGACTTCCCAGGTCATGGCGCAACCTGATCCAACGCTCAGCGAACGGGTCATTGCCAGCCTCGCAGATGGGACTCCGCTGGTGACCCGCAAAGCGCATGGGGCGGGGCAAATTGTGCTTTTCCATGTGACTGCAAATGCGGAATGGAGCTCTTTGCCCCTGTCGGGTCTGTTTGTCCAAATGCTGGAACGGCTGTCGATTTCGTCGCGCACAGAGCGGCCAGATGCAGCGCAACTCGAAGGGACAACTTGGCAGCCTGCGCAGGTCCTAGATGGGTTCGGGCGTCTTCAGAGCGGGGACTCTTTGCCCGGCGTGGCAGGCACAAACCTATTTGAGCGCCCTCTCGGAACTGATCTACGTCCCGGTCTTTATGAGTCCGAGGGTCGCCGCCTGTCCCGCAACCTGATCGAAGAGGATACCATTTTGGCGCCTGTCGTCTGGCCTGCATCGGTAACTGTTCAGCCTCTGGTCGCGCCGGATTCACAACCCTTGGGAGGCGTCTTTTTGACCCTTGCAGCGCTTTTGTTGACGGCGGATTTGCTAGCGTCACTCGCTGTGGGCGGCCGTTTACGCCGCGGGGTCGCGGCAACCCTTGCGGGGCTGTTCATCCTCTCTGTGCCGGTCGAAACCCGTGCTCAAGAAGACATGCCTTCGGTTCCTGACGATCAGATTCTGGCTGCGGGCGAGGTGACATTCGCCAACATCCTGACAGGAGACGCGACGCTGGATGCGCTGTCGCTGGCCGCCATGCGCGGGCTGTCTCGGACGCTGTTCGACCGGACCTCTGTCGAGCCAAGCGAGCCACGTTCCGTAGATTTGGAGAGGGATGAACTTGCGTTCTACCCTTTGCTATACTGGCCGATTACGCCGGAACAGCAGCGCCCGTCCGATGCGGCCTACGCAAAGTTGAACGAATACCTTCGCGGTGGCGGCATGGTTCTATTTGATACGCGAGATGCAGATACCTCGCGTTTCGGAGCCAATTCGCCCGAAGGCCAAAAGCTGCGGGAACTGGCTGCGCCTTTGGATATTCCGCCGCTCGAACCCATTCCCGAGGATCATGTTCTGACCCGCGCCTTTTATCTTCTGCAAGATTTTCCGGGCCGCTACAGCAGCCGGGATGTCTGGGTGGAGGCCGCCCCCGAAGATGCCATCCAGATCGAGGGTATGCCGTTCCGTGATCTGAACGACGGCGTAACACCCGTGGTGGTTGGCGGCAATGATTGGGCCAGCGCTTGGGCGATTGACGATGCTGGTTACTCTTTGCGAACGGTCGGGCGGGGTTACACAGGCGAGCGGCAGCGCGAGATGGCATTCCGGTTCGGGGTCAATCTGGTGATGCATGTGCTGACCGGAAATTATAAATCGGATCAGGTACATGTGCCTGCTCTGTTGGACAGGTTGGGTCAATGACATACGAAATCGCATTCGCACCCCTTGTCCCGCTTTGGATCGTGTATGGCGCGGTAGCATTGGCCGTGGCAGTCACAGCACTGGCATATGTCCGCCGGCTCTCTGGGTGGATCTTGCGGGGGCTCGCCCTTGGCGTCATTGCCGCGGCTCTGGCAGGGCCTGCGCTGCAAGAGGAAACAGCGGCGCAACTCTCGGATATCGTATTGTTGGTCGAGGATCGCAGCGCCAGCCAGCGGCTGTCGGACCGGGCATTTCAGACTGCTGAAGCCGCCGAAGCGATGGCGCAGCGCTTGGCTGAACGTCCCAACACTGAAGTGCGTCGGATTACCGTCGGTGACGGGACTGAAAACGCGGGCACTCAAATGATGAGCGCCCTTGCCGAGGCCATCGCCGAAGAGCCGAAAGCCCGTATCGCAGGCGCAATTCTGCTCTCGGATGGACGTCTTCATGATCTGCCCGCTGCGCCTGATTTGCCCGCGCCGCTCCATCTGATGCTGTCCGGTCAGGAAACTGATTGGGACCGGCGGCTGGTGGTAAGCAATGCCCCGGCTTTTGCGATCCTCGGAGAGGAAATTACCCTAACCCTAAGGGTCGAAGATCAGGGCGCGGTCCCAAGCGGAATTGGACCCGCAGAGCTATCGGTTTCCGTTGACGGCGCTCCGGCGCGGACTGTTCTGGTGCCGGTGGGGCAAGACATGGAATTGCCGGTGACCTTGTCCCATGCGGGGCGCAACGTCATCGAATTCAAGGTCACTGCCGCCGAAGGCGAGCTGACCGACCATAACAACAGCGCGCTCGTTCAGATGAATGGCGTGCGGGATCGATTGTCTGTCCTTCTGGTCTCTGGCGTGCCCCACGCGGGCGAGCGGACGTGGCGCAACCTACTGAAGTCCGATAGCTCGGTGGACTTGGTGCATTTCACGATCCTCCGTCCTCCGGAAAAGCAGGATGGCGTGCCGGTCACCGAACTCTCTTTGATCGCGTTTCCAACCAGAGAGCTGTTTCTGGAAAAGATCGACGACTTTGATCTGATTATTTTCGACCGCTACAAACGGAGGGGCATCCTTCCTGCGCTCTATTTGGACAACGTTCGGAATTACATCGAAAACGGTGGGGCGGTTCTGGTCTCGGCCGGGCCGGACTACGCCGGTGCCGAAAGCCTCTTTCGCTCTCCTCTAGGAGAGGTTCTGCCAGGTGAGCCAACAGCGCGTGTTCTCGAACAGGCCTATGTGCCCCGTGTGACTGA
This sequence comes from Donghicola sp. XS_ASV15, assembly GCF_041224595.1. Lineage (NCBI taxonomy): Bacteria > Pseudomonadati > Pseudomonadota > Alphaproteobacteria > Rhodobacterales > Roseobacteraceae > Donghicola > Donghicola sp. XS_ASV15. The sequence goes on along the minus strand of NZ_JBGFGN010000103.1, from coordinate 41,349 downwards.
AACGGGACAACGCCATCCCGTAACCGAGGGGCTCGCACCCCTTGACGTCGATCCGGATTGGGGCCGTTGGCTGCGCCAGATTGAGGTCGATCCCCAAGGCGGCGATGTGGTGATGTCGGGCATCAATGACCTGCCGCTTTTGATTCTGGATCGTGTAGGAGAGGGGCGTGTTGCGCTGCTTGCGTCCGATCAAGCTTGGCTCTGGGGGCGCGGTTTCGAAGGGGGCGGACCCCAACTGGAACTGCTGCGCCGTCTGGCGCACTGGATGATGGGCGAGCCTGAACTGGAAGAGGAATCGTTAACCGCCGAAGCCATTGGTCAGGAAATTCGCATCGTCAGGCGATCCCTGACCGGAGACGTTGGTGCGGTGACGGTCACAGCGCCCGACGGAACCGAAAGCGAAGTCATTCTCGAAGAAATGTCTCCGGGCCACTACGAGGCTTTGATCACAGGCGATGAAATGGGGCTCTATCGTCTGGCAGAAGGTGAGCACGAGATCGTCATTGGCCTTGGCCCTGCGGCACCCCGCGAGTTCGAAGAGACAATTGCCAGCGGTGCGCTGCTTGATCCTGTTTTGGCTGCCACGGGTGGGGGCGTCTGGCGGATGACTGATGGCCTTCCTTCGATCCGCGACGTGCGCCCGGGTCGTCCTGCGATCGGGCGTGGCTGGATTGGTCTCACGCCGCGGGATGCGTCAGAGGCACGTGATATTAGCCGTGTCCCGTTGCTGCCGGCTTGGATGGTGCTCTTGGTGATCTCTGGTCTGGTGATCGGGGCATGGCTGCGCGAAGGGCGGAACTGAGCCTGACTTAGTTCCGTAGCTTTACCAAGTAACGCGTTTTCGATAGCCCATCACGCTTGCAGTGCAGGCGGATATAGACCCGCCGCAGTCCGTCGGGCACATTCAGGCTGGACAGCGATCGCGTGAAGGGTTGCTCATCTACATGTGGATGCAAGAGCTTGCGCCGACCGATTTCCTGACCCGTCTGAGTTTCGACGATCCAGTAGTCGATATAATGCTGCCATCCCGTGTCTTCGTGGCGCACCGTCACTTCGATCCGCCATCCCATTCCCATGGTTTGGCAGTCGCCTTTTCCACCTTACCCTCCCCCGCTAGAGCAGGAATCGACAAGGGCATAGATAGGAAAATTGAGAGGAATATCGCGGATTTGAGCATGGCCAGACCCTAACATGAGTCTTGGCCTTTCAACTCTCACAAGCCCGTGGGTGGGGGCATTCCGTCGCTGGTATCCATCAGGACTTGGCGGGATTTTGAGGCAAACTCGCGCCGCCACAACACACTCACCGTAAAGACCGTCGCGCCAAACAGGGCCCAAGGGCCGAGCAACCACGCGCTGGCGCCAAGCGAAAAGTAGACCGACCGCAGGCCGCGATTGAATGCGCGTGCGGCGCTGATGTTCAAAGAGGCCGACTTGTCCGCGCGGACATAGGCTGTTGGGTCGTTTGGATCGTTGGAAACGGCGGCCATCAGTACAGCGCAGTAGCCAAAGAGACGGTTGGACCACACGAACTTCAGGAACGCATTGGTCAGAAAGACCATGATGAACAGAATCTTGATTTCCCACACCACAGCAGGCGAGGTGTCGAGTGTCAGATCCTCGGCCACGCCTTGCAGCTGTTCGGAGTTGCCAATTGCTGCGAACCCGCCGCCAAGGGCAATCATGCTGGCCGACGCAAAGAAACTGGTCGCCTGTCGCAAACCGCTCAGGATCGTTGCGTCAAAGATTCGCGGTTGGCGTGTTACCATGTGCTTTAGCCATTCGCGCCGATACTGGGCCATAAGTACCGAAACACTTGGGTTTTTTCCGGGATTTTCGATGCGTAGGCCAATCAGTAGCCACGCGATCACCATCAAGGTGACAGCACAGAAATCTGCGATTTCAAACAGGGTGATACGGTCGAGCCAAGTCATGCCTGCACTGTAGTTTGGACGCTTGGTTCTTGCCAGATGGAAAAATTGGTTATATTTTTTGACCAGACGCGCCAAGTCGAGGAGGAGCCCGCTATGGAAATGCCAGCACCAAACCCCACTATTCTGGCAAAGAAGGCAGAATTGGTCAGGCGACTGTCCGAGGTTTTGCCAGAAGATGCGGTCATCCACGAAGAGTCCGAGACCCGCGCCTATGAATGCGACGCGCTGACGGCGTACCGCTGTCCGCCCTTGGCGGCGGTGTTGCCTGCCTCGACCCAAGAGGTTTCTGAGGTGCTGCGGATTTGCCATGATCTGGGGGTGCCTGTGGTGCCTCGCGGGTCGGGAACCTCGCTCGCGGGTGGGGCGCTGCCAACGGCAGATTCAGTGATCCTTGGCGTGGCGCGTATGAACGAGGTGCTGGAGACCGACTACGACAACCGCTTTATCCGTGTGCAAACCGGACGCACGAACCTGAGTGTCACGGTGGCGGTGGAGGCAGATGGTTTCTTCTACGCGCCTGACCCGTCTTCGCAGTTGGCCTGTGCGATCGCAGGGAACATCGCGATGAATTCGGGTGGGGCCCACTGCTTGAAGTACGGCGTGACCACGAACAACCTGATGGGCGTGACCATGGTGCTGATGGACGGCACCGTCACCGAGATCGGAGGCGCGCATCTGGACGCGGCGGGCTTGGACTTGCTGGGGGTGATCTGTGGGTCCGAAGGGCAGCTTGGTGTCGTGACCGAGGCGACCCTGCGCATTCTGGCAAAACCCGAAGGGGCGTTGCCAGTGCTGATGGGCTTTGACACGAACGAGGGCGCGGGGGCCTGTGTGTCGGATATCATCAAGGCTGGCGTGTTGCCCGTGGCGATCGAATTCATGGACCGCCCTTGCATCGAGGCCTGCGAGGCCTTTGCCAAGGCGGGATACCCCATGTGTGAAGCGCTGCTGATTATCGAGGTCGAGGGTAGCCCCGAGGAAATTCAGCACCAGTTGGGGCTGATCAAAGAGATCGCCGCCGCCCACAACCCCGTGGACTATCGAGAGGCAGCGGATGCAGACGAGGCCTATCGGATTTGGCTGGGGCGCAAGTCTGCCTTTGGCGCGATGGGGCAGATCAACGACTATATGTGCTTGGATGGGACAATCCCCGTTTCGGCCCTGCCCGAAGTGCTGCGCCGGATTGGCGAGCTGTCGAAGCAATATGGGCTCGGCGTGGCAAACGTCTTCCATGCGGGTGACGGCAACATGCATCCGTTGATCCTGTATAATGCGAACGAGCCTGGTCAGTTGGAACTGTGTGAAGCCTTTGGCGCGGACATTTTGCGACTGTGCGTCGAGGTCGGTGGTTGCCTGACCGGTGAGCACGGAGTCGGTATCGAAAAGCGCGATTTGATGGTGGACCAGTTCGATCCGGTTGATCTGGAGGCTCAGATGGCAGTGAAAGACGTGTTTGATCCGGCGTGGCTTTTAAACCCCACCAAGGTCTTTCCGCTGGCGTCGTCCGAGGCGCGCCGCGCTGTGAAAATCGCCGCCGAATGAATGGAAGCCGGGTATGGGGGCTGTCTGCCCCCTCTTGGGCCTAGGGCCCAATTCACCCCCGAGAGTATTTGGACAAAGATGAATATGCGACCTGAGACAGAGGCCGAGTTGGCCGAACTGATTGCAGGGCGGGATGCGCCCTTGTGGATTCGCGGTGGCGGGACTGCTGGGATCGTGCCGCAGGGCACGGATGTCATTGAGACGTCTGGGTTGAAGGGCATCTCGTTATATGAACCAGGCGCGCTGACGCTGGTGGTGAAGGCGGGCACAGCGCTCGGGGAGATTGAAGGGACACTGGCCGCCGAAGGGCAGCGGTTGGCTTTCGAGCCTGCGGATTTACGTGCTGTGCTCGGGACTGATGGGGCGCCCACGATTGGCGGTGTGGTTGCGATGAACGTGAGTGGGCCGCGCCGTATCCAAGCGGGCGCCTGCCGCGATTTTCTGCTGGGTGTGCGCTATGTGGATGGCCTTGGCACCGCAGTTAAAAATGGTGGTCGCGTGATGAAGAACGTGACCGGCTATGATCTGGTCAAACTGATGGCGGGCGCGCACGGCACATTGGGTGTAATGACTGAAGTGTCGATGAAGGTTCTTCCTTTGCCAGAAGCGCAGGGTTGCGTTCTGATTGATGGTCTGTCGCCTGATGACGCCGTTGCTGCGATGTCGGCGGCGCTGGGGTCGCCCTATGACGTGACCGGCGCGGCACATTTGACCGAAGGGATGGACGGCACGCCAGTGACCATGGTGCGTGTCGAGGGCTTTGGCGCGCAAGTGGACTACCGGACCGGCAAGCTGAAGGAGATGCTCGGCCGGTTCGGAGATGTACACGTCGAAACAGATGCAGAGCGGGTGACCGCCGGTTGGGGCTATGTGCGCGATCTGACGGGGTTTGTCGGGGCCAAGGGCGATCTATGGCGAATCTCAGTGAAGCCGTCTGACGGACCCGAGGTTTTAAGGGTGATCGACGCGACCAAAGCTCAGATGGATTGGGGGGGCGGCTTGATTTGGGCTGTGGTGCCCGAGGCATCGGATGTGAGATCGCAGTTGGGTGTGGCTGGTCACGCGACTTTGGTGCGTGGGGCAGGGCAAGCGCGCTTTCATCCGGAAACGCCCGTCAATGCGCGATTGGCCGAGGGCCTGCGCGCGAAATTTGATCCCAAGGGGATTTTTAACCCCGGACTGATGGGAGCCAACTGATGCAGACTTTTTTCACCGACGAACAGCTTCAGGATCCAGGCACCAAGCGCGCCAACGAGGTCCTGCGGACCTGCGTTCACTGTGGGTTTTGTACGGCAACCTGCCCGACCTACCAGGTGCTGGGGGATGAACTGGATAGCCCCCGTGGCCGCATCTATCTGATCAAGGATATGCTGGAAAACAACCGCGTGCCGGACGAAAAAACCGTGCGCCACGTGGACCGTTGCCTGAGTTGTCTGGCTTGCATGACCACATGTCCGTCGGGCGTGCATTACATGCATCTGGTTGACCATGCACGTGCGTACATCGAAAAGAACTATACGCGTCCTTGGCACGACCGCGCCCTGCGCTGGATGCTTGCGCAGATTCTGCCGTACCCCTCGCGCTTCCGGTTCGCGCTTTTCTTGGCAAAACTGGGTCGTCCGTTCAAAGGCTTGGTGCCTGACCCACGATTGAAAGCGATGCTTGAGATGGCGCCCAAATATGTGCCACCCGTCAGCGTCAACGATGCGCCTCAGACTTTCGAACCCGTTGCGAAAAAGAAGATGCGGGTTGCGCTGATGACAGGCTGCGCGCAAAAAGCGCTGAACACTGACATCAATGATGCAACTATACGTTTGCTCCGAAGACTCGGCTGCGAGGTGGTGATCGCGAAAGATGCGGGATGCTGCGGTGCTCTCACGCATCACATGGGGCGTGAAAACGACAGCCATGTCGCTGCGGCGGCAAATATCCGCGCATGGATGAGCGAATACGAGCAGGGCGGTTTGGACGCAATTGTGATCAATACCAGCGGTTGCGGGACGACAGTCAAAGACTATTGGCACATGTTCAGAAACAGTGAGCTGTCTGCCGCGGCCGAGCAAGTTTCCGCTTTGGCAATGGATATCAGCGAGCTTTTGCTCAAGCTCGACATCCCCGAAGGCGAAAACAAGGACTTGCGGGTTGCCTACCACGCGGCATGCTCCCTTCAGCATGGTCAGCAAGTGAAATCCGCGCCGAAAGAGCTGTTGAAGAGAGTTGGTTTTCAGGTGCTTGAACCGCAAGATAGCCATTTGTGTTGCGGGAGCGCGGGAACCTACAACCTGATGCAGCCCGAGATTTCCGGTAAGCTCAAAGAACGAAAAGTGCGCACCCTTGAAGCCATTCAACCAGACGTCATCGCGGCCGGAAATATCGGGTGCATGATGCAGATCGGCTCCGGCACAAAGACGCCGATTGTTCACAGTGTCGAGCTTTTGGATTGGGCGACCGGCGGACCTCTGCCGCGTGCCATGGGGGGTGTTTGCCCCGGAGAAGTCCCGATTTTGGTTTAACCCGCCCTACTTTTGCCTCATCCTGAGATTATTGCGAAAGATGAGTGTAAGTGGAGGTTGGGTTTGCGCTTCATACTGGCAGCAATCGCGCTTTGTTTCGGAATGACTGCGGCCGACGCAGCAAGCGAAACAGAGTTGCGTCGTCTGGAAACTGGCGTCGACAGCCGCGGCTGGGAAGGCGTGGGGCGTCTGGACGTGGGCGGCAAAGGTTTCTGCACAGGTGCCCTTGTTGCGCCTGACCTTGTGCTGACCGCAGCCCACTGCCTGTTCGACAAAGAAACCGGTGAGCGCGTCGATCTGGACCAGATGGAGTTTCTAGCGGGATGGCGGAATGGCCGGGCGCTGGCCTATCGCGGCATACGCCGTGCGGTGACCCATCCCTCTTATCGCTACGATCGCAGCGAAGGCCCGGAGCGCGTGCGTCTGGACCTGGCGTTGCTTGAGTTGGTCCAGCCGATCCGAAACACACAGGTGACGCCCTTCCCGACTGCGCCTCTCCCGCACCGCGGTGCCGAGGTCGGCGTGGTGTCTTACGCCTATGACAGAGCCGAAGCGCCCTCTCTCCAAGAGGTATGCAACGTGATGTCCGTGCAGGATGGCGTGATCGTCCTGTCGTGTGATGTGGACTTCGGGTCCTCTGGGGCGCCCATTTTCCAGATTACGCCGTATGGTGCGAAAATTGTGTCAGTCGTCGCAGCCAAGGCCGAGGTGAATGGCGATCCTGTTGCATTGGGATCTGACCTGTCTTTGGCCTATCGCGAGCTCCGCGCAGAGCTGGAGATGGACAACGTCCGCAACACGATGGGGGCCAAAGGGCCGCGCCATGTGATCGTCGGACAGAACACGCATAGCAATGGCACAGGCGCGAAATTCATTCGCCCCTGACCCTCTTGAAAGCCTGATCAGCCCTTCCCAAATTGTGTTGTGTGGATGCCCATGATGGGGTCCACGCCCACCCCTGCCTGTCCATGACGGAAGGCACAGCAACACAGTTATCGCTTTACGGAGGATGACATGCGTAACTTTGATCTGGCCCCCCTGTATCGGGCCACTGTCGGTTTTGACCAAATTGCGGACCTGATGGACCGGGTTCTGGCGAATGACGCCCCGCAGCCGACCTACCCCCCCTATAACATCGAAAAAACTGCCGACGATGCCTACCGCATCTCAATCGCTGTTGCCGGCTTCGGCGCAGAGGATCTGAGTGTCGAGGTCAAGGAAAAGGCGTTGGTTGTCTCGGCCCGCAAGGGCGACGAAGAGACCCCGCGCACCTACCTGCATCGTGGCATTGCGACCCGCGCGTTTGAGCGCCGCTTCCATCTGGCGGATCATGTCCGCGTCGTTGGCGCGACCCACACCGATGGGATGCTGCACATCGACCTGAAACGGGAAATCCCCGAGGCGCTGAAACCGCGCCGCATTGAGATCGCATCGACCAAGCCTGCGGGCCAGTCGATCGAAGGCCACGCCAACGCGTGACCGCTTGTTCAGGGTGAATGACAGGTGGCTCGGCAGATCGCCGAGCCCCTTTGCTGTTCAGCCAAGAGACAGGACGACCGTCCCGCGCGCATGGCGGGTCTGAACGCGGCTGTGTGCCTCGAACACGTCGATCAGATCGTAAACGCGGTCGACAACGGGGGTTACCTTGCCCTCGGACATCAGAGCGGTCAGTTCCTGCATGTCCTCCGCAGTGTCATCGTTGACGTGCAGCTTCATGCGCTTGCCGCCTTTTTTCTGGGTCATGAGCTGGCGCAACTCCCTCACGCCGAAATTCAGCGGGACGTACAGTCCTGACGGCTTCAACACATTCTGCGCCGTGGCAAAGGAGCTGGCTCCCACGCAATCGAATATCACATCATAGGTGTCTTTGCCCGACAGGGGATCGGTTTCGTGGTAGTTGATGACCTCATCTGCGCCAAGGGATTGTGCCAGCTCCTCGCTAGTGCTGCCACATACGGCAGTTACGTGTGCGCCCTTGCCCTTGGCGATCTGCGTGGCATAGGCCCCGACGCCGCCTGTAGCACCGATGATCAGGATGCGCTGGCCATTTTTCAGTTCAGCCACATCACGCAGAAACACGAGCGCGCAAAGCCCGCCAAAGGGCACTGCCGCCGCGTCCGCATAGTCCAGACCCTCTGGCATCACGGCGAGAGCTCGGTCCTCGTGGATGGTCAGGTATTCGGCGTGGGCTCCACCGCCAGAGAAGCCAAAGACCTTCTGACCCATTTTGAACTTGGTGACGCCCGCGCCGACCTCGGTCACTTCGCCCGCAAAGGTCATCCCGAGGATGGGCTTGCGCGGCCGGAAGAGACCGAACATCAACCGTCCCACGATCCACAGTCCACCGGGGAAATCCGACGCGCGCAGACGCCAGTCTGCGGTGGTCACGGCACTGGCATGAACGCGGATCTGGATTTCTTTGGCCTTGGGTTCGGGGGTCGGACGCAGCTCTAGCCGCAATACATCCGGCGCCCCGTACGATTTGTACGAAACTGATTTCATCTGAGAATGTCCTGAATGGTGTGATCTTTAGTCGAAATTAACTAGAATCGGTCCATTAAAAAATTATCGAAATTCAGACCGGACATATACAGATTCGCATGGATTGGACCCGCGTAAAATTTGACTGGAACCACGCAAGAGCGTTTTTGGTCACCGCAGAAGAGGGCTCTTTGTCCGCTGCCGCCCGCGCTTTGGGCATGACGCAGCCGACTTTGGGGCGTCAGGTGGCTGCTCTTGAGGACGAGTTGGGGATTGCCCTGTTCGACCGCGTGGGGCGTGGGCTGGAGCTGACAGAGTCCGGTGACAGTCTTCTGGCTCATGTCCGCGCAATGGCCGAGGCGGCAGGCAGTTTGTCTTTGACCGCCACGGGCAAATCCCAGTCCATTGAGGGCACAATCCGCATCACTGCCAGCGAGATTTACGCGGCTTATCTGCTGCCGCCCATCTTGCCGCTGATCCGCCAGAAAGCGCCTGATTTGACGGTCGAGATCGTGGCCAAGAACGATATTTCGGACCTGCAACGGCGTGAGGCAGACATCGCCCTGCGCAATGCGCCGCCCGAGGGCGATACCCTGATCGCCCGCAAAATTACCGAGGATTACGGATACCTCTTCTCGACCGAGGATTACGCGGAAAAGCTGGGGGACCTGCGGGACGAAGGCAACCTGCAGCGCGCCAGCTTCATCGGGATGGAGCATAACGACCGCTTGATCGGTGGACTGAATAAGATGGGGCTGGGGGTGACCACGCAGAACTTCCCCTATCAAACCAGTGATCATCTGGTGCATTGGGAAATGGCCAAGCAAGGGCTCGGCGTGGGGATCGTTCCGGTGTGGCTTGGGGACTCAACGCGAGACATGGCGCGGGTCGATTGCGGGCTGGACCCGATCTCTTATCCCGTCTGGCTGGTCGCTCACAAAGAGCTGCAGACCAGCCGAAAAATCCGGCTGGTCTTTGATCTACTGGCGGCTGAGGTGCCGCGCCTGCTGGGTTAGACCGACAGGCAGACGTATTTCAGCTCGAGATATTCTTCGATACCGTGGTGGCTGCCCTCGCGGCCCAGACCCGACTGTTTCACGCCGCCAAAGGGCGCTTGCTCGGTCGAGATAATGCCGGTGTTCACGCCCACGATGCCATATTCCAGCGCCTCGGAAACCTTGTGCACGCGGCTTAGGTCCTTGGCGTAGAAATAGGCGGCGAGGCCAAAGATGGTGTCGTTCGCCATTTCGATCACGTCATCCACATCGCTAAAGCGGAAGAGGGGTGCGAAGGGGCCAAAGGTTTCCTCTTTCGACACCTTCATGTCCTGAGTCACGCCGGTCACGATTGTCGGCTCGTAGAAGGTGCCACCTTTTTCGTGGGGCTTGCCCCCAAGGATCACGGTCGCGCCCTTGGATACGGCGTCCTGCAGGTGGTCTTCGACCTTTTCCACGGCCTTTTCGGTGATCAGCGGGCCCAGATCGGTGCCGTCTTCCAGACCATTGCCAACCTTCATCGCGGCGACCTTGGCGCGCAGTTTCTCGGCAAAGGCGTCGTACACGCCGCCCTGCACATAGATGCGGTTCGCGCAGACGCAGGTCTGGCCGTTGTTGCGGAACTTGCAGGCGATCGCGCCCTCGACCGCGGCGTCCAGATCGGCGTCGTCAAAGACAATAAAGGGCGCGTTGCCCCCCAGCTCCATGCTGCACTTCATGACCTGATCGGCGGCCTGACGCAGCAGAATGCGGCCCACGCCGGTCGAGCCGGTAAAGGTCAGCTTGCGCACGCTCGGGTTCTCGCAGAATTCCTGACCGATGCCAGCGGCGTCCGAGGCGGGCAGGATCGACAGGATGCCCTTGGGTAGTCCCGCACGTTCGGCCAATACGGCCAGAGCCAGCGCCGAAAGCGGGGTTTCCGAGGCGGGGCGCGCAACGAACGAACAGCCCGCCGCGATGGCGGGGCCGCACTTGCGAGTGATCATCGCGGTGGGGAAGTTCCAAGGCGTGATCGAGCCAACGACACCGATGGGCTGCTTGAGCACGTGGATGCGCTTGTCGGGCTGGTGGCCGGGGATGATCTCACCCAGAATGCGCTTGGCCTCTTCGGCGTAGAATTCGATGAAGCTGGCGCCATAACTGATCTCGCCTCGCGCCTCGGCCAAGGGCTTGCCTTGCTCGGCGGTCATGATCTTGGCCAGGTCTTCTTGGTTTTCCATGATCAGATTGAACCACGCGCGCATCACATTCGAGCGGTCCTTGGCGGTGCGGGCGGCCCATTCCTTTTGGGCGAGGCGGCCTTTTTCGACGGCGTCGGCGGTTTGTTCGCGGGTCACGTCGGCGACCATTGCCAATACTTCGCCGGTGGCGGGGTTGGTCACTTCGAATTGACCGCCTGCGCCGTGCACCCAGTCTCCGGCCATATAGGCTTGGGTGGCAATCAGGCTGGGATCCGCCAGAAGTTCGGAGAGGGGCGATGTGGTCATAAGAGCCTCCGTTGGCATTCGTATTTCATTTTCCGCTGGCATAGCAGAAGCAGGCCTCGCTACACTTGTCCAGCGAACAGGAGTGTCAGGTATGAACTTGGATCGTGCATACGAGAACACAGCGTTTATTCCGGACGGAAGTTCCTTTCCCGCGCGATGGAATGCGCAGGCAGAGGCGTTTCGGATCGCGCATTCGGGTTTGTCGCGGCTGGATCGGCCCTACGGCGAGGGTGCGCGCCAGAAGTACGATCTATTTTTGCCCGATGGTCCTGCGCAGGGCACACTGATCTTTGTCCACGGCGGCTATTGGAAGGCCTTTGACAAGTCCACGTGGTCGCATCTGGCGTCTGGCGCTGTCGCGCGCGGGTGGGCCGTGGTGATGCCAAGCTACACCCTATGTCCCGAAGCGCGCATTGCCGAGATCGGGGCAGAGATTGCATCAGTCGTCACCCAAATAGCCGAGACGTCAAAAGGACCGCTGGTTCTGACAGGACATAGTGCGGGCGGGCATCTGGTGGCGCGCGCCGCAGCGGGTTTGCTACCTGCGAGCGTCATGCACCGTATCCGGCGGGTCGTTCCGATTTCGCCCGTGGCGGACTTAGAGCCACTGATGCATACCTCAATGAACGAAATCCTACGGATTGATGCGGATGAAGCTCTGCGAGAGAGCCCCGTCGCCTTGGCCAAGCCGGATGTGCCCGTCACTGTCTGGGTTGGCGGAGCAGAGCGCCCCGCATTTATCGAACAAGCGGCCAAGCTCGCGCGGGTTTGGGACTGTGGGCTCGAGATTGCGGATGGGCGGCACCATTTCGACGTGATCGATGCGCTGGACCGCAATGGCAAGCTTTTGAACTTCTTGCTGGCCTAGATGCGGGCTACGGCTTGCATGCATTGGCGTCCGTCTGGTCCGCGTACCCACATTGCGCCATCGGTCCCAAGGCAAAAGGCGATGTGTTCACCATGCAGGGCAGGGGCCGTGGCGCGGAACTCAAATGATGTCAGGGGACCAAGAGCGCGCTCGGCCAGCAGCATCAGCAATTGCGCCAACAGCGGGCCGTGAACCACAAGCCCGTCATAGCCCTCCACCTCCCGGCAGTAGTCCAGATCATAGTGAATACGGTGACCGTTGAAGGTCAGCGCCGAATAGCGAAACAGATCGGTGCTAGAGAAACTGCGTTCCAGCAGGATCTCGCCGTCATCGCGCGCCATCGGCGGTGTCGCGGGACGCGCGTCCGGCTCAGGGTCGTTCAGGTAGACGATGTCCTGATACTCTGTGACACAAAGCTTGTTATTCTGGCGGATGTCGTGGCGGAGGGTGACAAACCCTAAGGGACCAGAGCGCCCCTGTTTGTGCGCGGTCTTGTCTACAGCTGTTGTTTTCTCGGCGGTTTGCCCAAGGTGCACCGGAGCGTGAAATTCGAGCCGGCCGCCCGCCCACATCCGACGCGGCAGTCCCATGTCAGGCATAATGCCCTGTCCGACTTTGGGATGCCCATCACGCCCAAGCCCCGCATTCTCGACCGGATCCCAGAAGTAGATCTGATGAAAGAAGGGCGGCATGGTTTCCGCGATGTCGGGCATCCCCAGACTTGCCGCCAACGCCTGAGCGCGGGCGGGGTCCATAATATCGGTCAGGGTGGTGGCGTTAGCCAAGGGCGATTTCCTTTTTCAGGCGATCAATCAGCCCCGACAGCATCTTCTGAGACATCTCGTTCTTCAAGTGCCCTTCGTCGTCAAACGCTTCATGCGCTTGGGCGATGGTCAGCAGGGGGCCGGGGATGATGCGGGCTTGGTGGGGAACCAAGCAGGTGCGGGTCATCAGTTGGCCAGACTCGCCGCCCGTGCGGCCCATGTTTGCGGACATCACCAGCACCGGTTTATCGGCAAGCGGATTTGTCTTGGTGCGGCTCAGCCAGTCGAGCGCGTTCTTCAGTACGCCAGTGATCCCTTTGTTGTATTCGGGCGAGGACAGGATGACCGCATCGGCCTGTGCGATCTGATCAGCCAGTGTCGTGACGGCGTCTGGCACGCCGTTCGCCTCTTCGTCGTCCCCATCATAGAGGGGCAGCTTCAGGTCGCCTTCAAGGAAGGTCGCATCGCCATAAACGCGCTTGGCCTCGGCCAAAAGCATACGGTTGTAAGAGCCCTTGCGCAGAGAGCCGGACAGCAAAAGAATTGTGGAATCGGACATTGGGAAGCCTCTGAATTAAAATACGTTTCCTCCTATAGATAGGCCGAGTGATGCGCCGCTCCAGATCAATTTTCGCAGGGGTTCAGCGCTCTGACGCATAGGCGAAGACCAACGCAAAAACGCCCGACCAAATTGGCCGGGCGCTTTGAAAATCGACAGGCGAAGTAGCCTATCAGTTGTTCGGGATGATGACGATTTCGACGCGGCGGTTCGCTGCGCGGCCCTCGGGGGTCAGGTTGGTCGCGATCGGTGCATCTTCGCCGCGGCCAATGGTCGACACGCGGCTGTAGGACACGCCGTTCTGGAAGAGCACGTCTGCAACTGCCGATGCGCGGCGCTGCGAAAGGTCTTGGTTGTAGCCTGCGTCGCCCACGTTGTCGGTGTGACCGATGACCTGCACGCGCGAGTTGGGGTAGCTGTTCAGGTTGTTTGCCAGAGCGGCCAGATCGCCACGCAGTGCGCCGCTGACGGCGGTGCTGTCGGTTGCAAACAGGATGCTCTGGGGCATGGTCACAACCAGACGGTCACCGGTGTTGGTCACGTCGATCGCGCTGTTGTTCATGCTGTTACGGAGCTCAGCCGCCTGCTTGTCCAGCTGGTTGCCGATGATGGCACCTGCGCCGGCACCCAGTGCCGCGCCGATGGCTGCACCGCGCAGTTTGTCCGAACGGTCGTCGCCGCCGGTGATCGCACCCGCCAGACCACCGATCGCCGCGCCCGCCAGCGCGCCTTGCTTGGCACGGGCATTGGGGTCCTGATAGCCGCCACCGCTGTTCAGGTAGGCGGGATCGGTACATGCCGACAAGCCCATCAGAGCGGTCATTGCGGTTGCGATAATAATGCGGTTCTTCATGGCAGTGCCTCTTCCTTCACGGGCGATACGCCCTTTTGATCTGTCTATATCCTAATGCCAGAGGCGCAGGAAAGTTTCATGAAGGTGTTTAGGCAAGCCTTTGCCCGTCACTTTTCCGCTATATTTGCGTCAGCCCGCGCGGACTCGTATGCCAGCATGGCGCGTTTGACAGGCAGGCCCCAGTGATAGCCTCCCAACTCGCCGCTTTTGCGCAGGGCGCGGTGGCATGGGATCAAATAGCTGATGGGGTTCCGGCCCACGGCGGTGCCCACAGCGCGAACCGCTTTTGGCGACCCCACGCGGGTCGCGATTTCGGAGTAGGTTGTTACGTGGCCTTCGGGGATGTTCAGCAAGGCTTCCCAGACTTTAATCTGGAAGGGGGCTCCGATCATGTGAAGGCGCGTTTCCCCGCGGCCCGCCATGGCAGCGTCGAAGAGGGGGGCGATTCTGTCGCTGCTTTGTACAAACTGCGCTTTGGGCCAGCGCTTCGCCAGATCGTCAAAGGCCACGTCGCGCCCCATCTCGGACCCGAAGGCCAGCCCGCAAATGCCACGCTCTGTCCCCATGACCAGCGCGGGGCCAAAGGGGCTGTCGAACCAGTCCCATTCAATCACCAGCCCCTCGCCGCCACGGGCGAAATCACCGGGGCTCATGGCCTCCCACCGGACGAACAGATCATGCAGACGGCTGGACCCGGACAGGCCGACCTCGTCTGCGACCGCCAGCGTTGTCATGCGCTCTGACAGCATCCGTTTGGCCTGACCCAGTTGCAGGTACTGCTGGTAGCGTTTGGGCGAAATGCCGACCCACGCCGAAAACAGCCGCTGGAAGTGCGCGGGGCTCATGTCCATCCGTTCGGCCAGTCCCTCTAGGGTCAAGGGTCCCTCGGCGCTGTCGATCAGATCAATCGCCCTGCGCATGGCGCCGTAATGATAAGAACTGTCCACCAAGTTGCCTCCTGTCGATCTTGGGCCATCTGTGCCATGAATGTGCATCAGCGGGCGACCCGAATGTTGCGCAAATGAAATTCTCGGGGCATGAGGAAGCATGGCCAAACAACTCGATTACATGACAATGCGCGAGATCTTCTCGCGCTTTCAGGCAGCCGAAGCCGAGCCCAGGGGCGAGCTGAACCACGTCAACGCTTACACGTTGGTCGTGGCCGTTGCGCTGTCGGCTCAGGCCACGGACGCTGGCGTGAACAAGGCGACGGCCAAGCTGTTCGAAATCGCCGACACCCCGCAAAAGATGCTGGATTTGGGCGAAGAGGCGGTGATCGAGCATATCAAGACCATCGGTCTGTATCGGAACAAAGCCAAGAATGTCATCAAGCTCAGCCGCATTCTGGTGGACCAGTACGGCGGCGAGGTTCCCAATTCCCGCGCCGCGCTGGAGAGCCTGCCGGGCGTGGGGCGCAAGACTGCAAACGTGGTGCTGAATATGTGGTGGCATTATCCGGCTCAGGCGGTGGACACGCACATCTACCGTTTGGGCAACCGTAGCGGCATCGCCCCGGGCAAGGACGTGGTCGCCGTAGAGCGCGCGATCGAGGATAACGTGCCCGTCGATTTCCAGCAGCACGCCCATCACTGGATGATCCTGCATGGCCGCTACGTCTGCGTGGCGCGCAAGCCCAAATGCGGCAATTGCATCATCCGAGACCTCTGCCAATTCGAGGACAAGGTCCTCTGACCCAAAGGAACTGACCCGTGAAAAAATACCAGATTGTCGGCATCGGCAACGCGATCGTCGATGTGCTGACCCAGTCCGACGACACCTTCCTCGAGATGATGGACATCGAAAAGGGCATCATGACCCTAGTCGAGCGCGAGCGCGCCGAACTGCTGTACGCCTCCATGAAAGAGCGCACTCAGGCCCCCGGGGGCTCGGTCGCAAATACCATCGCAGGGGCGGGTAAACTGGGTCTGCGGGCGGCCTTTATCGGCCGTGTGCGCGATGACGCTCTGGGCCGGTTCTACGCCCAAGAGATGGACGTCGGCGGTACTGATTTCGTCAATGCGCCGGTCGAAGGGGGCGAGCTGCCCACCTCGCGCAGCATGATCTTTGTCTCGCCCGATGGTGAGCGGTCGATGAACACCTATCTCGGCATCTCTGCCGAAGTCGGCCCAGAGGACGTGGACGAAGCCATCGTCTCGGACACTGAATATCTGTTCCTCGAAGGCTACCTGTTCGACAAGCCCAAGGGCAAAGAAGCGTTCCAGCGCGCGGCCAAACTCTGTCAGGCGGCGGGCGGCAAAGCGGGCATCGCGATCTCTGACCCCTTCTGCGTGAACCGCCACCGCGAGGATTTCCAGCGCCTGATCGGCGAGCTCGACTTCGTGATCGGCAACGAAGCCGAGATCAAAGCCCTGTACGAAGACGAGGATCTGGACACCGCTCTGGCCCGCGTCGCGGCCAAGAATCCGCTGGTGGTCTGCACCCGCTCTGGCGATGGCGTCAGCATCCTGCAAGGCGACACCCGCGTGGACGTCCCCGTGGAAAAGGTCACCCCCGTCGATGCAACCGGCGCAGGAGATCAGTTCGCAGCTGGCTTCCTGTTCGGCCTTGCCACAGGGGCAACGCTCGCCACCTCTGGTCGTATGGGCTGCATCGCCGCCCGCGAAGTCATTGGCCACATGGGCCCACGCCCCAAAGCCGACCTCCGCGCTCTGTTCCGCCGCGAAGGTGTCCTGAGCTAACGCTCTTTCTTGGGATAAATACCCCCCGCCGGAGGCTTTGGCACATCGACGCCAAACCACCGGCGGGGAAACGCGTTTTAGCTGGCTTTCAGCACAGCCAGAAACTTGTCCAGCTCGTCATAGGGCACTGACCAGTCGCAGACAAAGCGGGTTAGCAGCATCTCGTCCGGAGCCCCGTGATCGCGGTTGCCCCAGTGGTTAAAGGCGACACCCGCCGCGCCAAGCCCCTGCAACACGCTGCGCGGCAGTTTGGGGAAAAGCATGTTGGCGCGGGGGGCGTAGGGCCATTGGATACGGGCATCCATGCAGAGCGCTTCGGCCAGATATTGACCGCGTGCGTTCGCGGCGGCCCCCAGCTGCAGCCACAAGTCGTTGCGCACGAAACCCAGCATTTGCGCTGCCAAAAAGCGGTTCTTCGAGAACAGATGTCCCGCGCGCTTGCGCCGTGCGGCAAAGCCTCGGGCGCGATCGGGGTTAAAGAAGATGACAGCCTCGACGCCCATGCAGCCCGCTTTGGTCCCGCCAAAGGTCACGACGTCCACGCCCGACTGCCACGTCATTTCCGCTGCAGACACCTCCAGCGCCGCGCAGGCGTTGGCGAAGCGGGCGCCGTCTAGATGCACGGGCAGGCCAGCTGCATGTGCGATGGTGGCAAGCGACTCGATCCGGTCCAATTCATAGAGCTGCCCGCGCTCGGTGACAGAGGTGATGCTGACTGCGCCGGGTTGGGCCGAGTGGACGCCGCCTTCGTTCAGGTCGGTGATCAAGGCGCCAAGGGCGTCAGGGTCCATCAGATCGCCTTCGCCGACCAGATAGGTCTTGCCCACGCCGTAGAACTCTGGCGCGCCGCATTCATCCTCGTGGATATGGGCGGCGGCGGTACAGAGCACAGACTCGTAGGGTTGGCACAGGGTCGACAGGGCCAGCGCGTTGCCAGAGGTGCCGGTGGGCACAAAGAAAACCTCGGCCTGCGGGGCTTCGAACAGCTCTCGGATCGCGGTGATCGCGCGGGCGGTGTAGGGGTCGTTGCCGTAGGGAAGCGCGTAGCCCTGATTGGCCTCTGTCAGCGCCTCCATGATTTGGGGATGGATGGGGCCGGTGTTGTCAGAGGCTAGGTACATCAGGTGGGCTCCTCGATAATATAGTCTTCCCAGTCCTCTTCATCGATCTCGAATTCGGGGACTGTCCAGCCCTGTACCGACACACCTGCGTCGTGAACCGATTGCGGCGTTCCGGTCAGCAGAGGGTGCCATTCGGGCAGGGGTTTCTTTTGCCAGAGCAGGCGGTATGCGCAGGTCTCGGGCATCCAGTAGGCGTGCTGGTCCAGTGTGTCAGGTTTCAGCACGATGCACTCGGGCACGAATTGGTGGCGGATCGGGTACTGGCTACAACGGCAGGTCTGATCGTCCAGAAGGCGGCAGGCCACTTTGGTCAGGGCCACTTCACCTGTGTCCGGATCTTCGAGCTTGTTCAGGCAGCACTTGCCGCAGCCGTCGCACAGGGCTTCCCATTCGGTGTCGGTCAGCTTGTCCAGTGCAAAGCGTTCCCAGAAGCGGGAGCGGATTTTCTTGCGGTCGATCGGGTCTTTCATAGGGCGGCCAGGATTTCGCGCGCCTTGGCGCTGTCCGCATCCATCTGGGTGATCAGCGTTTCGAGCCCGTCGAATTTCAATTCTGGGCGCAGGTAGTCCACGAGCCCGACCGACAGGTGCGTGCCGTAGAGATCCCCTTGGAAATCAAAGATAAAGGTCTCGAGGTTGGGGGTGTTTTCCCCGAACATCGGACGCACGCCAAGGGACGCAACCCCATGGTAGTTGCCCTTGTGGGGGCCTTCTTTGACCTCGACCAGCACGGCATAGACGCCGAGTTTGGGCAGGTGCAGGCCATCCACGGACATGTTCGCGGTGGGATAGCCCAGATCGCGGCCGCGCTGTTCGCCGCTGATCACAGGGCCGTCGATGCGGTGCCAGTGCCCCAGCATTTCAGCGGCGTGGCGGGGATCACCGTCGGCCAGAGCCTGACGGATTGCGGTCGAGGACACACGGCCCTGAGAGCCTTGGATCATATCGGCGATTGTCACGTCGAACCCCATTTCAGCGCCCATGCGGGCCAAGTCTGCGGCGGTGCCACTGCGGCCCTTGCCGAATTGGAAATCGTTGCCCACCACCACGTGGCAGAGGCCAAGCCCTTTGATCACGTCACGGGCAAAGGCCTCGGCGGTCAGGCCGGCGAGTGGGCCGTTGAAGGGCAATTCATACAGGACCTCGACACCTAGTTTTTCCAGCCGCGCGGCACGGGCCTCGGCGCTCATTAGGCGGAACGGGGCGCGGTCGGGCGCAAAGAACTGTCGGGGGTGGGGTTCAAAGGTCATGACGCCCAAGGGGGCGTTCAGACGCTGTGCACCGGCGCGGGCCAAGTCGATAACCGCTTGATGCCCCAAATGAACGCCATCGAAATTTCCGATGGCGACGCTGGCACCTTTGTTTTCCGGTGCGATGTACTGATGATCGCGAATGATGCGCATAAAGGGCAGTTAGCGCCCCTTATGCGGGGACGCAAGGCTCAGTCGAACTTGCGGCTGGGTGCGAGCACTTTTGCCTCGCCCTTGAGCACAGGCTTGCCGTCGATTTCGCACACACAATCCAAGGTCACGCGGCGCTTGGCGTGGTCGATGTCTGTGACAGTGACCTGCGCTTTGACCATGTCGCCGGGGCGGACAGGAGCCAAGAATTTAAGGGTCTGGCCCAGATAGACAGTGCCGTGACCGGGCAGCTGTTCACCAATGACCGCAGAGATCAGACCGGCGGTCAGCATGCCGTGGGCGATGCGCCCTTCGAAGATGGTGTCGTTCGCGTATTCGTCGTCCAGGTGCACGGGGTTCCGGTCGGTAGAAACCTCTGCAAAAAGTTCGATGTCACGGTCCGTCACCACTTTGTGCAGGTGACGGGACATGCCCATCTCGATGTCTTCGATGCAGATGGTTCCACGGGGCAGGTTATCCAACATTCGGGTCCTCCGATCTGGATGCCA
The DNA here is from genome assembly GCF_041224595.1 of Donghicola sp. XS_ASV15. NCBI lineage: Bacteria > Pseudomonadati > Pseudomonadota > Alphaproteobacteria > Rhodobacterales > Roseobacteraceae > Donghicola > Donghicola sp. XS_ASV15. Next base: position 21,626 of record NZ_JBGFGN010000103.1, on the reverse strand, counting down.
AGGTTGAAGGGGTAATTTTCTGGCACCAGTAAGCTACGACTTGGCAACTTTATTACTTTGCGTGCGCAGAAAATCAAGCCCCGTGACACCTGTTTGCCTTAGCGTAAGAACCCGATTGCGTAGGTTGGGTTTGATTTTTCCTCGTTAAGATAAGAGGTTAGGGCTTCTTCGTCGGGCTGATGCGACGTTTTGGTAATATCGCGGGCCAAACCGCCTGTGATGAACAGCGAATCGATGCCTTCGCCGATGGCGCCCTGGATGTCGGTGTGGATGCCATCACCCACGGCCAGAATCGCGTTGTCATTGATGCTGGCGTCGACTTCGGACAGACGGCGGCGGGCCAGATCGTAGATCGGCGGATGGGGTTTGCCGAAGTACAGACTTTCACCACCCATTTCTGTATAAAGCTTTGCCACTGCGCCCGCGCACCATTCGCGGACCTCGCCGCGGTCCACAACGATGTCGGGGTTCGCGCAGAGCAGCTTCAGGCCCTTTTGCTTGGCCAGCAGCAGTTGGGGGCGCAACGTGTCGGGGTCGGCCTTGGCATCAAAGGGGCCGGTGCAGATGATGCCCTCGGCCTCGTCCAGCTCAACCCTTTGAATATCAACGGGATCTTTGATCAGGTGCAGGGGCTCGAAGAAGGGTTCATCGGCGGGGGTGCCGATATGGTAGACCTTTTCCCCGACGGCGCCGGTCAGCATGGCGGCACGGGCGCTGTCGCCGCTGGTGGCGATGGTGTCCCAACAATCAGCGGGCACGTCGAACTGCTCAAGCAGCTGTTTTTCAACGCCTTTTCGGGGGCGGGGGCTGTTGGTCAGCAGGACGACCTTGCCGCCATTGGCGCGGAAGGCACGCAGGGCTTCGATCGCGTCTGGCAGGCCTTTGACCCCGTCATGGACGCAGCCCCACAGGTCGCAGAACAGGGCGTCGTAGTTGTTTGAGATCTCGGCGAGGGACTCGATGATGCGGGTCATTGGGGCACCTTATTCAGGGTCTGGTTTACGTCTGGTTTGCGTATGGCAAACGTCATGACGTGGGTAATCCGTTCCCAACTAAGGTCAAAGTGCTTTCTTTATGTGACAGATTTGTCCGCGAGCGGCATGCGGTTCAGCATTGCGCGCACAATGAAGCGGTGCGCGACCGCGACGGGCATCATATACGCACGGCCAAACAGATTGTGGGTCACGACCGAACTGATGATCCACAGGCGGCGGTCATGGACGGCCACGCAGGTCAGGACGTCCAGATGACGGTCGCGCTCGGTCAGGAGTAGGCGGTCGGGGCGGGCGTCCTCGACCAGAAAGAAGTCCAGATGATCGCCGGTCTGCACCGAGTCCACCCGCTGACCGGAGAAGCCGCCGATCTGTTTGACGCCGAAGAGGCCGGAAATCTTGTCGCGGATTTTGAAGGCGAGGCCCATGAGCGGGAGGGGACGCTCCATCATGGCGTTCCACGCCTGAAGGGCGGTCATGTCTTGGGGCAGGGCACGCGATTGGGCATCGAAGTAATTGAGCTGGCCGCGTGGGGCGAGGAGTTCGGCATTCGGGGGCAGGTCAGGCATGCAGGGCCTCAGTTTTTCAATAGGGCCACTCTAGCCTGTGCGACTGCAACTGCGAGGCGCGTCATTGCCGCAGCGCCAAAGAAAAAGGCCGGACGCGAGGGCCCGGCCTGTTCCTGAATGCGCCTTTGGGGTAGCTCAGACCTTGAGGTTCGGGATGATCTGCTTTTTGCGGCTCATGACGCCGGGCAGGACAACGGTGTCGCCGTCCACGGTCGCGCCAAAGCTTTTCTCGGCGACGGTTTTGACCAGATCGTTGGGGACCAGCAGGGTGGCCTCTTCTTTGATGATGTCGACAACGAACAGCAGAACCTGATCAACGCCATCTTCGGCTTCGACGGTCTTGAAGGATTCCATCAGGCTGTCCTTGCGGTCCAGCGGGATCTGGGGCGCGGTGGTTTCCAGAACCGAGACGCGGAATTTCTTGCCTTCGACTTCGTACTCTTTGGAGTCCATGCGGATCAGTTCCGCGTCGGAGAAGGCCGAGACATCCGATTTCGCAGCAAACATTTCCGCCGCGTATTCGGTGATGTCCACACCCAGATCTTTGGCCAGCGCATAGGCGATGGCTTTGTCCTCTTGGGTGGTGGTGGGCGAACGGAATTCCAGTGTGTCGGACAGGATGCACGACAGCATTGCGCCTTTGATGCCGGTGGGGGCCTGAGCCAGATCGTCGCCGATCATCTTGTACATGATGGTCGCGGTGCAGGCGACGGGCTCGATGCGGATGTCGATCGGACCTTTGGTTTCCAGACCGCCAACCAGCTTGTGGTGGTCGATGATCGCACGGATGTCAGCCGCATTAATGTCGGCGGGCAGCTCGGCGGGGTTGTTGGTGTCGACGATCACAACAGGGGTGTCGGCGGCCACGTCCGAGATGATCTCGGGCTTCTCGAGGCTCCAGCGTTCCAGAACGAATGCCGCTTCGGTGTTGGGCTCGCCAAGGAGGACGGGCTTGGCAGGGGTACCTTTGATTTCGTTCAGGTACCACGACCAGATGATCGGGGAGCCGGTCGAGTCGGTGTCAGGTGCCTTGTGGCCGAAAACGAGTGTGGTCATTGAAATGTCCCTTGGCGGATTGAACTGTCGCGGGCCTTATAAAAAGCATCTGCCCCCGTGTCACGCAGGCCGAAAGGACAGGATGTCACAAGGGCAGGCGTGTTAGCGCGAAACCAGCGTTTTCCAGCAAAGCAACAAGGCCGTTTTCCCCGATCAGGTGTGCGGCCCCCACGGCCACAAGGATATCTTCGTCCTGAACAGCGTCGAGAATCACCGGCAGCCAGTTCTGGTTGCGGCGGTCGAGCAGCAGATCCTGCATGCGCGCGGACTCGGCCTCGATCTGTTCGGCGGTCAGGCCGGGGATGCGGTGGCTGAGGACTTCGGACAGGCCCCACGACCGCGCGTGGCGTTCGTCGAAATAGGCGTCGAGGGTGGCGGTAAAGGCGGCCTCTGATACCTCGTCCGGCATGATCGACAGGGCCATGATATCCACCTGCTCTTGGTAGGGGATTTCGGAGAAGGTCGAGAAGATGGTCTGCCAGTCCTCTAGGCTACGAACGGGTTTGTCCAAGGCGAGCGCCGCGCGTTCGACCATTTTGTCCAGACCGCCGACGACAGAGATCATGGTGTCCATGGCGCAGGGCGGAATCGACAGCATCATCGACACATACCACGGGCGCATCTTGGCGGTCAGCGGGGCAGGGAAGCCGCGCGCGGCCATCGCATCGCGCAGCTGGGCCCATGTGGCGTCGTCCAGTAGGTCAGGGAGAGTCGGTTTGTCGGGCGCAAAGATAAGAGTGGGGTCCGACGCGATTTCTTTGTTCATCTCAGATTCGCCGCTGGCTTCGGTTTCCAGGTAAACGGCGTTGATGTCGCGCAGAATCGGGCGCACGGCCTCCATGGTCTTGGCGTGACGAGGATCGGGTAGGTGCATGGTGCCAACGATATACACGCTGCGCCCATCCCGTGTGGCCTGCCAGAGGGTGCCGGAACCGTTAGCGGTCTCATCCTCGATTGCTGCAATTGCATCCTGTTCTGCGGGGGTCAGGAACTGCTCTGGATCGGGGCCAGCGCCGCAAGCGGCAAGTGCCGGAAATGCATGAAGAAGACTCAGAAAGACAAAGGCAATCAGGCGTAACATGGGATCTCCGGTCCGGATGGCGGCTGCGTAACATATGGCAAAATAATGGATATTTGTCCCGTCTTCCGCGCCGAAATTTTTCCGAAAAAATCTGCACACAGAATGCTTGACACTCAAAGAGGCGATACCTAGCTTCGCCTCGTTAGCACTCGACACGAGAGAGTGATAACGCCCTCGGTCCTGCCGAGGAACCAACAGGAATTTAACTTTGAGCCAAGGAGCCTCAGAGATGGCATTTACCCCGCTTCACGACCGTGTTCTGGTCCGTCGCGTAGAGAGCGAAGAAAAAACCGCTGGCGGCCTGATCATTCCCGATAGCGCGAAAGAGAAGCCCGCAGAGGGTGAAGTTGTCGCAGTTGGCGCAGGCGCCCGTGACGACAAAGGCGCACGCGTCGAGCTGGACGTAAAATCCGGCGACCGCGTTCTGTTCGGCAAGTGGTCCGGCACCGAAGTGACCGTCGACGGTCAAGAGCTGCTGATCATGAAAGAAAGCGACATTCTCGGCGTTATCGCCTGAGACCGTCTTTCTTAACGCAACCCAATTCAGACGAGGAAAAGCACAATGGCTGCTAAAGACGTCAAGTTTGATACCGACGCCCGTAACCGTATGCTCAAGGGTGTGAACATCCTGGCAGACGCTGTAAAAGTAACTCTGGGCCCCAAAGGCCGTAACGTCGTACTGGAGAAATCCTTCGGCGCGCCCCGCATCACCAAAGACGGTGTTTCGGTTGCCAAAGAGATCGAGCTGGAAGACAAGTTCGAGAACATGGGCGCCCAGATGGTGAAAGAAGTTGCTTCGCGCACCAACGACGAAGCAGGCGACGGCACCACCACCGCGACCGTTCTGGCTCAGGCCATCGTCAAAGAGGGCATGAAAGCTGTTGCAGCGGGCATGAACCCCATGGACCTGAAGCGCGGCATCGACCTGGCAACCGCCAAAGTCGTCGACGCGATCAAGTCGGCAGCGCGCCCCGTTGAAGGCACCGACGAAGTTGCTCAGGTTGGCACCATCTCGGCCAACGGCGAAGCAGAAATCGGCCGTCAGATCGCAGACGCGATGCAGAAAGTCGGCAACGAAGGTGTGATCACCGTCGAAGAGAACAAAGGTCTGGAAACCGAGACCGATGTCGTCGAAGGCATGCAGTTCGACCGCGGCTACCTGTCGCCCTACTTTGTCACCAACTCGGACAAGATGATTGCCGAGCTGGAAGACTGCCTCATCCTGCTGCACGAGAAGAAACTGTCGTCGCTGCAGCCGATGGTTCCCCTGCTCGAGCAGGTTATCCAGTCGCAGAAGCCCCTGCTGATCATCGCAGAGGACGTCGAAGGCGAAGCGCTGGCAACTCTGGTTGTCAACAAACTGCGCGGCGGCCTGAAAATTGCTGCTGTTAAGGCACCTGGCTTCGGCGATCGCCGCAAGGCCATGCTGCAGGACATCGCTATCCTGACCGGCGGTCAGGTCATCAGCGAAGACCTGGGCATGAAGCTGGAAGGCGTCACCATGGACATGCTTGGCACCGCCAAGAAAGTCTCGATCTCCAAAGACGAGACCACCATCGTTGACGGCGCAGGCGATAAAGCCGAGATCGAAGCCCGCGTTGGCCAGATCCGCAACCAGATCGAAGAAACCTCGTCGGACTACGACCGTGAGAAGCTGCAAGAGCGCGTTGCCAAACTGGCAGGCGGTGTTGCTGTGATCCGCGTCGGCGGCATGACTGAAGTCGAAGTGAAAGAGCGTAAGGACCGCGTTGATGACGCACTGAACGCGACCCGCGCGGCTGTTCAGGAAGGCATCGTTGTTGGCGGTGGTGTTGCTCTGGTTCAGGGCGGCAAGTCGCTGGCAGGTCTGGAAGGCGCAAACGCTGACCAGAACGCTGGTATCGCAATCGTTCGCAAGGCTCTGGAAGCACCCCTGCGCCAGATCGCCGAGAACGCAGGCGTCGACGGTTCGGTTGTTGCTGGCAAGATCCGCGAAAGCGAAGATCTGAAGTTCGGCTACAACGCTCAGACCGACGAATACGGCGACATGTTCGGCTTTGGTGTCATCGACCCCGCGAAAGTCACCCGTACCGCTCTGGAAGATGCGGCATCGGTTGCTGGTCTGCTGGTCACCACTGAAGCAATGGTTGCAGACAAGCCCGCCAAAGACGGCGGCGCAGCACCTGCAATGCCCGACATGGGCGGCATGGGCGGCATGATGTAATCTGCCGATCCAATTGGATTGAGGGAAGGGCGTCCTGCGGGGCGCCCTTTTCTTTTGCGGTGTGGCTGTGGTTATCGTGGTGCCGTGAGTATTTTTTGCAAAAAGAAGAGGGCAGGTCTGTGCTGAAGATGCCGGAATTTGTGCGCGAGATGCGGCGCGGAGAAGAAGAGGCTGTAGATGGGCTGCTGCGACGGGCTTTTGGCGGCGCGGAGGAGGCAGCGTTGGTTGTGGCTTTGCGCAAGTCGGGGGGCATGGCGGGCGAGATGGTGCTGCCGTTCGAGGGCGGTGTCGTTGGGTACTATGCGCTGAGCGCAATGAAGGGGCCCAGGGGCTGGCTTTGTTTGGCGCCAGTGGCCATTGACCCTGACTGGCAGGGGCGCGGGCACGGGCGGCGCATGGTGAAGCAGCTGGTGGCGTGGGCGGAGGCGTCTAAGTCGTCGGTTTGTGTGTTGGGTGACGTTGATTTTTACAAAAACTGTGGCTTTTCGCCCGTTTCTGACGTTGAATTGACGACAGCATATGATGCCGCGCACACGTTGGTGACGGGGACGGGCCCTTTGAAAGGGGCCGTGACGCTGGAATATCCGAAGGCCTTTGGAAGCTAAGGTGTGCTGGACAGATCCGCGCTGGGTGATGTGGTGCCGGCCAATGCGATGGCCGTACTCTATCAACGGCGCGGTGCGGGCTGCAGTTTAGCGGGTATGACGGGCCGCGCGGTTGGACATCGGGGGATTGTGCGGGTCGCGTGTACCTTGGCGGCGGATGGGCAGGATCGCGCCATATTGATCCAAAGTGCCATGTCGGACGGCCCAGATCTTGCATAGGGTGTTTCTATGCAGCTGATTGTTCTGACAACCCTGACCATGATCGCCTTTGCCGCGAACTCGATCCTGAACCGCATGGCGGTGGACGGGGCGGGTATGGCGCCGATGGCCTTTGCCGCCGTTCGGCTGGTGTCAGGTGCTGCGGTGTTGGTGCTTTTGACCCGCGCGCCCCTTGTTTTTAAGGGGCGAAGGCGGGGGATCGGGGTACTGGCGCTGTTGGCCTATGCGGTCGGGTTTTCGTTGGCCTATGGCGCGTTGGATGCGGGGCTCGGGGCCTTGATCCTGTTCGGGATGGTCCAGATTACCATGTTTGCGGCGGCCGTTGCGGCCAAAGAGCAGATGCCCGTGCAACGTTGGGTTGGCGGGCTTTTGGCGTTCGGCGGCTTGGTTTGGCTGCTGAGCCCGGGCGAGGGGGCCGTGCCCCTGTGGCCAGCGGCCTCTATGGCAATCGCGGGCGTGGCATGGGGCTTTTATTCTCTGGCAGGCAAGGCTGAACCGGATGCGGTCGCTGGCACGGCTGCGAATTTTTTGTTGGCTGCGCCGCTCGGTGTGCTGGCTTGGGCCGTCATCGGCGGCGGGTTGACCCCGATGGGCACCGTTCTGGCGGTGATTTCGGGGGCTGTGACCTCTGGCATGGGGTACGCGCTGTGGTATCGGCTGGTGCCGCAGCTTGGGGCCAGCCGCGCGGCTGTGGCGCAACTGACCGTGCCTGTGATCGCCGCTGGCATGGGGGCGTTCCTGCTGGCCGAGGTGCCGAGCCTGCGGCTGATCCTGTCGGGGGCGCTGGTTTTGGGCGGTGTGGCCCTGTCGCTTAGTTCCGGATGGGCTCGAGCGGGTCGTAGCTGAGCCCCGTCTCGCCCCAAGCCACAGCGGCAAGGCTGCTGGGTTTAACCTCTAGATCATTGATTTCTTCGCGTGTGACCCAGCGGCGCTGGGTGACGACGCCCTCTGGATCCTGCCACGCGGGGTCCAGCGTTGCGTCCTCAATTGTGCAGCGAAAGAACACCTCGACCTGATGAAAGCCCGAGTTCGGATCGTGGAACTCGTTGATCAGGCAGGGCTCTAGGACTGTTACATCCAATCCCGTTTCTTCCTTCATCTCTCGCATGAGGGCGCAGGGCAGGCTTTGGCCTGCGTTCACGCCACCGCCCGGCGCGCACATGAGGGCGCTGCGCCCGTTGGGCCATGCATTCACCAGCAGCAGTTTGTCATCATGCAGGATCACGGCGCGGACGGCCACACGGGGGGATTTGGGCTTCATGGTCTTTATGCGATTTGAGGGCTATAGCGAGGGCGAGTCTGGACGTTGTACTAGGGGAAGGGCAAAGGACGCCCATGTCAAATCAAGCTTTGATCCTTGAAAACGGGGATGTTCTGGGGCGCGACGCCTCGGGGCGCAGTACCTTGTTGATCGCAGATGGTCAAATCGCCGAAATCTTCGGTGGAAACGAAGGGGTTGATGGCGGAATTGCCGATGCAGTTGGTCGGAAAGTCGATCTGAGCGGCTGGACCGTCGCGCCCGGCATCGTGGATGTGCATGGCGACGGGTTCGAGCGTCATGTAGCCGTTCGGCGCGGAGCACTGACCGCGATGGAGCACGGTTTGTTCAGCGTAGAGGCTGAATTGGCCGCAAATGGCATCACCACAGCCGTTTTGGCCCAGTTTTACAGCTGGGAGGGCGGGATGCGGGGCCCTGAGTTCGCGGATCGCCTGTTTTCTGCATGGGAGCAGGCCGCGCCACAGGTGAAAACAGATCTCCGGCTGCAGTTGCGGCTGGAAACCCATATGTTCGAGCAATTCGACGATGTACTTCGGCTAATCGACAAAACGGGGCTGCGATACGTCGTTTTTAATGACCATTTGCCCCATGACCGTTTGGCGGCCGGAAAAACGCCGCCTCGGCTGACGGGGCAGGCTTTGAAGTCCGGACGGAGTCCGGAAAAGCATCTGGAGAACATGAAACGGCTGCATGGTCTAAGTGACCGTGTCTTTGGCGAATTGCAGGCCTTTTCTGCTGAATTGACGAAGCGGGGCGTGCAAATTGGCAGCCACGACGATGACACCGCTGAGAAACGCGCAAAGTTCCGTAGTTTGGGCGCGAATGTCAGTGAATTTCCCGAAACGATTGAGGCCGCGCAGGCCGCACGGGACGCGGGCGATCTGGTTGTGATGGGTTCGCCCAATATCGTGCGTGGGGCCAGCCATGCGGGCAAGGTCAGCGCGCGAGAGATTGTGGGGATGGGGCTGTGTGATGCCTTGGCGTCCGATTACCACTATCCGAGCCCGCGCTATGCGGCGCTGGAACTGGTGAAAAAGGGCATCTGCGATCTGCCTGCCGCGTGGCGGCTGGTGTCAGAGGGGCCGGCCAAGGTGCTGGGTCTGACGGATCGCGGTGTGATTGAAGCTGGAAAACGCGCCGATCTGGTGATTTTCAACCGCGACACGGGCCGTGTGGGCGCGACGATGGCGGGCGGAAAGATCACCTATATGACCTCTCCGCTCGCGGAGCGTTTTATTTAGCGCGGATCACGCGGTTGACGTGGCCCATTTTGCGACCAGCGCGGGCTTCGGCTTTGCCATAGAGGTGGATTTGGGTGTCCGCCTCTTTGGCCAATTCCGGCCAAGTGTGCGCGTCGTCGCCGATCAGGTTGGTCATGACCACATCAGCGTGGCGCGCGCCATCACCAAGGGGCCAGCCCGCCACGGCGCGGATGTGCTGTTCGAACTGGTCCACGGCGCAGCCTGCTTGGGTCCAGTGGCCCGAGTTGTGTACGCGGGGCGCGATCTCGTTGACCACAAGTCCTTGGGGCGTTACGAAAAGTTCCACACCCATCACGCCAACGTAGCCCAGACGGTTCAGGATCTGACCCGCCAGCAGAACCGCGTCGGTGCGCTGCTTGCCGGTCAGGTTCGCGGGCACGGTGGTGGTGTGCAGGATGCCGTTCACGTGCACGTTCTCGCCGGGATCAAAGCACGCAACTTCGCCGGTGGTGCCACGGGCGGCGATCACGGAGACCTCGTGGGTGAAATTCACGAAGCCTTCGAAAATCGCAGGGGCGCCGTTCATGTCAGCCAATGCTTGTTCTGCATCCTCGGGGGCCATGATGCGGGCCTGTCCCTTGCCGTCGTAGCCGAAGCGGCGGGTTTTCAAGATCGCGGGGGCGCCGATTTCGGCCAGCGCCTCGGTCATGTCGTCCATGTCGTCGATCGCGGCGAAGGGAGCGGTTTTCAGGCCCAGATCGGAGAGGAACGCCTTTTCCGTCAGGCGGTCCTGAGAGACAGCCAGCGCCTTGCGGTTCGGATGGATCGGCTTGGCCGATTCCAGAATGTCCAGCGCCTCGGTCGGGATATTCTCGAACTCGTAGGTGACGACATCGACGGTTTCTACCCATGCTTTCAAGGCGTTAGCGTCGGTGTAAGCGGCGGTGGTCAGGCTGTCGCTGACTTGGCCTGCGGGGGCGTTCGGATCGGGATCAAAGATCGCGGTACGCAAACCCAGACGGGCCGCTGCCAGTGCGAGCATCCGGCCAAGCTGACCGCCGCCCAAAATGCCAATGGTGCTACCGGGGGCGAGGGGCTCAGTCACGGACGGGCTCCTCTGCGATGGAGGCGGACAGGTCCGCGCGCCATTTATCAAGGCGTTCGGCCAGGTCGGGATCGTTCACGGCCAGAATTCCAGCAGCCATCAGGCCCGCGTTGGCAGCGCCTGCGCCGCCGATAGCCATTGTCGCCACGGGGAAGCCACGGGGCATCTGCAGGATGGAATAGAGGCTATCGACACCAGACAGCGCCTTGGTCTGCACGGGCACACCGATCACGGGGATGCGGGTTTTCGAGGCCATCATGCCGGGCAAGTGGGCTGCACCGCCAGCGCCCGCGATGATCACGTGCAATCCACGGTCCGCGGCAGTTTTACCGTAATCCCAAAGGCGGTCGGGGGTGCGGTGAGCGGATACGATCTTGACCTCGTGTTCGATCCCGAGGGCATCAAGCATATCGGCGGCTTCTTTCATGGTGGGCCAGTCCGACTGGCTGCCCATGATGATCCCTACGCGCGGCTGGGTCATTGGCAATCCTCTAGCAAATTGAGTGCGCCTTATAGCGCACACACTAGATTACGCAATAATGTCAGGGGTCAGTTGGTCGCGGATGCGTTCCATCCGGTCCTTGAGATGCAGTTTCTCGCGTTTCAACCGCTGCAGGGTCAGCGCGTCAGCCGTGCCCTTTTCCTGCAGGGCTGTGATCGCCTCGTCCAGATCGCGGTGCTTGACCTTGAACACCTCCAGCTCGTAGCGGAGCACTTCTTCTTCGGTCATGGAAATTTCGCTGCGTGCGTTCATTTTGGACACCGGATGTAAAAACAGAGTTCCATAGTACCAAGTCGTTAGGCTTTTCGCAAAGGTCTTGCGCACCGATTGTTGCGCTACCATATTTGGGGGGACAAGGCGGGTTGCCATAGCGGGGCCTGCCAGACGGTCGCTTGATATAAGGACATGTCGATGACGAAACTCACTCTTGGTGCGCACCCCTATTTGTTGGGGTTCGAACAACTGGAACGCCTGGTCGAACGAACCGCCAAAAGCGGCAACGAAGGCTATCCCCCCTATAATATCGAACAAACCTCTGACCGATCCTACCGGATTACGCTCGCCTTAGCGGGCTTCCGAGAGGAAGATTTGTCAATAACTGTCGAAGATCGCCAACTTGTTGTGCGTGGAAGGCAGCAAGATGACAGTGCAGAGCGGGTTTTTCTGCATAGGGGCATTGCCGCACGGCAGTTCCAGCGTAGCTTTGTATTAGCGGACGGAGTCGACGTCGGCGAGGCCTCTATGGAAAACGGCCTGCTTCACATCGATCTGAACCGCACCGTGCCTGACGCGGTGGTACAGGAAATCAAAATCCGAAAGGGGTGAAGACTATGGACACCAAAGTCGATTTCATCAGCGGCGCCGAACGCAAGATCGTCTATGTTCGTTCCGTCGAGGTTGCTGACCTTCCCGAGGACGTTCAAGAGCAAGCAGAGGGGCTGACAACCTTGTACGCGTTGCACGACACAGACGGAGAGCGTCTTGCTCTGGTCCGTGACCGAGAGATGGCATTTGCTCTCGCTTGGGACAACGATATGGCACCGGTCGCGGTGCACTGAACCATTCGCCCGCTAAAGGGGCAAACAAGGCGGCCTGATGGGCCGCCTTTGTTATTTCATGAAGTAATGAAAAAGGCTGCCATCGCGGGCAGCCTTTGTTGTTTTTAAGGGATTATTCCGCGTCACCCTGTTCCGCAAGGAAGCGTTCCGCTTCCAGAGCGGCCATACAGCCCATGCCAGCCGAGGTGATCGCCTGACGGTATTTATCGTCGGTCAGGTCGCCTGCCGCGAACACACCGGGGATCGAGGTTGCGGTGCTGTCAGGCTTGGTGACCACGTAGCCGCCCGAATGGGTTTCCAGCACATCTTTGACCAGTTCGTTCGCGGGCGCGTGGCCGATCGCCACAAAGAAACCGTCACACGCGATGTCGGTGATCTCGCCGGTGTCCACGTGCTTGGCTTTGACTCCAGTGACGCCAAGGGGCGCTTCGGTGCCGACAACTTCTTCGATCGCGTGGTTCCACAGAACCTCGATCTTTTCGTGCTTGAAAAGGCGGTCCTGCAGGATTTTCTCGGCGCGCAGCGAGTCGCGGCGGTGGATCAGGGTTACTTTGGAGGCGAAGTTGGTCAGGAACAGCGCCTCTTCGACGGCTGTGTTGCCGCCGCCGATGACCACGATCTCCTTGCCGCGATAGAAGAAGCCGTCACAGGTCGCGCAGGCAGACACGCCGAAACCTTTGAACTTCTCTTCCGACGGCAGGCCCAACCATTTCGCGCGAGCGCCGGTGGCCAGAATAACCGCGTCGGCGGTGTAGGTGGTGCCGCTGTCGCCGTGGGCCACAAAGGGGCGCACCTCTAGGTCCAGCTTGGTGATGTAGTCGCCAATGATTTCGGTGCCCATGGCGCGCGCGTGCGCTTCCATGTTGGTCATCAGTTCGGGACCTTGAATTTCGGTGTGACCGGGCCAGTTTTCGACCTCGGTGGTGGTGGTCAGCTGACCGCCGGGCTCGATGCCCTGAACCAGCAGGGGCTCCAGCATTGCACGGCTGGCATAGACACCTGCGGTGTAACCTGCAGGGCCGGAGCCGATGATCAGAACCTTGGTGTGACGGGTCTCGGCCATAGGGCACCTTTCTGTCTTGCGTCTTTGTCTCAGGCGCAGGATATAGACGCCCCGCCGCGGTGGTTAAAGGGGCTGCTTGCACAAGTGATACGGCGCGAAAAGCAGCGCCGCCTTGCGTCTTGCGAAAGTCCGCTTAACTTTCTTGCGCTTTGTTGAAAGATTGTTGCGCAGACTGTGGTAGGATGTATAAGGTTCGGAAAAAAGCAGGAAAGCCCAATGCCCGGAACACGACTTGATCCCATCGATCGAAGAATCCTGGCCGAGTTGCAAGCCGATGGCCGAATGACCAACGTTGAACTCGCAAAGCGCGTCGGAATCTCTGCACCTCCTTGTTTGCGCCGTGTCCGGACCTTGGAAGATGCCGGATACATCAAAGGGTATCACGCCGAAGTCGATGCCCGCGCGCTTGGCTTTGAGGTCAAAGTTTTCGCCAATGTCGGTCTGATCAGTCAGGCCGAAGCGGATCTAAGCGCGTTTGAGGCGCGCTGCCGTGCGTGGCCGCTGGTCCGCGAGTGCCATATGCTGAATGGCGAGGTCGATTTCCTGCTGAAGTGCGTGGCGCCTGACCTGTCGACGTTCCAGTCGTTCCTGACCGAAGAGCTGCTGAAGGCGGACAATGTGGCCAGCGTAAAAACCTCTCTGGTCATTCGCGGCGAAAAGGACGAGCCCGGCGTGCCGTTCGATGTCCTAGAGGAACGTCTGAGCCGCAGCGCCTGATCCGCGACGGAACCTGCGGGTTCGCGCGTATAGATATGGCAAAGGATGCCGCCCCGTGTCTGATGCGCGGGGCGTTTTTGTTGCCGAGGGAGGGGCAGATGCCAGACAAAGAAAAAAGCGACCCCATGTGACGGTTGAGGCTCCGTCGGGATCGCTCTTTGCTTTCAACACGCCGTTTCCGGCATAAACCGCGAGGCCTGCGGTCTGGAAGGACCGTCCCGAAGGACGACCAACCCGCTGTGAGGCGGGGTTGCCTTATTCATGCCGCAATCGGGCGGGCGTGTCAAAGATTTGACGCAAGATTTGCGAAAAACGTGGAACTGTTCCGGTTTCTCGTGGCCAATCGTGGCGACAGGGCCGGATTGTTGCGCCATGCGGCACCAAGCCGTGCCGCTATTTCTGCAATGAACTGCGATTGAGGTTTGGGCGCGATTCGATAGCTCTGGTTCAGGCTGTCTTACGAATCGGTTCCGCGCGTTTGGCAATCATGGTTTTTCGGGATTTGCCGCGTGTCCAAGGCATTGGGGCCGTGCAATTTTCGGATGCCGATTTCAGCACCGATTGGATAAACCGGGTCTTGGGTTTCATGTTGCCGCTCACGATGTTTGTTTTTCTTACGCATATCTTTGCGCTCGAATAAGGCAAACCTGTGGCAGTTTGTTGAATTAAAGGCGGTTATCATATGTTTTTGCAAAGGACTCGCGCCGCCCTCCACACGCTATAGGCGAATGGCGGAAATGAGGCGCCCATAATCCGCCTCTCCTGCATGACAAGTGCGGCGGAAAGAATAGAATCGATCCGGGTCCGAATAGGTGCAATGACCGGTCCACTGCGCGTCGCCCACACCAGCGCTGCGCAGGCGGTGCAGGCCGTAAGAGGGCAGGTCGAACATCAAACGATCCCCTTCGCCTTGGGCAAAGAAGCGGGCGTTCTCGGCATCCTCCGCGATGAAATCATCGAAAAATTCGGGGCCAACTTCGTAGGCGCGCTGGCTGATCGTCGGGCCGATCAGGGCGCGCGTGTTGGCGCGCTGCGCGCCGATCTGCTCCATCGCGTCGAGTGTGGCGTCCAGAATGCCGCCGACGGCGCCCTTCCACCCCGCATGGGCCGCGCCGATCACGCCAGCTTCGGGATCATGGAACAGGACGGGTTGGCAATCCGCCGTCAGAATCGCGATGGCGATCTCTGGGTTCTTGGTGACGATGCCGTCCGCCTCGACCGGGGCGTCCAGTGGGCCATCGACTGCGACGGCGGTGGCCGAGTGTGTCTGATGGACGGTGACCAAGTTCGGCGGTGTGACGCCCATCGCTTCGGCCACGCGGGCGCGGTTGATCGACACAATTTCCTTGAGGTCAGACGACCCCGCGCCGCAGTTCAGTCCGGCAAAGATCCCCGAGGATGCGCCGCCCTTGCGACCGAAAAAGCCGTGTTGGGTGGGGGCAAGGAGGGGATCGGAAATGATGTCGAGCGTCATGATTATTCGCTGAGTCCTGCGGGAATTGGGGCGCCCTCGGGGTAGATCCCGAGCACTTTGAAGAGCGTTCCCATTTCTTCGGGGTGGGTCAAGCGGCGATGCGCGGCGATATGGTTTTCCAGAGGTGTTCCGGTCAGTTGCTTGGCGAGCGCCTGCGCGCGGGCGGTGATGCCCAAGCGCTCTAGAAACAGGCCCTGTCCCGTCAGTCGGGTATATTTTGCGGGGCTGGCGGCGGTTGCGATCGCCTCGAAATCAACATGGGCGGTCAGGTCGGCGTGGCCGGGCATCTCCAGCGGGTCGGCGTATTCGTGCCGACGCAGCGCCTGAAACGTGTCCCCCTGAGAGCGCCAGTCGCCGTAGTCGATAATCAGCGCGACACCGCCATTCTTGGCGATCCGGCTGCCGATCTCGGTGGCCATGGCGCGGGCGGGGGCGCAGGTCTCGACCAAATCACCCTCGACCGTGTCATCAAGTCGGTGGACGAGCGCGTCCAAAGGTGCGGGCGTTGCACGGGCACGGGTCAGGCGCCCTTCGGCCGCGGTCACCAGAATTTCGCTCCAGCCATCCTGAGCGCGTTGGAACTGGCGGATCGGCAGAGCGTCAAAGAATTCGTTGGCCACGAGGTAGAGCGGCACATCGTCGGGCAGGTCTGCGCAGTGGTCGTGCCACGTGGGCATATAGCCGGCCAAGCGCACCGATTGCGCCTGACGCAGGGCGGGCGACGCCTCGACCAGATGCACCTCGGCGGCGGCATGAAACCCCGGCACGCGGCGCGTGGCGCGCAGGATGTCGGCCATCAAAGAGCCGCGACCGGGGCCAAGCTCTGCCATGACAAAGCGCTGGGGGGTGCCTTGATCCATCCACGCTTGGGCCAGCCCGAGGCCGATGACTTCGCCGAACATCTGGCTGATCTCTGGCGCGGTAGTGAAATCCCCCCGTGCACCCAACGGGTCACGGTTGGTGTAATACCCCAGATCCGGATGCAGCAGGCACGTGCTCATGTAGTCAGCCAAGGAGATCGGGCCTTGGGCGGAAATCCGGCTCAGGAAATGGTCAAGCAATTCTGTCATGGGCGAACGCTATGTCTGCGGCGCACGTAGGCAATGATAAAAAGTCCAATCAGCAGCATGGGAAGCGACAGAAGTTGCCCCATACTCAGCCCGTAGTCCCCAACCCAGAGCGCGTAGCCATAGGGGTTGGATTCATAGAACTGCGGATCACTCTCGCGGAAGTATTCGACGAGAAAGCGCGACAATCCATAGCCCGCAACGAATGTTCCGGTCACAATGCCCGGCGTGCGCAGGTATTTGCGGCCCCATACCATCCAGAGGATAAGCGCGCCAAGGATCAGGCCCTCGAGAGCGGCTTCATACAGCTGGCTGGGGTGGCGGGGCAGGCCAAGCGGATCGGTGGGAAAGATCATCGCCCACGGCACATCAGTCGGACGGCCCCAAAGTTCGGCATTGATAAAGTTCGCGATCCGGCCCAGCAGCAGGCCTGTGGGCACTGCCAGCGCCAGCGCATCGGCAAGGGGCCATTTGGGAATGTTGTTACGGGCGGCAAAGAGCCACGCAGCGACAACAACCCCCGCAAACCCGCCGTGAAAGGCCATGCCGCCATGCCAGACCATCAGGATTTCGGCCGGATGGGCCATGTAATAAAGCGGTTTGTACAGCAGGACAAAGCCCAGACGGCCGCCCACAATCACACCAAGGATAATCCAAGTCAGCAGATCTTCGACTTGGCGTGGGGTCATCGGGGGCTGGTCGTTCTGCCACAGGCTTGGGCGCTTTAGGGCGCGCACGATGAGCTGCCAGCCGATGATCAGGCCAGCGATATAAGCCAGCGCGTACCAGCGCAGGGCGAACGCGAACCCGCCGATTTCGATCGAAAAGAGTTCGGGGGAAAAGTTGGGGTACGGTATAAGTGCCTGCATGTGCGTCTGTGTGCCGTTGTCTTTCAGGCGAAGTCAAGGTTGAGCCTGACGCCGTCACGCCCCATATAGAAGTCAAATGTAACGCCGGAGACACCAATGCAGACCAAGGGCAAGATTTTCGACGATCTTTCGCAACTGATGACCAACGCCATGGGTGTCGCCCAAGGCGCAAAGCAAGAGGCCGAGACCGCAGTCAGCTCTGTGCTGGACCGTTGGCTGGCCGAGCGGGACTTTGTCACCCGCGAAGAATTTGACGCGGTGCGCGCCATGGCGCAAAGAGCCCGCGAAGAGAACGAGGCGCTGAAGGCGCGTCTTGATGCTCTGGAAAAAGGTCAGGGTTAAGAGTCACTTACCCGATTTTTGGGCGAGAATTGGATCAAGGGGCGGTACGCATGTGCCGCCCCTTGACTCTTTTGTGAATGCACGGCAACCCGCTACCAAGTGGGCGGATTTGGGCGATTGTCCTGATCTATCCACAACTTATTGCGACTCGGCCTGCAGAAATCGCTGGACGAACGAATCAATAACCCGCACCATATGTCGTATAGAGGGCGGCGCTATGCCGCTTTTCCTTGAGCAGGCACCTAGCGCTTGGGGCGCTGCCACGTCCCAAAGCCATCTAAAAAATCGAGGTGACGGCATGGCGGTAACAGAAGAGTTTCTGAGCGACGATCTTCATCCGATCGACCTCGTGGAAACGTTAGCTGAAAACAGGGCTTGGGATTTCGACCGGGTCGGGGACAACCAGATCGCCATGGCGGTCGTGGGGCAGTGGCGCACGTATTCGATCACCCTGGCGTGGTCAGACTATGACGAGACGCTGCGTCTGGTTTGCACCTTTGAAATGGATCCGCCGCATCACCGGATGCCGCAGGTGTATGAGACGTTGAACCTGATTAACGATCAGGTTTGGTCCGGTGCGTTCAGCTACTGGGAAAAACATCGCCTGATGGTCTATCGCTATGGTCTGCTGCTCGCTGGCGGTCAGCTGGCGACGCCTGCACAGGTGGACTTGATGATCAGCAGCGCTGTGTCGAACGCGGAACGTTTCTATCCTGCGATGCAGCTGGTGGCTTGGGGCGGACGCGAGCCTGCGGATGGCCTGCAAGTCGCCATTGCAGAGGCGTACGGCCGCGCCTAACCTGTCCCCAAATTCAGGCGGGGCGGGCTGGACCTGCCCCTGAAAAACGGGGATTTCCTTATGGATATGAAAGACGTGGCCGAACGCGGCCTTGTTCTGCTGGGATGTGGGAAGATGGGCTCGGCCATGCTGGCGGGCTGGCTCAAGGGCGGATTGCCGAACACCTCGGTGTGGGTGATAGACCCGTTCCCCTCTGACTGGGTTCAGGCCCAAGGCGTCCATGTGAACGCCGATTTGCCCGCCAACCCCGCGCTGGTTCTCATCGCTGTTAAGCCCCAGATGATGGGCGAGGCTCTGCCGACATTGGCGGAAATGGGCAGCGATACGCTGTTCGTCTCGGTTGCGGCGGGGACATCTCTGGCCACTTACGAGGCCGCTTTGGGCGCGCACAGTGCGATCATTCGCTGTATGCCGAACACACCCGCTGCCGTAGGCCAAGGGATCACCGCGCTGATCGGCAATGCCAACGTTTCCGAAGATCAACTGGCCCTGTCCGAGGCACTGTTGCAGGCGGTCGGCCAGACCGTGCGATTGGAGAGCGAGGACCAGATGGACGCTGTAACCGCCGTCTCCGGATCCGGTCCGGCCTACGTGTTCCACATGATCGAATGCCTCGCTGCCGCTGGCGAGGCTGAGGGTCTGTCGCCCGAACTGGCGATGAAACTGGCGCAGGCGACTGTGGCGGGAGCAGGGGCCTTGGCCGAAGGGGCGAACGAGGCGCCCGCGCAGCTGCGCGTGAACGTGACCAGCCCGAATGGGACCACCCAAGCGGGTCTCGAAGTGCTGATGGACGAGAACGCTGGTTTGCCGCCTCTGGTCCGCGCGACCATCAAGGCCGCCGCAGACCGCAGTCGGGAGTTGGGCCGTGGCTGAGATTTCCTATGACGAATTCGCCAAGGTCGACATCCGCGTCGGCCGCGTGGTCAAAGCCGAACCCTATCCAGAGGCGCGCAAGCCCGCGATCAAGCTTTGGATCGATTTCGGGCCCGAGATTGGGGAAAAACGCAGCTCTGCTCAGATCACCGCGCACTATGCGCCCGACGAGTTAGTCGGCCGCTTGGTCATGGGCGTGGTGAATTTCCCGCCGCGCCAAATCGGCAAGTTCATGTCCGAGGTTCTAGTTCTTGGCTTCCACGACGCCGACGATGCAGTCGTACTGGCCACCCCAGACAAAGAAGCCCCAATCGGAGCGCGCCTATGTTGAAGCTGTTTGTGACCCGCCCGCTGCCCGAAAAGGTCCTGAATGCCTTGAGCGAGCGGTTTGAAATGACCGTCCGTTCCAGCGAATTGCCTATGGAATTCGATGAAATGACGGCAAGCCTGCGCGATTATGACGTAGTTTTGCCCACCCTGCGCGATCTTTATAGCGCCGAGGTGTTTGCCGCCGTAGATCAGCCGCGCTGCAAGCTGCTGGCGAATTTCGGGGTTGGCTTTAATCATATTGACGTGGCTGCGGCCAAGGGCGCTGGCGTTCTGGTCACCAACACTCCCGGCGCTGTTACTGATGCAACGGCAGATATTGCGCTGACTTTAATGCTGATGGTCACGCGCCGCGCTGGCGAAGGCGAGCGTCTGGTGCGCTCTGGCGGCTGGACCGGTTGGCATCCTACGCAGATGCTGGGGATGCACTTGACGGGCAAACGCTTGGGCATTCTGGGGATGGGGCGCATTGGTCAGGCCATTGCACGGCGCTGCCACTATGGGTTTGATATGACGGTGCATTACTGCTCTCGGACGCCCAAAGAGGCGGTGATGGAGACGTCTTGGCACAAGTCTGCGGCAGAGCTGGCGGCTGCGGTGGATGTGCTGGTTGTCGCCGTTCCTGGCGGCGCTGAGACGCGGCATCTGGTGGATGCCGAGGTGCTAAAGGCGCTGGGACCTAACGGGTATTTGGTAAACATCGCTCGGGGTGATGTGGTGGACGAGGCGGCACTGATTGCGGCTTTGGAAGCTCGAAAGATCGCAGGTGCGGGCTTGGACGTTTACGAAAATGAACCAGAGGTTCCCGAAACGTTAATGGCCCGCTCGGACGTTGTTTTGTTGCCGCATCTGGGCACAGCGGCGCTGGAAGTGCGCGAGGCGATGGGCATGGTCGCAGTTGAGAACCTGATCGCGTTTGCCGAAGTGCGGGAATTGGTGAATCCCGTCTGATTTGGGTATTTTTACCAAGAAAGAGGTTAAGAGGTGATGGTCGCGTCGCCCGTGGCCTCTCTGAAGTGGCGGCGGCAGAGGCTGATGTAGGTTTCGTTGCCGCCAATTTGCACTTGATTTCCAGAGGTTTGGACGGTGCCGTCGGGGTTTTTGCGGATGACCATGGTGGCTTTTTTGCCGCAATGGCAGATTGTGCGGACTTCTCGCATTTCGTCTGCCAAGGCGAGGAGTGCCGCCGATCCGGGGAAAAGTTTTCCAAGGAAATCAACACGTAAGCCGTAGCACATGACCGGAATGGACAAATCGTCAACAATTCGGGCAAGTTGCCAGACTTGGTCTTCGGTCAGGAACTGGGCTTCGTCCACGAAAATGCAGGTGATCGGGCCGGATTTCAGGCGGGAAAGGACTTTTTCCTCTAGGTTTTCCAGTGGGTTGAAGGTATCCGCGTCCGCGCCGATGCCGATGCGGCTGGCGATGCGGCCTGTCCCTGCGCGGCCGTCGATTTCGGCGGTCAGGAGATAGGTTTTCATCCCTCTTTCCAGATAGTTATGGGATGCCTGCAGCAAAACCGTCGATTTGCCCGCGTTCATGGTGGAGTAGTGGAAATAGAGCTTGGCCATGGCGCTTCTTTTAGCGTCTGGATCACGGCTGGCAAGCGTATGGCTGACGTACAGACGTTGCGTACGGTCGGGGCAGGACGCTTTAACCCAATTTGCGGACTGTTAGGCATCCAAGTCGATGAGGTGTGCCATGCTGATCCCCGAAATCAAAACCCCCAAACAACGCGAACACTTTGGCTATCTGATGGATGTTCTGGCCCGACTGGAGTGGGACCTGCACCAGCCAATCATTAACGACAAACGCATTCCGTCGGACTGGCGAGACATGCTGAACCGGCGCGGGGCAGGGCGGAAGAAGAAGGTGACGCTGTGGGTCGAAGAGGACGTTGTTCGGTTTTTCAAGAAACAAGGAAATGGCTACACCACGCGCATGAACGACGTGCTGGTCGCCTTTATGCTGTCGAAGCTGTCAGGGCTGATTCACTCGCGGGATACGACCGAGGAATTTCTGGAAAGCGATATCCAGCGCAAGGACGAGATGCGGCCACAGTTCGGGGATTATGATCGGGCCGATGTCAACGGCGGAGTAAAATTCGGCCATTGTGGCGGAGCAAAAGTCGGCCAGTTTGGGGCGAGCGCCTTGGAGCGTGCGGCCCTCATATAGCAAGCCCGGTCCAAGGCGCATTGGCCGTCAGGCCAATTCTGTGAGGTTC
>NZ_JBGFGN010000164.1:0-223867 GCF_041224595.1 Donghicola sp. XS_ASV15 | reverse complement strand
GCACCTTCAAATACAAGTCCACGGTGTATATCCCCAAGCCCTCCCGAAATCCGAAAGGGCAAAAGTGGACGACTTTTACGCCGCCCGCGACAACACTATGCCGTCGCTACCGTGGCCGAGTATTGCTCCGCCGTTCACAGGCCGAGGCGGATTTTGACGAGCGGTGTCGGATTGGGACAGCGGCTTGGCGGGCGAAGCAGGGGAAGGGGTGAGTGAGCGTACCCAATGTGCCCGAAACTAGGACTTTTGAAAGATTGCTGTGATGATGACTGAAAAGTATCAAAGTGAACAATTGTCACGATCACGCTATTGTATTCTCGATTTGAAGTGCAATCTTTAGATGAGTTCTGTCGAAAGGAGATGACTTTGCCGTATACCGAGGGCGAAATTCGCATCGAAACCCTGAAATACCTTTCCGAAGTCGGAAGGGCAGTATCGATCTCAGATCTTATTGAAGTTCTGACGGTTCGTATGAAACCCAGCGGGCGAGACGCCGAAATCGCGACCAACCGCGATGATAGCTACTTTTCACAGAAGGTCCGGAATCTGGTGAGCCACCGCGAATCCAATACCAGTATCACGTCGCGCGGATTTGCCGATTATAACGCAGACAATGAGACATTTACGATCACAGCTGCAGGAAAAAAGTACGTAGACGAAATGTGAAATTGAAGCGCTTCTTAACCGAAGCGCTTTTTATATCCAGTGGGCAGCCATTTTAGTTCGCTTTTCCCGAGATGGTTTTTATCCCACACGAACCAAGCATACGCAGTTGTTCCGCTTCCTTTGCGAACGGACCCTGCTGGGTAGAAGGTGATCCGTTCCGAGAATACCCAAACCCTTGTCGGAGGGTATACATTGAAGATGTTTGCCTGACGTTTGCCACCCTCGAGAAATGCCAAGCGCAGGAGAAGCGCAAGCTTATTCTGCGCGAGTTCAAGTCCCTTATGAACAAACTCTTCTGCGCTATGAAACGGGGGGTTGGTGACAATGTTAGATGCGGTTTTATTCGAATTTAAGAAGTCGCAGTCTTTTTCGCCATATCCCCGATCGTAGAGATCAGAAGAGTGCACCTCGTAGCCGTATTCCTTGAATTGATCTGACATTGCGCCATTACCGCACGCGCATTCCCAGACATCGCCCTCGAAGGTTTCGTTTTCTATGAGGGCACGGGTTGCCCACGCAGGCGTTGGGTAAAAGTCAGGCCCCTCCAAATCTGCGACACGCTTCAGGGTGGGCTGAGGGGCCGTTACAAAAAGCGCCTTTTGTTTTTCAGACATCTGCTTCTCCCAAAAAAAATGGGTTCGCTGCGGGGCACAGCGAACCCGTAATGCGTGGCGTGGCGTAACTTACCCCTGAAGCGATCTCACTTCGATATCGCCTTCTTCGCGGGCCTGCATGGCCAGCACGGCGGCGTGGGCGCCGGCGGCGGTGGTGAAGTAGGGGATCTTGTCATAGAGCGCCACCGAGCGGATTTCGCGGCTGTCGGCCACGGACTGCGCGCCTTCGGTGGTGTTGAAGACCAGATCGATGCCGCCGTCCTTCATGATGTCGACGATGTTCGGGCGGCCCTCGTAGACCTTGTTCACCAAGGTGGCGGGCACGTCATGGCCGGTGAGCCAGTCCGCGGTGCCTTTGGTCGCGACAATCTCGAAGCCCATTTTGGCCAGAAGCTGGCCGGCTTCGAGCATCTGGGCGGTCTTGTCCTCGGTCTTGATGGAGACAAAGACGCGGCCTTCGCGGGGCAGGATGGTGCCTGCGCCCAGCTGGGCCTTGAGGAAGGCGCGGGGGAAGCTGCGATCCCAGCCCATGACTTCGCCGGTCGAGCGCATTTCCGGCCCGAGGATGGTGTCCACACCGGGGAAGCGGGCGAAGGGCAGTACGGCCTCTTTGACCGAGAACCACGGCATGTTCGGGTCCGCGAGGGTCATGGGGTCGGCGATGGGCATCTCGGTGTCCATGTCCGAACCCTCGGGGTAGGAGGGGCGGAGCGGGAAGTTCGAGAGCGGCTCGCCGGACATGACGCGGGCTGCGATGGACGCGATGGCGCTGTCGGTTGCCTTGGCCACGAAGGGCACGGTGCGGGAGGCGCGGGGGTTCACCTCGATCAGGTAGACGTCGCCGTCCTTGACCGCGAACTGGACGTTCATCAGGCCGACGACATTCAGTTCGAGAGCGAGCGCGACGGTCTGGCGCTTGATCTCTTCGATGATGTCCTTGGGCAGCGAGTAGGGGGGCAGCGAACAGGCGGAGTCGCCCGAGTGCACGCCAGCCTCTTCGATGTGCTGCATGATGCCGGTGACGTGGACATCCTTGCCGTCGGACAGGGCGTCAACGTCGATCTCTGTCGCGCCGGAGAGGTAGCTGTCGAGAAGGACGGGGCTGTCGCCGGACACAACCACGGCTTCGGCGATGTAACGCTCGAGCTGGGGCAGGTCGCGGACGATTTCCATGGCGCGGCCACCCAGAACGTAGGAGGGACGGATCACCAGCGGGTAGCCGATCTCTTCTGCGATCTTGAAGGCTTCTTCGTCGGTGGACGCGATACCGTTGTGGGGCTGCTTGAGGCCGAGGCGGTTGACCAGATCCTGGAAACGCTCGCGGTCTTCGGCAAGGTCGATCGCGTCGGGCGAGGTGCCGAGGATCGGGATGCCTTCTTCTTCGAGTGCGTTGGCCAGTTTCAGCGGGGTCTGACCGCCGAACTGCACGATGACGCCCTGCAAGGTGCCGTTCGACATTTCAACGCGCAGGATTTCCAGCACGTGCTCCAGGGTCAGGGGCTCAAAATACAGACGGTCCGAGGTGTCGTAGTCGGTCGACACGGTCTCGGGGTTGCAGTTGATCATGATGGTTTCGAACCCTGCGTCGGTCAGCGCGTAGCAGGCGTGACAGCAGCAGTAGTCGAACTCGATGCCCTGACCGATGCGGTTGGGGCCACCGCCAAGGATGACGACCTTCTTGCGGTCGCTGGGACGCGCTTCGCACTCGGGCTCGCCCATGACGGGGCTTTCGTAGGTCGAGTACATGTAGGGGGTCTGCGCTTCGAATTCCGCGGCGCAGGTGTCGATACGCTTGAACTGCGCGACGACGTTCAGGTTCTGGCGGGCGCGGCGCACTTGAGCTTCGTCGCGGCCGGTCAGCTTGGCCAGACGGGCATCCGAGAAGCCGAACATCTTGACGCGGCGCAGGCCTTCTTCGGTGACGGGCAGGCCGTCTTTCTTCAGTTCGTTCTCGACGTCCACGATTTCGCGGATACGGTCGAGGAACCAAGGATCAAAGGCGGTTGCGGCTTGGATCTGGTCGTTGGTCAGACCTTCGCGCATGGCCTGCGCAATGACGCGGATACGGTCGGGGGTCTGTTCGGCCAGTTTCTTGGTCACGGCAGCGACATCAGGCGCGCCGGGGATTTCGATCTCGTCAAAGCCGGTCAGGCCGGTTTCCAGCGAGGCCAGTGCTTTCTGCATCGACTCGTGGATGGTGCGGCCGATGGCCATGGCTTCGCCGACCGACTTCATCGCGGTGGTCAGGTGCGGCTCGGAGCCTGCGAACTTCTCGAACGCGAAGCGCGGGATCTTGGTGACGACGTAGTCGATGGTGGGCTCGAACGACGCGGGGGTCACCTTGGTGATGTCGTTGTCCAGCTCATCGAGCGTGTAGCCGACTGCCAGCTTGGCCGCGATTTTCGCGATGGGGAAGCCGGTGGCCTTGGACGCCAGAGCGGACGAGCGCGACACGCGGGGGTTCATTTCGATGACGACCATGCGGCCATCCTTGGGGTTCACGGCCCACTGAACGTTCGAGCCGCCGGTTTCAACGCCGATCTCGCGCAGAACCGCGATCGAGGCGGTCCGCATCATCTGGTATTCTTTGTCGGTCAGGGTCAGCGCAGGGGCCACGGTGATCGAGTCGCCGGTGTGCACGCCCATGGGATCGACGTTTTCAATCGAGCAGACGATGATGGCGTTATCCGCTTTGTCGCGGACCACTTCCATCTCGTATTCTTTCCAGCCCAGCAGCGATTCATCGACAAGGATCTGGCCCACGGGGGACGCGTCCATGCCGGTGCGGCAGTAGTGGATGTAGTCTTCGCGGTTGTACGCCACGCCGCCGCCGGTGCCGCCAAGGGTAAAGGCGGGGCGGATGATCGCGGGCAGACCGATGTCTTCCAGCGCTTCGAGGGCGATGGCGACGCCAGCTTCCAGATCGTAGTGGCCTTTGGCATCCTTGGGCGCGGTCACGATGGTCGCGCGGGGGTTTTCCAGACCGATCTTGTCCATCGCGTCGCGGAACAGGGCGCGGTCTTCGGCCTTTTCAATGGCTTCGCGGTTGGCACCGATCAGTTCTACACCGTGCTCTTCGAGGACACCCATGTCCGCGAGGGACAGCGCGGTGTTCAGGCCGGTCTGACCGCCCATGGTGGGGAGCAGGGCGTCGGGCTTTTCCTTGGCGATGATCTTGGCCACGACCTCGGGGGTGATGGGCTCGATATAGGTGGCGTCGGCCAGACCGGGGTCGGTCATAATCGTCGCGGGGTTCGAGTTCACCAAGATGACGCGGTAGCCTTCTTCGCGCAGGGCCTTACAGGCTTGTGCGCCAGAGTAGTCGAACTCGCAGGCCTGACCGATGATGATCGGTCCGGCTCCGATGATCATGATCGAGTTGATATCGGTTCTTTTCGGCATATCGGTAATCCCCAGGCTGGCAGTTCGGGCGCGGAGGGTGCGCAAATTGTCGTGCGTTATAGACATCGGCGACCCATCTGCAAGGGGGGATAGGGCCTAAGATGCGCCTCGGTAAAGAGCACATGGCGTAGCAGCCGCAGTTATCCGGAAAAAGGACGGAAAAAATCCCGCAGGGGGCGTTTTCTTTTCTGTCCTTGCGCGTGTAATCCCCTAAGTCCCGCCTACGGATGGCACAGGAGACCGTTTTGGAGATTCGTTTCGATCATGGCCCCATGGGTGAGGGCACCTGTTTTCAGGGCGCGCGCCGCGTGATCGAGGCGTGGTCGGCGGATCAGGTGGCTGCGGCTCTGGCTACGGTGGATGACGCTCTGGCGGGCGGTGCGTGGGTTGCTGGGTATGCCAGCTATGAGCTCGGCTATGCTTTGGAGCCGCGGCTGATGCCCTTGATGCCCGAGGGGCGGCGTGTACCGCTGTTGCGATTTGGCGTGTATGACGCGCCTGTGGTGCGCGATTTGTCGGGCGGTGCTGCGGAATTGTCCGATGTGGCCCCTGTGTGGTCGGCGGATCGGTACGAGGATGCGTTCGACCGTTTGCACGCCTATATCGGCGCAGGCGACATTTATCAGGTGAACCTGACCTTTCCGATGACCGCGCGCTGTTCGGGATCGCCCGAGGCGCTGTACGAGGGCCTGTCGCGGGTGCAGCCGGTGAAGCATGGGGCCTTGGTTCTGCAGGACGGGCTGCCCGCGATGCTGTCGCGCAGCCCTGAATTGTTCTTCCGCACCTCCGCCGATGGCGTGATCGAGACCCGCCCGATGAAGGGCACCCAGCCTCGCAGCGATGACGCCGCCGAGGATGCGCGCCGCAAGGCGTGGCTGGCGCAGGATGAAAAGAACCGCGCCGAGAATTTGATGATCGTGGATTTGCTGCGCAATGACGTGAGCCGCGTGGCTGTGCCCGGCTCTGTCAAAGTGCCCGAGCTTTTCCATGTCGAAAGCTACGCGACGGTGCACCAGATGACCTCGCTTGTGCGGGCGCAGTTGGCCGAGGGTGTGGGCTTTGCAGATATCATGGCGGCGCTGTTCCCGTGTGGGTCGATCACTGGCGCGCCCAAGGTCCGCGCGATGGAGATTATCCACGAACTCGAGCACGGTCCCCGCGACATCTACTGTGGGTCGATCGGCTGGATGGCCCCTGACGGGCGGTCCGAGTTCAACGTGGCGATCCGGACCTTGCTGGTGGACGGCGCGGATGTGACCTTGAACGTGGGGGGCGGGGTCGTGTGGGACTCCTCCGCCGACAGCGAATACGAGGAAGCCCTATGGAAAGCCCGCTACGCCCGCCTGCCGACCAAGGTTTCCGCCTGATCGAAACCATGCTCTGGACGCCCGAGGGTGGTTTCCAGCGCGGGGATGTTCACCGCAAACGTCTGGCCTTTGCCGCACGTCGGCTGGGGATTGCGCCCATCGGGGTCGAGGCGGCGCTGGCTGCGTTCACCGCTGACGGGCCGCAGCGCGTGCGCCTGACCGTTGACGCCGATGGCACGCCAGAGATCACCCATGCGCCCTACGCGCCCCTGCCAGAGGGGACGGTGTGGCGACTGGCCGTGGCCGAGACGCGGCTGGATGCCGATGACCCGTGGCTGGGCGTGAAGACCACCCAAAGACAGCTTTATGACCGCGACCGCGCCGCGATGCCTGCGGGTGTGGACGAGTTGATCTATCTGAACGGCGCGGGCCATGTGTGCGAGGGGACAATCACCAATGTCTTTGTCGATCTTGGGCAGGGACTGGTGACACCGCCCATCTCGGACGGTTTGCTGCCCGGTGTGCTGCGGTCCAGTCTGATTTGCGCGGGCAAGGTGCGGATCCAGCATCTGACGCTGGATGATCTGCGTGGTGCGCCAGCACTCTTTGTGGGGAATTCTTTGCGCGGATTGATCTCGGCCCTATTCACCGAAGCGTGAGGGAACGCTTGGGCGTGAAAACACGTTCTTTCTTCAAAGGTTTTTGAAAAAGGAACTGTGTTATGACGATTCTGACATTGCAGAAAAACGAAGAAGTTACCCATGACACCCGTCATCTGGTCTTCAACCGCCCAGAGGATTTCGACATCGAACCGGGGCAGGCCGTGGACCTGACGCTGATGCGTGACGGCTGGAAAGAAGAGGCGCGTCCCTTCACCCCCGTGATGACCGAGGATGCGTCGAAGATCGAGTTCGTGATCAAGACCTATCCCGAGCATGGCGGCGTGACCGACCAGATCCGCACGCTTGAGGTCGGCGAACAGGTCGAGGTTTCGGACCCGTGGGGGGCGATCCACGACGAAGGCCCCGGCACCTTTATCGCGGGCGGCGCGGGCATTACGCCCTTCATCGCGATCATGCGTCAGCGCGTGCAGGACAAAGGCACCATGGGCGGGGCGACGCTGATCTTCTCGAACAAGACCGAGGACGACATCATCCTGCGCGACGAGTTCGAAGAGATGCCCGGCCTGAAGACGATTTTTGTCCTGACCGACCAAGGGAGCGTGCCTCACGGAATGTACGGCGGCGCGATCAACAAGGACTTTTTGTATGACTACGCGAACCCCAAGCATGCACCCTTCTACCTGTGCGGCCCCGACGAGATGGTCGACGAGTTGGAAGAGACCCTGAAGAATCTGGGCGTGCCCGAGAAGGCGATCATCCGCGAGGACTTTTCTTAAAATTCCGGGGGCCGAAGCCCCCTTTCTACGCCTAACACGAAAACGAAATGGCGCGCCCTTGGATAGGGCGCGCCATGAGTATTTTCACAAAGCAGAAAGGGGCTTCTTTTTGCCAAAAATACTCAAATCCGGACATAAAAAGCAGCGCCGTTCCGCGAAGGAAGGCGCTGTTAAGTGAGGCTCGGGCGAGGGTCAGGCAACCCGTTGAGGTTCCTCGGGGTGGCTCAGCATATCAATTTGGCGCAGGAGCGTATGCATCGGCACGCTTGTGGTCACATCGGTGGCGCAAAGCGTGGGAAGCGTGCTGAGCGCGCCGGTGAGCGGTGTGTCGGTGATGACCAGCGCGATCTGTGCGCTGTCCGCCTTGGACGCTTGAAACGCTTTGAGATGCCTGACGGATGAGAAATAGAGTTGGACCGGAGCCTCCAACCTGTCCGAGATCAGCTCGAGAACATGGGCGGGCAGGGGCGGGGTGTCGTCGGTCCCTGCAATAATGGCGATGGCGCGAGGTTCGGTCGCCTCGGGGCTGGTGGTGAACCAGGTCTGGGCAATTTCGCGTGTGGTGGTCTGGAGCATTCTCAATTCTCCGTTCTCATGCCGGAATATCGGCGCAATGGTCAGGGTCAGAACAAGTCGGGTCTGGCTGACGGTTCCTATCTACGGGCAGCCAAAGCGGCTGCGGTGGCACTTCCTGCGAGTGGCAGCGTCGAGCGCGCCAGTCGATCTGCGAGGATAACGCTGAAGAACGGGTAAGTTTCCGTCACCTTATCGTGAGGGCGGTGTGAGGCACGCGCCTGCGATTGGACATAGGCATTTGGGCAAATGTGGATATGGCGCGGGGGACTGGCGCGGCGTAGAGATTTGGGCCGTTAGTTTCTTTGTCGAAAGGGCCCTGATCATGCGGGATTTTGCAACAGATGTGGTGTTGACCGACGGGGTTCTGGAATTGCGCCCGCTGCGGTCAAGTGATCGTGAGGGATTGTATCTGGCGGCCTCGGATCCCGCGACGTGGGCGCAGCATCCGGCCAAGGGGCGGGCCGAGCGGGCGGTGTTCGACCCGTATTTCGACTTTTTGCTGGGGGCAGGGGGCACTCTGGTCGCAGTCGAAGTGGCAACGGGGACCATTCTGGGCTGTTCGCGCTTCTATGATGTGCCGGACCAGGCCGACGGGATCGCGATCGGGTTCACCTTTTTGGGCTGCGCGTACTGGGGCGGGGCGTGGAACCGCCGGATGAAGGCGCTGATGGTTGGCCATGTGCTGCAAAGCCGCCCCGAGGTCTGGCTGCACATTGCGCCGGACAACATCCGGTCGCAGATCGCCAGCGGGCGGGTCGGGGCGGTGCATCAGTACGATGCTGATCTGGATATGGGGCAAGGTCCGGTGCCCTATAAATGCTACACGATCACAGCCCAGAGTTGGGCTGACGCCACGCGCACCCCGATCAAGGCATAAAACACGGCCGCCAAACGGGGCCTTGGCGCCCGAAATTGGCGGCTTCTCTTGACTTCTGGGGCGTGGGCATGTGTATCGGCGTCAACTTGATACCACCCGTCCGGAGAGCCTGATGCACACCTATCGCAGCCACACCTGCGCTGACCTGAACAAAGACAACGTTGGTGAAACCGTCCGCCTGTCGGGCTGGGTGCACCGTGTCCGCGACCACGGCGGCATTCTGTTTATCGACCTGCGCGACCACTTTGGCGTGACTCAGGTTCTGTGCGACCCCGACAGCCCTGTTTTCGCAGAGGTCGAGAAGGTCCGTAGCGAATGGTGTATCCGCATCGACGGCACCGTGAAAGCGCGTGACGAAGGTCTGGTGAACCCCAAGATCCCTACCGGCGAAGTCGAAGTCTTTGTCCGTGATATCGAGGTTCTGGGCGCGTCCGAAGAACTGCCCCTGATGGTGTTCGGCGAGCAGGAGTATCCCGAGGAAACCCGCCTGCGCTACCGCTATCTGGACCTGCGCCGCGAGAAGCTGCAGCGCAACATGACCATGCGCTCTGACGTGGTGTCCTCGATCCGTCGCCGCATGTGGGACAAGGGCTTCCGCGAATACCAGACCCCGATCATCACCGCATCTTCGCCCGAAGGCGCGCGCGACTTCCTTGTGCCTTCGCGTCTGCACCCCGGCAAGTTCTATGCGCTGCCGCAGGCGCCTCAGCAGTTCAAGCAGCTGATCATGGTGTCGGGCTTTGACAAGTATTTCCAGATCGCGCCCTGTTTCCGGGATGAGGATCCCCGCGCAGACCGTTCGCCCACCGACTTCTACCAGCTCGACATGGAAATGTCGTTCGTCACCCAGCAGGATGTGTTCGACACCATCTCGCCCGTGATCGCTGGCGTGTTCGAAGAGTTCGGCGGCGGCAAGAAAGTGGACGCCCCCGCCGAGTGGGCGCAGATCAGCTATCGTGACGCGGCCCTGTGGTACGGCACCGACAAGCCCGACCTGCGCAACCCGATCAAGATGCAGGTTGTTTCGGACCACTTCCGTGGTTCGGGCTTTGCGATCTTTGCCAAGCTGCTGGAGCAGGACGGCACCGAAATCCGTGCGATCCCCGCGCCCACTGGCGGCAGCCGCAAGTTCTGTGACCGCATGAACGCGTTCGCCCAGAAAGAGGGTCTGCCCGGCATGGGCTATATCTTCTGGCGTGACGGCGCGGACGGCATGGAAGCGGCAGGTCCCTTGGCGAAGAATATCGGCCCAGAGCGCACCGAAGCGATCCGTCAGCAGCTGGGTCTGGGCGTCGGCGATGCGGCGTTCTTCCTTGGTGGCAAGCCCGCGTCGTTCCAGCGTGTGGCCGGCAAAGCGCGCGATGTGATCGGCGAAGAGCTGAACCTGACCGACAAGGACCGTTTCGCGTTCGCTTGGATCGTGGACTTCCCGATCTACGAGCAGGACGAAGAAAGCGGCAAGATCGACTTCGAACACAACCCGTTCTCGATGCCTCAGGGCGGTATGGACGCGCTGAATGGCGATCCGCTGAAGGTTCTGGGCTTCCAGTACGATCTGGCCTGTAACGGCTACGAGCTGGTGTCCGGCGCGATCCGAAACCACAAGCCCGAGATCATGTACAAAGCCTTTGAAATCGCCGGTTACGGTGCGGACGAGGTGAACAAGCGTTTCGGTGGTATGGTTAACGCGTTCAAATACGGCGCACCGCCCCACGGTGGCTGTGCTGCGGGTATCGACCGTATTGTGATGCTGCTGGCCGAAGAGCAGAACATCCGCGAGGTCATCATGTTCCCGATGAACCAGCGTGCCGAAGATCTGATGATGGACGCGCCGTCGGAGCCCACCGCAGAGCAGCTGATGGAGCTGAACCTGCGCGTTATTCCGCAAGAGTAAGTCGACCTCGGCGCTATTGTGCCGAATTTAGAAACGTTCACGAGGCAGTGCGATGCGAATCGCGCTGCCTTTGTTCATTGTGGTCCTGTGTTTTTCGACAACTTCGGAGGCGCCCCATGGCGTTCGACCCCGTCTTGGCAGAAATCCGTTTTGGAACGGGTCTGTCTGCTCAGCGCTCTTTGCCAAATGGATCAGAGGATCTACTGCGTCGCTTGTCTGGCCCGGATACTGCAGCGCAGACCTATCCGGTCCCCAGCCTGATCGGTGAGGGCGGCGCAGAGGTCCGTCTGTACAACCAGCTTTTGCGCGCACGGAACAAGGCGCGCGGCACCAAGAACGAAGAGGCCGCCCGCAAGGAGTTGGTCGCGCAGCGCCGCAAGTTGCGCAAAATCGAGCTGCGGAATGCCCGTCATATTTTGTTGCGCGGAATATTGTCCGAGGACGGGTTTCGCGAACGGCTCGTTTGGTTCTGGTCTGACCATTTCACCATTGGCCCGCGGAACCAGCAGCTGCGGGCGAGCCTTGCCTCTTATGCCGAGGATGCAATTCGCCCGCATGTGGCGGGGCGCTTCGCGGACCTGCTTTGGGCGGCAGAGACCCACCCGATCATGCAGGTCTATCTGGATCAGCAGCGCAACATTGGCCCCAACAGTGTCGCGGCGCAGAAGTCGAAGAAGCAGCTGGGCCTGAACGAGAATTTGGCGCGGGAGATGCTGGAATTGCATACGCTGGGTGTGGGCGGCGGCTATACTCAGGCGGAAGTGACCGGTCTGGCAGGATTGCTCACCGGACTGCAAATCGAGAAATATACCCGGCCGGTGTTCAAGACGCGGACGGCTGAACCCGGTCCATTTATGATCTTGGGTCAGTCTTGGGGTGGCGCGCCAAAGACGCGCGAGGCGGACCTGCGCGCATTCGTTGAAGCGCTGGCTGTGAACCCGGTGACCCTGCGGCATTTGGCACGCAAACTGGCGGTCTATTTTGTGGCCGATACACCGGATGAGGGGTTGGTGGAGCATGTTGCCGCGGCGTTGATCGGCTCGAATGGCGATCTGATGGCGGGCTACCGTGCAATGCTCGAGCATCCTGCCGCATGGGATCCCGCGCCGTCGAATGTAAAGCCGCCGCTGGATTTTGTCGTCTCGGCGTGCCGCGCTCTGGATGTGCATCCTGCGATGATTGAACGGATGAAGGACCGGAACGTCCAGTCGAAGTTCCTCGTGCCGATGTCGCTGATGGGGCAGGCCTGGATGAAGCCGAACGGGCCGGACGGGCTGCCCGAAGCCGATGACCGTTGGGTCAGCCCCCAAGGTCTGGCCGAGCGCATCCAGTGGTCCATGACCGCGCCCCAAGCTCTGACGACCCGTTTGCCGGACCCCCGCGATTTTGTCGTGACGGCTTTGGCCGACCGTGCGCCAGAGGCCGTGAAATTTGCAGCCAAGGCTGCGGAAACCGAGTGGGAAGGGGTGGGACTCATCCTGTCGTCCCCCGCATTCCAGAGGAGATAAGGCGATGAAAAGACGTGATTTCCTGATCCGGTCCGCGCTCTTGGGCTGTTCTGCGGCGGCCTCGCCCTTTATGACGCCGGTCGCTTTGGCCTCGGCGCCGTGGGATGCGCGGCTGGTGGTGGTTATCCTGCGCGGCGCTATGGATGGCTTGGACATGGTGCGTCCGTATGGCGACCCCGATTATGCGGGCTTGCGCGGCGGATTGACGGGCGGCGGCGTGGGCGAGGCCGATCTGGACGGCTTTTATGCGCTGCACCCGTCGATGGAGCCTTTGCGCCCGCTTTGGCAGCAGGGGGCCTTGGGCTTTGCCCATGCGGTCAGCACGCCCTATCGCGATCAGCGCAGCCACTTTGACGGGCAGGACCTGCTGGAGGCGGGGACCGTGGGACTGGACACAGGCCGGTCGCGGGATGGCTGGCTGAACCGTCTGCTGCAAAGCGTGCCGGGGGTGAGTGGCGAGACGTCTTTTGCCTTGGGGCGTGACCAGATGCTGCTGATGCGGGGCGATGCGCCGGTCAGCACATGGGCACCCGAGTCTGACTTGAACCTAAGTGCGCAGGCGCGACTGCTGCTCGAAATGGTGAGCCATGATGATCCTCTGTTCAGCGGTGCGGTGACCGATGCCATTCATATTGCAGAAAGTCTGGGTCTGATCGACGTGCCGGAAACGGCGATGGATGCTCAGGACATGGTGAGCCAGCGGATGAAGGACAATCGCAAGCAGGCCGCGAACGGGCACCGCCTGCTTGCAGAGTTCGCCGCGGCCCGTCTGAAGGAAGAGGCGCGGATCGCGGCATTTTCTTTGAACGGTTGGGATACGCACAAAGGTCAGAAGCCTGCGATCAAGCGGGCGGGCACCCAATTGGCCGAGGTGATCGGATTGATGCAGACCGAGCTTGGGCCGGATATCTGGGGCAAGACCGTTGTGCTGGCGATGACCGAGTTCGGTCGAACTGCGCGAATCAACGGCTCGGCGGGCACGGACCACGGGACGGGCAGTGCCATGGTCATGGCGGGCGGTGCTTTGCGCGGGGGGCAGGTCTGGGCTGATTGGCCGGGCTTGGCCGAGGCGGATCTGTATGCCAAGCGCGACCTGATGCCGACCCGCGATGTGCGCGCCCACGCGGCGTGGACGTTGCGGTCGCTGTTCGGAATCGAGCAGAGTGTACTAGAGACCAAGGTGTTCCCCGGTCTCGACATGGGCGGCGATCCTCGGTTGGTGCTGTAATCAGGCGACGGCCAGCGCGTTCATCCGCTGTTGCAGCAGGGCGGCCAGATTGGCGCGCGCGGCAGCAGCGGCTTGACCGCCTTGGATCGCCCGAGAGAGGGCATCGACTGCGTCGGCCACGCTGCTGTCTTCGGCACTGATCGCGACACCCCGCAGGAATTGCAGGGCATATCCGAGCTTTGAGCAGGTTTGGTCGCGGTCCTCGTCCAGCATGTGTACCACGTGGCTTAGGTCGTCGTAATAGGCCAAGCGGTCAGGGTTGATCCGTTCTTCGTTGATCATACGCGGGCCTGTGGGGTGCCGGTTCACGGGCAGGAAGGACAGGATTGTCTCTTGAAACACTGACAGAGATTGCAGCGGTTTGGGGATAAAGGCATTGGCACCGGCTTGGAGCGCTGGGCCCTCGAGGCCGTGATCGCCAGAGATTGCGATCAAGACGGGCGGGCGCATGGCGGTGTCTGTCAATTCTGCGATCAGGTCGCAGCCGTTTCCATCGGGCAGGCCCAAGTCTACCATCAGGCAGTCGGGACGATAGATTTGCAGGTGACGGCGGGCCGAGCGCAGGGAATCGGCGCGGCGGATGCGCGCACCAGAGCGCATACACATCAGGCGCAGGGCCTCACAGGTATAGCGGCTGTCCTCGACCAGTAGCAGGCTGAGGCCGGTCAGGGGGCGCGCAGGGGTGGGGCGGGTCATTCGATAGGTCAGGTCATCGTCGTTCATCGGGCTTCTCCTCGACCCGGGCGGGTCTGGGTCAGAATACCTAGCGCATGGATAACGCATGGTTAATGGCCTGCGACCTTGGCGGCGCTTGCAATGTGCTGCGCTGCGGCGCGATAACTACCCGCGACCCAACAGGAGGAGACGACAGTATGATCGGACGTTTGAACCACGTCGCTATTGCAGTGCCAGATTTGCAGGCCGCCGCAGACCAGTACCGGAATGCCTTGGGGGCCAAGGTTGGCGCCCCCCAAGACGAGCCCGACCACGGCGTGACCGTGATCTTTATCGAATTGCCGAACACCAAGATCGAACTACTCTACCCGCTGGGCGACGATAGCCCGATCAACGGCTTCTTGGAAAAGAACCCCTCTGGCGGCATTCACCATGTCTGTTATGAGGTGGACGATATTATCGCAGCCCGCGATCACCTGAAAGAAACCGGCGCACGGGTTCTGGGTTCTGGCGAGCCCAAGATCGGCGCCCACGGCAAACCCGTCCTGTTCTTGCACCCCAAGGACTTTAACGGCTGCCTCGTGGAATTGGAGCAAGTCTGATGACAATCACCGCCGCCATCGTTCTATTCGCGGTATGCTGGTTCATGACCCTGTTTGTCGTTCTGCCGCTGAATTTGCGGACACAAGGCGACGAAGGCGAGGTTGTGCCCGGAACGCCGGCTGGCGCCCCTGCGGACTTTCGCCCCAAGCGCGTGGCTTTGATCACGACGATCTGGGGCACGTCGATTTGGGCGATTCTGGCTGCGGTGATTATCTTTGGCGGGCTGTCGATCCGGGATCTCGATCCGTGGAAGAGTGTGCGCCCGCAGCCGATCCTGACAGATCAGCAATAAGCGGTCTGCCGCGGTTAGCGCGGCAGACGATGATAGAGGTGGGTGAACATCGCGCAGCCCACCACAGGCACCAGCAGGTTCACCAGCGGGATCGACAGGGGCAGGGCCATCAACCCGCCTGCGATCCACAGGGTCAGCGCGTTGCGGCGACGCTGCTTTTTGACGCCCGCGCGGTCAGTGCGGCGGATCGCGACCATCTGGAAATATTCCCGCGCCAGCAAGAAGCCGTTCAGCGCCCAGAAGATCAGCGGCGCAAAGGGCGCGAAGATCAGATAGAGCACCAGCGCCAACAGGTTCGCGACCACGATCACCCCAAGAAAGCGGAACGAGTCTGCAATGTTGGTCGCCAGAGAGATGCGCTTGGGCGCAGGCAGGCCGGTGTAGTGCTTGTCCTCGACCGCGTCAGCGACGTCGTCCAGAAAAATGCCGGTCATGGCCGATGCCACTGGCACCATCAGGAATGTCGAGAGCAGCAGCATCAGCGGGATAGAACCCCACGAGACCACGTTGTCGACCCAAGTGACCTCGCCAATGAACGGCAGGGTCACAGAGTCCCCCAGCAGCCAGCCGACGATCCACATGACGATGGCATAGATGCCCGCCAAGAGCGCGATCGCTAGGCCGATCCCCTTGAGAAGGACCGACCGGAAGCGCGGATCGCTGAGCTGTGCGAGGCTCAGCGACAGGGCCTTGAGGATCTGGGTCATTCAGCGATCCAAGTGGTGATCTGGTCCAGATCGGGGCGCGGGCGGTCCGGCGTGGCAGCCGACGGGGTGCCAAGGTGGATGATGCCAGCCACGGTCTCGTCTGCGGTCAGGCCAAAGACCTCTTCGCGGAATTGTTTGTCATGGCTGAACAAGTTCGACACCCAGTTCGCGCCAAAGCCCATGGCCATCGCAGCGTTGACCAGCGACAGGCAGACAGCGCCAGCCGAGTAGGTCTGTTCGATCGCGGGGACCTTTTCGCTTTCTTTGGTGTTCTGCACCACAACGACAGCCAGAGGGCTATTGCCGTAGACACCGACGGGCTTGTCGATCTTGGCCTGCTCAATCCCCAGTTCGGGGCCGCGCTTGGCGATGGCTTGGGCCACACGCTCCAGCGCGGGCTTTTCCAGCACGACAAAGCGCCACGGCTCCAGTTTGCCGTGGTCGGGGCTGCGGGCGGCGGCGGTCAGAATGGTGGTCAGTTCATCGCGCGTCGGCGCGGGGGCCTTGAGCGCGGGGATGGGCGTACTGCGGCGGGACAGCAGGAAATCGAGGGCGGCTTGGTTCTTTTCGGTCATATTAACGTCCTAAACTTGTCAGGGCCTATGTCGGCAAGGTCGCGCAGCAGTTCAACCCTGAGGCAGCACATGCGCGGCGATATCGTTGATTTCCGCCTCGACCATGGCGTCATGACGGGGGCCGGGCTGGCGCGCGTCATAGGTTTCGCCCAAGGGGTCGGGAACGGTGATTGTGCTGCCTGACATCTCCTCTAGGACCGCGTGGCCGCAGAAGGGGACGTAAAATTCCGAGTAGCCCCCCTCGTGTGCCATCACGAGGCGGCCTTCGCAATGCTCTTCGGCGGCTTCCATCAGGCTGCGGGTCATCTGGCGATAGGTCTCGGCGGTGCACATCATACGGGACAAGGGGTCGACGATGGCCGCATCAAACCCGCAGGCGACGATGATCACGTCGGGGCGGAAGTCGTCCAGCGCGGGGCGGACGATCTGCTCGAACGCATAGAGATAGCCGTGGTGGCCGGTGCCGGGGGGCAGGGGGATGTTGATGTTGAACCCTTCGCCCGGACCCGCGCCGCGATCGGTATAGGCGCCGGTATCCTCGGGGTAGTTGCGGTCCTGATGCAGGCTGATGGTCAGGACATCGGGGCGGTCGTAAAAGATCGCCTCGGTTCCGTTGCCGTGGTGCACGTCCCAGTCGATGATGGCAACGCGGCCCGCCAACCCTTCGGCCATGGCGCATTCCGCGGCGATGGCGACGTTGGCAAGGATGCAGAACCCGTTGGGGTGATCGGGCAGAGCGTGGTGGCCCGGTGGGCGGGACAGGGCGTAGGCATTCGCGGTCTGGCCGGTGAGGACCGAGAACAGCGCCCCTTTGACGAGTCCCGCGCTTTGGGCGCAGATTTCAAATCCGCCGGGACCAAACGGGGCCTGATCGCCGAGTTCACCGCCGCCGCTATCGGACAGGCGTTTGAATTCCTGCAGAAAATGTTCGGGGTGGACTTGCCGCATGTCGGACCATGTGACCGGATCGGCACCGGACATCCGTAGCTCTTTGGACAGGCCAGACCGGTCGATCAGGTTTTTCAGGCGGCGCTTGGTTTCGGGTGCTTCGGGCAGACCACCGGCGACAAGAGGTTGTACCCAGCCGCCGACCGGATGGGTAAACGCATAGTGCCCGCCCCCGTGCCAGAAACATGCTTCGTCCCAGAAAAATCCTGTCGCCATCGGTCTAACCCCTGAAAATTTCGGTCAGACTAGGCGGGGGCGCTGCAGAGTGCTAGAGGGCAAATATGGCTGATCTCGACCTAACCCATCTGGCCCAAGTAGGCACCGAAATCCCTGTGCGTGTGACGCCCAAGGCATCCCGCAACGCGATCAAATCCGAGGATGGAGTGCTGCGAATCTATGTGACCACCGTGCCAGAAGACGGCAAGGCGAATGCCGCTGTGGTGAAGTTGCTCTCCAAAGCGGTTGGCGTACCGAAGTCGCGACTGGAGCTGGTAAGGGGGCATACCAGCCGCGACAAGGTGTTTCGCGTCCTGTGATCAGGCCTCGGCCCGGCGCAACGTATAGACCCCTTCGGGTAGGTCGAGCGCGGCACCAAGGTCGCGCAGTTGGCTTAGGCTAAAGGTGACTTTCATCACCTGATCGGTTCGCTGGTCATATTGTTCTAGTGTGACGCAATCCTCGAAGGCGTTGATGGTTACGTCCTCGGCCAAGGGGGAGGGGCCCTCGTCGACCAAGGTTACAACAGTCGCGTCAAACTCGTGCTCAATCGAAAACATGCTGCAATGCTACCGCGCCTCTGGCTGCTTTCAAGTCCTGCATGACATTTTGATGAACGAAGTATGTTCACACTTCGCTGTTCCATTGGGCGGATATGCCTAACCCTCTGGCAGAATGTAGAAATTCTGCTTTTGCGTTAATGTAGTGGGGCTTGCCTGCGGCGGGGATGCAACTATTTGCTGTAAAGATGAATTCTTCATTAATTTTTGGTACATTGACCAAGTGTTTCAAAAGTATCGGTAAGTCGAAAGGCGCTGGAAATACACGGGCGTTGGGCGCATTCTTCCTATAACATGAGACACCTTGTTTTGCTTGCTGCGCTGGCTGTGTTGGCCGGATGCGCTGTTCCCATTGACCAAACGCCCCCAAGAAATACGGGCGTTTCCTCCGTAAGCCCGGAGATCTCGGCGCGCGCTGACATGATCGCGAACCGCTTTGTGCGCGTGGTCGATCGTGTCGAACCGGTGGCCGAATCAATCTGCCGCGAAGAGACCGAGCGGCTGCTCTGTGATTTCAATATCATGGTTGATCCGAACCCGGACGCGCCGGCAAACGCCTATCAGACGCAGGATCGGTGGGGGCGCCCCATCATTATTTTCACCGTCGCCCTGATCGCAGATGCACGGAACGAGGATGAACTGGCCTTCGTCTTGGGGCACGAGGCGTCACACCATCTGCTTGGCCACATCAAGAAGAGCACCGAGGGCGCAAAGGCGGGGGCTGTGATCTTTGGCAACCTAGCCAGTGCCAGCGGTTTGCAGGACGAAGCCCTTGAAGACGCCGTCAATCTTGGTGCTTTAGTGGGGTCGCGCTACTACGCGAAACGCTATGAGCTTGAGGCTGACCGGCTGGGAACCCTGATCACGGTCGAAGCGGGGTATAACCCGATCCGTGGGGCGCAATTCTTTACCCGCATTCCTGATCCGGGCGACAGGTTCCTTGGCTCTCATCCGCCAAATGCCCAACGCCTGCAGGTTGTGCGAGAAGCCGCCGACGAACTCGGGTATTGATCTGTATCAACGTAGTAGGGTGCAACTAATGATGCACTCAGGCCAACCCATAGACTGGAGGCCTGAGAGATGTCTGTTTCCGAACGCTACGACCACCACGCAAAATTGGTTGCCCACATGGCGGATACGCTAGGTGTGGATCTGCTAGAGCAAATGCAACGCGGAGAACTGGACGGCGAAGACCTGCGCCAGATGGTGCACAAGTGTACGGGCTGCACCAGCCCCTGTGATTGTGCGGACTGGCTGGCTGCCAATGCGGCTGGGTCGGACGTCGCTCCGACCTATTGCCGGAACGCTCAGGCCTTTGAGTTGATGAAGGGCTAGGGTTCATGCGCTTTGCCTGCTAAGGCAGGGCCATGGAACAACTGGAAAATGTCGTGACGGACCGCGGGTCGAAATACGCGGTCTCTGGCGGTCCCGCTCGGACCAAAGCCGAAGCGGATGCGCTGCTCAAGGAGTTAAAGCGCAACAAGAAGTACGCAAAGGCGACCCACAACACGTGGGCGCTTTTGCCGTCCGAAGGTGAACCTCTGAAAAACGACGATGGCGAGAGCGGCGCAGGCATGGTGATCCTGCGGATGCTAGAGCGCGATGATGTCCGGGATACGGTCGTCGTGGTGACGCGCTGGTACGGCGGCAAACACTTGGGCGGTGACCGGTTTCGCCACGTGCAAACCTGCGTCAGAGCGTGGATTGATCAGTTCAGAGCATAGGCGATCCGGTGGGGGCCGGATCGCCAGAGCACACGCTTGGGGCGCAATTTACGCCAGCGTGCGCTTTTTGCGGCGGGACGCCATGCCACCCAGCAGCATCAGGCCAGCAGCCGCCATGGGCAGCGCAGCAGGAAGCGGGATGGGGGCGAGGTCGCTTTGACCAAAGATAAGTGCTTTGGCTTTGCCGGCCTTGTCATCGACTGCATCGATATAAAACGAGAATGTGTCGCTGGGCGATACAGTGAATTGATACGAGCCAACCTGATCCAAGCCGCCAGAGTTGTCGGTCAGTTGGATGTCAGTTCCATTCAAAATTAGTCCGAACGGGTCCCAGTTCGGAGTCCGGTCATAGCTGTTGTAGAGCCAAGTGGTGGCAAAGTTCACAATTCCTTCGAACCCAGTGAAAGTGAGCGAAGTCAGAACTCCCGAACCGCTTCTCGAGTTTGACCCAACCAATTTGTAGTAAAAGTCGAAGGCGGGCATGGTTGAGGTCTTGTCTTTGAAAGACCCGTTCCCGCCGCCATCATCGAAGGTACCGGTCGAGCCGTATGGACCTTCAAAATCCACAGTCGTCGCCTGCGCGCCGGTGGCCAGAAGCAGGCAAATTCCAGCTGCACTCAGAAACTTTAGCATAATTAAATCCTCAAATTGGAACGCCCCGTGCATTTCAGGACCAATCTATTGTGCCATTATTTTTTGACGCGTCTTCATGGAATTTTAATGATTTAGGGTTTTTTAGCTTATTTCCGATTAGGGGGTTTTCCTTGAAATGTCATATGGCTGAAATAAAAGGAAAAAATCCCACTGTTTTGAGGCAAAGTGAGGAGGCAAATTGTAGTTTTGTTTGTCTCTTATGGGGAAACAGTGCCGCGTAAGTCTCAAATGCAGAAAAACTAACGGTTTCAAGTAAAAAGCAGCGCCAAAGCGCCGCTTTTCTCGGAATCATCGGGTAGTGTAAGTGCCTATCAGGCCGATATTTTTCCCCAGAGGTCATACTCCCCTGCCTCGTCTACGTCGACTTTTACGATGTCACCAACCGACAGGCCTCCTGCGCCTTCGTCGATAAACAGGTTGCCATCGATTTCAGGAGCATCTGCCCATGTGCGGCAGGTCGCGATGCCATCTTCATCGATATCGTCAACAATCACTTCTAGGGTTTTGCCGACTTTTGCTTCGAGCTTGGCCTCTGAAATTGCTTGGGATTTCTGCATGAAGCGTTCCCAGCGATCTTGTTTGATGTCGTCCGGAACGTGGTCCGGCAATTCATTGGAACGCGCCCCGTCAACGTTTTCGTATTGGAAGCATCCGACGCGATCCAATTGCGATTCGTCTAACCAATCGAGCAGAGTCTGGAACTCTTCTTCGGTCTCGCCGGGGTAGCCAACGATAAAGGTGGAGCGCAGAGTAATGTCGGGGCACACGTCGCGCCATGCGTTGATTTCGTCCAACGTTTTGGCGGCAGCGGCGGGGCGCGCCATCCGCTTGAGCGTGTCGGGATGCGCGTGCTGGAAGGGGATATCTAGATAGGGCAGGATCAACCCCTCTGCCATCAGTGGGATCAGGTTGCGCACATGGGGGTAGGGGTAGACGTAGTGCAAACGCACCCAGGCGCCGAGCGACCCCAGATCGCGCGCCAGATCGGTGATGTGGGCGCGGTGACCGCGGTCCTCGGCATGCTTGATGTCCACGCCATAGGCGCTGGTGTCTTGGCTGATCACCAGCAGCTCTTTAACGCCATTCTCGACCAGCTTTTCCGCCTCGCGGACGATGGCGTGGGCAGGGCGGCTGACCAGGCGACCGCGCATGTCGGGGATGATGCAGAATTTGCATTTGTGGTTACAGCCCTCGGAAATCTTGAGGTAGCTATAGTGGCGCGGGGTCAGGCTGACGCCGCTGGCAGGCAGTAGGTCGATGAACGGATCGGGGCTGGGGGGCACGGCCCCATGGACTGCATCCAGCACCTGCTCGTACTGGTGGGGGCCGGTGACGGCCAGAACCTTGGGGTGATGGCCGGTGATGTATTCAGGCTCTGCCCCCAGACAGCCAGTCACGATCACACGGCCGTTTTCGTTCAACGCCTCGCCAATCGCCTCCAACGACTCCGCCTTGGCCGAATCCAAGAACCCGCAGGTGTTCACAATCACCGCATCGGCGCCCGAATAGTCGGGGCTGATGGCATAGCCTTCGGCCCGCAAGCGGGTCAGGATACGTTCGCTGTCCACTAGCGCCTTGGGACAGCCTAGGGACACCATGCCGATGGTGGGCTGGCCGGGACGGGCCTCGTCGCGGATCTGCGCGCGGGGGGCAATGTCGGGTCGCAGGGTCGGGGGGTTCTGGCTCATGGTTGGTCCACCGGCTAGCGGCCACAAGGCATGACCACCTTGCAACCAAAAACGACGAAAGGGGCCTGATCCAGCCCCCTGCTTCTTTTTGCTCTAAATACTCACTAACACGCCGCCGCCCAAGGGGCACCGACGCGTGATGATCAGCGGCGACGGTCCCGCTTGTTGTTCACGGGCTGGAACGCCACGCCAACATGGGCCTCGCAATAGGGCTTGCCTTGCTGGACAGGCAGGCCACAGAACCAGAAGTCCGGTGTCGCCGGATCGCCCACAGGCCACTTGCAGGTCCGTTCGGTCAGTTCCATCAGCGACAGCTTCTTCGCCTTCTTCTCGACTTCGCTCACTTTGGCCAGAGCCTCGGCGGGAATCTCGTTGGCCGAGGGCTGCGGGGGCAACGGCTGGCCGGCAGGAATGATCGCTTTGCGGGCAGGGGTGGTCACCGGCACAGGGCGCGGCTCGGGCGCAGGCGCGGCGGCCGCAGGGGCTGGCTCGGGCTTGGGCGCGGGTTTGGGCTTGGCTTCAGCTTTGGGCTTGGGCGCGGGTTTGGGCTCTGCAGCCGCGGCGGGCGCCGACGCGGCAGAGGCACCTGCGTTGCGGTTCGACAGACCCAGACGGTGCACTTTGCCGATCACCGCGTTACGGGTCACGCCACCAAGCTCCTTGGCTATCTGGCTTGCCGATTGGCCTTCGCCCCACATCTTTTTCAGAAGCTCAACGCGTTCGTCGGTCCAGGACATACAGCTTTCCTTGATGGTCACAGGCGTCCGGAGGGGGACTGCCTTATAGAATTTGGTCGAGGCCCTATTCTAATCATCCCGTGGC
This sequence comes from Donghicola sp. XS_ASV15, assembly GCF_041224595.1. Classification (NCBI taxonomy): domain Bacteria; kingdom Pseudomonadati; phylum Pseudomonadota; class Alphaproteobacteria; order Rhodobacterales; family Roseobacteraceae; genus Donghicola; species Donghicola sp. XS_ASV15. Next base: position 200,932 of record NZ_JBGFGN010000164.1, on the reverse strand, counting down.
GCGTTACAAGGCACGCAAAGCATTCTAGGGAATTCGGACGATGTCACACATGAACGATATGGGCGAAAGACGCTTCGGACGCGTGAACTGGCTGGGCCTGATGACGCTGGCCGAACGCGAATGTCGCCGCTTTCTGGCTGTCTGGAACCAGACGCTGGCTGCACCGATTGTCACCGCAGGCCTATTTCTAACGATTTTCGCGATTGCAATCGGCCCAACCCGCGGCGACGTCATGGGCGTTCCCTTTGTGAACTTCATCGCTCCGGGCATCCTGATGATGACCGTGATCCAGAACGCCTTTGCGAATGTATCATCCTCGATTGTCAGTGCAAAAGTCCAAGGAAACATCGTCGACACCCTGATGCCGCCCCTCTCGGCGGGTGAAATGGTGCTCGGATATCTGGCGGGCGGCATCGTGCGCGGCGTGCTGGTGGCGGTTGTCATCGCCCTAGCGATTCTCTTGTTCCTTGGCACGGGCCTTAAGCACCCGTTCGTCGCGCTGGCATTTATCATCGTGGGCTCGGCCTTCATGGGCGGTTTGGGTATGGTCGCAGCGGTCTACGCGCGGAAGTTTGATCAAATTGCTGCGATCACAAACTTCGTCGTCACGCCGCTCGCCTTCCTGTCGGGCACCTTCTACTCGGTCGAGGCGATGCCCGTCGGCCTCTACCAGATCACCCACCTTAATCCGATTTTCTACTTCATCGACGGAGTGCGCTGGTCCGTCCTTGGGGTGTCGGATAGTAATCCGGTCTTTGGTTTCTGCTTCGGCCTGATCGCGGCGATCGCGGTAAACATGCTGGCATGGTGGATGTTCCGCACAGGCTACCGCCTCAAGGCCTAAGCGAATCTTCTTTATTTTTGCCCTGCGCCACGCTATGCGCAGGGCATGATGACCCAAACGATCACTCGTGCTGCAACAGCCCTGCGACGTCGACGCGCCTTTTTCGCGTAACGACAGCTGTCATCTTGTGCTTTTTTCGCACGCTTCTTTTTACAAAATACCCGTAATCGTTGACTTGAGCGGCCTCTCAGGCCACCAAAGCCTTCATCCACAAGGAAGAATGCCATGATCCCTTCGGTTCTGCCCACTTACAATCGTGCTCCGCTATCCTTCGTCAAAGGCGAAGGCAGCTGGTTGATCGAGGCTGACGGCCGACGTTTTCTCGACCTCGGTGCGGGGATCGCGGTAAACGCCCTTGGCCACGCCAACCCCGCCCTGACCGAGGCGCTGACCTCCCAAGCCCAGAACCTGTGGCATGTGTCGAACCTCTACCAAATCCCGCAGCAGCAACAGCTGGCGGACAAGCTGGTCGATGCCACCTTTGCCGATACCGTGTTCTTTACCAACTCTGGCACCGAAAGCTGCGAGTTGGCGGTCAAGATGGCGCGCAAGTACTGGCACGACAAAGGCCAGCCGGAGCGGCATGTGATCATAACTTTCGACGGCAGCTTCCATGGCCGCTCCTCGGCCGGTATCGCCGCCGCTGGCAGCGAGAAGATGACCAAAGGCTTCGCGCCCTTGCTGCCCGGCTTCCGCCATCTGCCTTTCGGCGATCATGACGCGATCAAAGAGGCTATGAACCAGCCCGATGTGGCCGGCATCCTGATTGAGCCTGTGCAGGGCGAGGGCGGCATTCGTCCGCTGCCCGATGTCTGTCTCAAGGGCATCCGCGCGCTGTGCGATGAAACCGGCGCCCTGATGATGCTGGACGAAGTGCAATGCGGCGTCTCGCGGACCGGCAAACTCTTTGCCTACGAATGGGCCGGCGTAAGCCCTGACATCATGATGGTCGCCAAAGGCATCGGCGGCGGCTTCCCCCTTGGCGCTGTCCTCGCAACCGAAGACGCCGCCAGCGGCATGACCGCAGGCACCCATGGCTCGACCTACGGCGGCAACCCCCTCGGGTGCGCTGTGGGCAACAAGGTCATGGAAATCGTCAGCGATCCCGCATTCCTCGACGAGGTGAACCGCAAGGCAGGACTGCTGCGGCAGGGACTGGAATCCCTCGTTGCGCGCTTCCCCGATGTGTTCGAGTCCGTCCGCGGCCTTGGTCTCATGCTGGGCATCAAATGCAAGGTTACCAACGTCGAGGTGGTCAAAGCCGCCTATGACGCGGGCCTGCTGACCGTGCCCGCAGGTGACAATGTTGTGCGCCTGCTGCCTGCCCTGAACATCCCCGACGAAGACATTACCGAAGCCCTCAACCGCTTTGAGAAGGTCGCAACCGAACTGCAACCTTGCTGACTTCATCTTTGTGAAAATACTCCGGGGGAGTCCGCGGCACGCGGACGGGGGAAGCGCCCCCCGGACCCCGGCCCCAAAGAAAGACACCGACATGAACCATTTCCTCGATATCCACAAAACGGATCAAGCCGACCTTCATAATATGATCGACCTCGCGGCGCGTATGAAAGCGGACCGCGCGGGCCAGCCCAAAGGTCGCCTGGACGCGGACAATGCGCTGGAAGGCCGTATGGTCGCTCTGATCTTTGAAAAGCCTTCGACCCGCACCCGCGTTAGCTTTGACGTCGGGATTCGTCAGATGGGTGGTCAGACGATGCTTCTGTCGGGCAAGGATATGCAGCTAGGCCACGGGGAAACCATCGCGGACACCGCGCGGGTGCTGTCGCGCTATGTCGATGCGATCATGATTCGGACCTTTGACGAATCGGTTCTGCTAGAACTGGCAGAGTACTCGGACGTGCCCGTGATCAACGGCCTGACCGACCGCACGCACCCCTGCCAGATCATGGCGGACCTTCTGACCTACCAAGAGCACCGGGGTGATATCGCGGGCAAAAAAGTGGTATGGTCCGGCGACGGCAACAACGTCTGCGCATCCTTCTTGCACGCGGCGGGTCAGTTCGGTTTCGACTTCACCTTTACCGGCCCCGAAAAGCTGGACCCCGAGGCAGAGTTCATCGGCTATGCCCGCTCCAAAGGCGTGCAGGTGTCGATTGAACGTGATCCGTTCAAGGCGGTCGAAGGTGCGGATCTGGTTGTCACAGACACATGGGTGTCCATGCACGATAGCCAATCGACCAAGGAACGGCGGCACAATTTGTTGCGCCCCTATCAGGTGAATGACGATCTCATGGCGGCCGCCAAGGACGACGCACTGTTTATGCACTGCCTACCCGCACACCGCGGCGAGGAAGTGACCAGCAGCGTGATGGATGGCCCCAAAAGCGTGATTTTCGACGAGGCGGAAAACCGTCTGCATGCGCAGAAAGCTGTCGTGCGCTGGTGCCTCGGGCTTTGACCCTCTGCGCGTTTGCACAGGCGATCTTCACTTAAAACCGCTTGATGTTCGCGCTAACGCCGTTAGATATCACACCAGTTTTGATAGGAGTGATGAATGGCTGAGGCACAGAAGATCGGTTTGATCGGCTTGGGGACCATGGGCAGCGCACTGGCGCTGAACTTGGCGGAAAAAGGTGCGCATGTCGTTGTCCAGAACCGGACCCACGCACGCGTTCCCGAATTCATCTCCGAGGCTGGTGATCTGGCCTCGAACCTAGAGGGCGCAGGCGATCTGGCCGATCTGGTCGCACGTCTGCCCCAGCCGCGGTTCATCATTCTGATGACCCCCGCAGGCGGCCCCACCGACGCAATGATCGAAGACCTGAAGCCGTTGCTGGCGCAGGGCGACACGCTGATTGACGCGGGCAACTCCGACTTCCACGACACCCGCCGCCGCACAGCGGACATGGAAGCCGCTGGCTTCAAGTTCCTTGGTATGGGCGTGTCGGGCGGCGAAGAGGGTGCGCGCCACGGTCCCAGCATCATGGTTGGTGGCACCGAAGACGCATATGCGCCCGTCAAAGACATCATCGAAGCGATCTCGGCCAAGTTCGAAGGCGCACCTTGCGCCGCACATCTGGGCCCCGATGGTGCGGGCCACTTTGTGAAAACCGTGCACAATGGCATCGAATACGCTGACATGCAGATGATCGCCGAGGTCTATGGCCTGCTGCGGGACGCTGGCTGGGACGCAGCAAAGATCGGCGCGCTGTTTGGCGATTGGGGCAAAGGTGATCTGGGCTCCTACTTGGTCGAAGTTACCGAAGCTGTCCTGACCGCCACCGACCCCGAGAGTGGCGCGGCCATGGTCGATGTCATCGCGGACAAAGCGGGCCAGAAGGGCACAGGCCGTTGGACCGTGATCGAAGCTCTGAAGCTTGGCCAATCCGCCAGCACCATCGAAGCGGCCGTCGCGGCGCGCTCTTGGTCGGCAGAGCCAGATGTGCGCAATGCAGGTGAGGCCGCTCTGGTCCCGGCTGGCACCGAAGCCGTCGTTGTCGAGCCAGAAGATCTAAAGAATGCGTTCCTTGCGGCTCGTATTCTGGCCTATGCACAGGGCTTCCGCGTCCTTCAGGCCGCATCGGACACCTATGAGTGGGATTTGGACATGGCCCGCGTCGCCGAGGTCTGGCGCGCTGGCTGCATCATCCGCAGTGTTCTGCTAGACGAGATCAGCAGCGCCCACAGCGCAGGTCTGCCAAGCGGTCAGCTTTATCTGGCAGATGGCCTGCTGCAGAAAGTCACCGGCGGACTGCCCGCTCTGCGCCGTGTCGTGGCCGCTGCCGCCATTTCGGGCCAGCCCGTTCCAGCATTGGCGAGCGCTCTGTCGTTCATCGACACCATGCGTCACGGACGTGGCACCACGAACCTGATCCAAGCGCAGCGTGACTATTTCGGCGCCCACGGGTTCGAGCGCGTGGACAGCGACGAAACCGGTTTGCACGGTCCCTGGGCCGGCCACGGGATGTAAGCGCAACGCGTTCCCCTGCACGAATCAAAAAGCCGCCCCGAAAACGGGCGGCTTTTTTTATAGAAGCCCGCGCCAGTAAATCACGGCACCCAACAGAACGATCACCGCGAACACCTTCAATAAAATGTCTGCGATCAGATGAAGGCGCTTTTTCCGGCGGTTTGGGTCGGCCTGCTTCAAAAGGTGTTTGCGCACAATCTTAGCATTCTGTTCTGCCGTCTTGGCATCGATCTGAAGCGCAAGTTTGGGATGACGGGCCAGAGCCGTGGTCTGATTAAACGCATCGGCGGCGCGGCGGATTTTACGCGGCAGCTTGCGACCGGCCCGTGCGGTTTGGGCTTCCAGGGATGCCCCCTTGATCCCCAATCGGGATTGCATCAGCCCCGAAAGTTCGGTTTCGATGGAGGCGATCTCGTTCGGGGTCATGGGTCTTCCTTCTCGCCATCCGGTCGCAAGATGGCTTATCAGGGCGCGGAAGAGACGTGAATGCAATTGAGCAGAGAAAGATTACACAAAAATGTTGAATTTTGACACCTACGGCGCCGGTGATCCTGCATTGATGATCGTTCACGGGCTATACGGATCCGCACGGAATTGGGGTGTGATTTCCCGCAGGATGGCAGACAGCCGCCGAGTGATTGCTGTCGATCAGCGCAACCATGGTGAAAGCCCATGGTTCGACGCGCATGGATATCTCGACATGGCGCAAGATCTAGCAGAGGTGATCGAAGCGGAAATGCCGAACGGGGCTATCGTTCTGGGGCATTCGATGGGGGGCAAAGCGGCCATGGCCTTGGCGCTGACGCGGCCAGAGCTGGTCAAAGGGCTGGTTGTCGCTGACATTGCACCGGTGACCTACGCGCATTCACAAATCCAGTACGTGGACGCCATGCGCGGTCTCGACCTGTCATCGATCGAGACGCGAGGCGATGCAAATCGCTTGCTCTCTGACATCGTGCCGGAAGAGGGGGTGCGCGCCTTCCTTCTTCAATCGCTCGACATCAAAGAGAAGCGGTGGCGGCTCAACCTAGACGTCCTTGGCGCCGAGATGACAGGCATCACCGGCTGGCCCCACGAACCGATGGAGGGACGTTCCTATGATGGTCCCGTCCTGTCGCTTGCCGGGGCGAATAGCGACTATGTCACCACCGAAGGACGCGAGGCCACTAAGGCGTATTTCCCTGCGGCCAAGTTCTTTAAAATTCCGGGCGTGGGCCACTGGCTCCACGCCGAGAAGCCGCGCGAGTTTGAAGCGGCCGTACGGACGTGGATTGACGCTCAGGCGTTCTCGTAAATCTGTTTGGCGACGAACCAGCTGATCGGCAATGCCACAACGAAGCCAACCGCTGCGGCGATCAGGATAGGCAAAAGGGTGTCATATCCCATCACCAGAACCACCACGATGAACGAGCCCATGAGGGTTGTGGAGATCAGGGAAAACAAAGTTGTGGCTAGTCGGAACATCGTGGCCTCCTCGGGCAGTTGCGCGTCACCCGAGGGGATTCGTATTCCAAGTGGGGAATGTGATCTTTGATCTGGATCAGCGTTTCTTCACATACTTGGTCAAGATGACGATCCGCTGGCCTTCGACGCGACCCTCAATGTGCTCTGCATTGTCTTGAACCAGTGAAATGCGGGGGACAGAGGTGCCGCGCTTGGCGGTAAATCCGCCACCTTTGACGGGCAGATCCTTGATTAGGACGACGGTGTCACCAGCGGCCAATTGCACGCCGTTTGAGTCGCGATGGATGACTTCCTTGATCTCGTTCTCGACCCAAGCGCGGCGCTCGTCATCCAGCCAGACCTGATCGCTCAGATCGCGGGCCCAGTCGTGATCGGACAGACGCTCTAGCAGACGTACTGCCAGAACCTGAGTGGCTGCATCCTCGGACCACATGGCCGAACCAAGGCAGCGCCAGTGATCAGGCTCGGTCGTCTCGGCGATCTGAGCCGCACAGACATTACAAATGTCGGTTGCAGCGCCTTCGGGGCCGCCGGTGACGGCGTAGGCAGAGGTCGCGGTTTCGGCAGAACACAGGGCGCAGGGCATCGGTAAACTTTCAGGTTGGGTCTCGTTGCCCTCCCTTAGGCCAAGAGGCGCAGGTCGAAAACATACATCTCTCCTGCGTCTTTCATCTTTGCCCAAATACTCCGGGGGAGTCCGCGGCACGCGGACGGGGGCAGCGCCCCCCAAATCCCGCCCAAAGAAAAAGGCGCCCGAAGGCGCCTCTCCAATCAATCGTCCATCTTGAGCGCGTTGATAAACGCCTCTTGGGGGATTTCGACGCGGCCGAACTGGCGCATCTTTTTCTTACCGGCTTTTTGCTTTTCCAGCAGCTTCCGCTTACGTGTGGCGTCACCACCGTAACATTTCGCGGTGACGTCCTTGCGCAGCGCGGCCAGCGTTTCGCGGGCAATCACCTTGCCACCGATTGCGGCCTGAATCGGAATCTTGAACATGTGGCGGGGGATCAGCTCTTTGAGCTTCTCGCACATGGCGCGGCCGCGCATTTCGGCGCGGGTGCGGTGCACCATGATCGACAGCGCGTCCACAGGCTCGTCATTGACCAGAATCTGCATCTTTACCAGCATGTCTTCGCGGTAGCCGGTCATCTGGTAGTCAAACGATGCGTAGCCCTTGGTCACCGATTTCAGGCGGTCATAGAAGTCAAAGACCACTTCGTTCAGCGGCAGGTCATAGACCGCCATCGCGCGGGTGCCGGCGTAGGTCAGATCTTCTTGGATGCCGCGGCGGTCCTGACACAGCTTTAGCACGTCGCCAAGGTACTCGTCGGGGACCATGATCGTCGCTTTGATGCGCGGCTCTTCGATGCGCTCGACCTTGGAGGGGTCGGGCATGTCGGCGGGGTTGTGCAGCTCGATCAGCTCACCGTCGCGCATGTAGATGTGGTAGACCACGCTCGGCGCGGTGGTGATCAGCTCGATGTTGTACTCGCGCTCGATCCGGTCGCGGATCACCTCAAGGTGCAACAGACCAAGGAAGCCGCAGCGGAAGCCAAAGCCCAGAGCGGCCGAGCTTTCCATCTCGTAGCTGAACGATGCGTCGTTCAGGGCCAGCTTCTCGATCGCGTTGCGTAGGTCGTCGAACTCGGCGCTGTCCACGGGAAACAGGCCACAGAAGACCACGGGGATCGAAGGTTTGAAGCCGGGCAGGGCGGTTTCGCAGCCCTTTTTCTCGGTGGTGATGGTGTCACCGACGCGGGTGTCGCGGACCTGTTTGATCGACGCAGTCAGGAAGCCGATCTCGCCCGGTCCAAGCTCCGCGATGTCTTGCATTTGCGGACGGAAGACACCCAGCTTTTCAACGGGGTACTGGCCGCCGGTTTTCATCATCTTGATCCGGTCGCCCTTTTTGATGACGCCGTCGATGACTCGGATAATGACCACAACACCGAGGTAGGGATCGTAGTAGCTGTCCACCAGCATCGCCTTGAGTGGTGCGTTGCGGTCGCCCTTGGGCGCTGGCAGGCGGGTCACGATGGCTTCGAGCACGTCGGGGATGCCGACGCCGGTCTTGGCCGAGATATGAACCGAGTCCGACGCGTCGATACCGATCACGTCTTCGATCTGCTCTGCCACACGTTCGCAATCGGATGCGGGCAGGTCGACCTTGTTCAAGACGGGCACGATCTCGTGGTCCGCGTCGATCGCCTGGTAGACGTTGGCCAGAGTCTGCGCCTCGACGCCTTGGGTCGAGTCGACGACCAAGAGCGATCCCTCGACCGCCTGCATCGAGCGGCTGACCTCGTAGGAGAAGTCCACGTGGCCGGGGGTGTCGATCAGGTTCAGCACATAGGTCTGACCGTCCTTGGCCGGATAGTCGATCCGGACGGTGTTCGCCTTGATGGTGATCCCGCGCTCGCGCTCGATGTCCATGGAGTCCAGAAGCTGGGCCTTCATGTCACGTTCGGCGACGGTGCCAGTCAATTGAATCAGCCGGTCGGCCAAGGTGGATTTACCGTGGTCGATGTGGGCAACGATCGAGAAATTGCGGATGTTCGAGAGCTCTGTCATGCACGGCGATATGCGGTGGAAAATAGGTTTGGTCAAGCGACTCGATGGGGCCAGAGCCCCTGTTTTGCAGCTTTTTGATCGACCGAGCACACCTAACAGATTCGTTCATCGCGCCAGATCACACGGCTGTTGCGATCCCGCTGCCCATTTCTGCGCATGATCTGACGTCCGAATGGATGGGTTCATCGGCAAATCAATGCCGATGACAACAATTCCATGGAGCAAACGGGTAGCGTTTGTTGAAAGAAAGCGGCGCTTACGGCATGCTCCTTGCAAATAGCAGTTTATAGCTAGGGACGAGCAGTGATGATCCGCAAAACCGTTACACTTCTGTGCACCGCCGGTCTTCTGGCCAGCGCAACAGCAACCGCCACGCTGGCAGGCCCCGTCGAACGCGCATGCCGCCAATCCGACCGCCCTCAGGCCTCGGCCTCGCTCTGTGGCTGCATCGGCCGTGTCGCCGACCAGACGCTGTCCCGCGCGGATCAGCGTCAGGCGGCAGACTTTTTCAAGGATTCGGACAAGGCGCAGGAGGTCAAAATGTCTGACCGCCGCAGCCACAAGGAATTCTGGGACCGTTACAAGCGTTTCGGCCAAACCGCAGAGCTTTACTGCTCCTGATCGCGCAGCGTGGCGATTAGGCCACGCGCAGCATCCTCGATCATATCCAGCGTGCCGTCGAAATCGCGGCTGTAATAGGGGTCCGGTACACCTGTGCCGGGCTTTTTGCTGTAGTCCGACAGCATGCGCACCGGCGTCGTGTTTCCATTGGGGCGGATGGCCTGCACATCGCGCTGGTTGTTCTTGTCCATCGTGATGATCAGGTCGAACCGGTCGAAATCCCCGCGCGTGATCTGGCGGGCGCGCAGGTGGCTTAGGTCATAGCCGCGCGCATTGGCGGCGATTTGCATGGGACCGTAGGGGGCCTCGCCAACATGCCACGGCCCTGTCCCCGCGCTGTCTAAAGTAAGCGCCAAATCCCCAGCCATTGCCCGCACAACGCCCTCTGCCGACGGCGAGCGGCAGATGTTTCCAAGGCAGACGAAGAGGATGCTGGTCATGGCGGGGTTCCTTTGTCAGGGTTGAATAAAAACGGGCTAACAGAGGGCGGGGCAATGGAAAAGATCGTGATTTTGACGGGTGCGGGGATTTCGGCCGAAAGCGGGCTGGGGACGTTCCGTGACGAAGGCGGCTTGTGGGCCGCGCACCGCATCGAGGACGTTGCTACTCCCGAAGGGTTTGCTCGCGATCCCAAGCTGGTTCAGAACTTCTACAACATGCGTCGTGCCCAAGCGCGCGAGGCCGAACCCAACGCCGCGCATTATGCCTTGGCCAAGCTGGAGCGAGAGTTCACTGGCGAGGTTACCGTCGTCACCCAGAACGTGGACGGGTTGCATGAACGTGCGGGCAGCCAGAACGTGATGCACATGCATGGCTTCCTTGAGGGGGCTTTGTGCGCAGGGTGTGGCCACCGTTGGCCCGCGCCCCTGAACATGAAGATCACCGACCGCTGCCCCAAATGCAAAGAGGTCGCCACGCGCCCTGACATCGTCTGGTTCGGGGAAATGCCCTATGACATGGAAGAGATCTGGGATCACCTGCGCAGTTGCGATTACTTCGTGTCTGTCGGAACCAGCGGGAATGTCTATCCGGCTGCCGCCTTCGTGCAGGACGCAGCACGCCATGGGGCCATCACGATCGAGCTGAACCTAGAGCCCTCTGCCGTGGTGTCTGATTTCGCCGAAAGCCATTGCGGCAAGGCCAGCGATATCGTGCCCGAGTGGGTCGAGAAAATGCTATCCGTCAGAAGATAAGGGCGGGCCGTTTCCGGCGCCGCCCTGCTTGGATCAGATGAGGTGAGCAGCCTTAGTGGCTATTCATCTTCCCATGGTCCATCTTTCCGTGCTCCATTTTGCCATGCTGCATGGCGCCGTGGGCATCCTGACGTTCCAGGTCGACGGGGATCTGGACTTCGATCTCGCCAGCCTTTTCAAAGACCAGCGTGACGTTCAGCATGTTTCCCTGTTCGAAGGGCGCGTTCAGGCCCATGAACATGACGTGATCGCCGCCGCGTGCCAGCGCGTGAGACCCACCTGCAGGCACGGGGAAGCCGTCTTCGACTTCGCGCATCTGCATGACGCCGTTGCCCGCGTCGATATGGGTGTGCAGCTCAATCTTTTTCGCTGCGTCCGAGCGTGCGTCGATCAACTGGTCGTCTTCGGTGCCCGTGTTTTCGATTACAAAGAACGCTGCGCCGGATTTGGCGACAGGCGAAGCCGAGCGCGCATAGGCATCTTTGATAGCGATTTCAGCGCCGGCGCACAGGGGCAGGGCGCAGACAGACAGAGCGGCAATCGCCTTGAGTGCGAAAGTCATAAGGATTTTCCTTGTTCGAGAATGGGTTGTTTTGGTCTGAGGTTGGGATCAGGCCAGAACAGGCGGTCCACGGGCGCAGGCCAACGGGGCGGCTGCGCTGTGGGCGGTCCACGTTTCGACAGGGAAATAGGCTATGCTGTGATGATAAGACGTGTGGGTCTCTGGTTGCCACACAGCGACTGCCGCCAGCAGGGTCAGCGCGCAGTCCGGGCAGTAGTGCAGGCTCGCGGGCTTGCCGTCGGCGTCGACACCGATGGTCACAGGGCCTGTGCCCGTACATAGCTCCATCTGCCCCACGGCGGGGGCCTGCCCGCGGATATAGCCCATGTGCACGGCAGTGAACGCCATAAGACAGGCCAGCAGCAGGCTGAAGATATGGAGGCCGAGTTTTCTCATCGCCAAAGATTTACGCAGGCCGCGAACCGGCCACAAGGCGGGGCATAAAAAAAGACCCTGCGCCAATGGCCGCAGGGTCTTTTTTGTCGAGTGCTCAAAAGCGGATTAGGCGGTTGCTGCCTGTGCTTTTGCGATCTCTTTTTTCACCTTCAGAGCGGTCGACGACAGCTCGGTGTCTTTTGCTTTTGCCAGGAACGCGTCCAGACCACCGCGGTGGTCGACGCTCCGCAGAGCAGCAGCCGAAATGCGTAGCTTCACGCCACGACCCAGAGTCTCAGACTGCAGGGTCACGTCGTTCAGGTTGGGCAGGTAACGACGGCGGGTTTTGTTGTTTGCGTGGCTGACATTGTTGCCAGTCATGGGGCCTTTACCGGTCAGTTCGCAGCGGCGCGACATGTTACTTTCCTCGTTTCGATCTCGATGTCAGTGGCTGGGCGCCACTGCGCCCTCGAATATCAAAGGGGCGCAAAAACCTACGCCCCTGGAATCCGTATCGCGGTCGTGTAGGTGAGATTCAGGGGAACGTCAAGCGATTCACCCGTCACTTAGGCCCAATGTTTTCAACATTTCTTGCGCTGCAAGGCTTGGCGTCGTCTCGCCTGCCGCGACCTCTGTCCCAAGGGCCTGCATTTTATCGCGCAAGGGGCCGGGGGCCGTCAACTGCGCGAGCAGGGTTTGGCGGACCTCTTCTTCGAACCAGTAGCGCGCCTGATCCGCGCGGCGCTGGTCAAAGAAGCCCTGTTCGCGGCGCCAACCGGACAGAGTCTGCATCTCGTCCCACGCGGTTTGCAGGCCGTTTTCCTCAAGCGCGGAGACGCACATCGCCTTGGGGAAGCCCTCGGGGTCTTGCGGGCGCTTTCGCAGCAGGCGCAGGGCACCGGCGTAGTCCGCTTGGGTGCGGGTCGCGACGGGCTTCAGATCGCCGTCGGCCTTGTTCACCAAGATAATGTCAGCAATCTCCATAATCCCGCGTTTGACGCCCTGAAGTTCGTCGCCGCCTGCAGGGGCCATCAGCAGGATGAACAGGTCGGACATCTCGGCCACCACAGTCTCGGACTGGCCGACGCCTACGGTCTCGATCAGGATGATGTCAAAGCCGCTGGCCTCACACAACGCCACCGCCTCGCGCGTGCGGCGGGCCACTCCGCCAAGATGCGATTGGCTGGGAGAGGGGCGGATAAAGGCCATGGGATCGCGGCTCAGCCGCTCCATTCGTGTCTTGTCCCCCAGAATGGAGCCGCCAGAGCGGGCCGAGCTGGGGTCCACCGCCAGAACCGCAACGCGCAGACCCAAGGCGGTCAGCATCATTCCGAAGCTTTCAATGAACGTCGATTTGCCCACCCCAGGCGTCCCCGACAGGCCGATCCGCAGGCCCTGACGACCGCAAGGGCGAAGGTATTCCAGCAGTTCGGTCGCCTGTTCGCGGTGGTCGGCCCGACCGCTTTCCACCAGCGTGATGGCCCGTGCCAAAGCGCGCCGGTCCCCTGCCAGAATGCGATCGCCCATGTCGGTGATGTTCATTGCCAAACCCTTCCTCCGTATCGCTGGCGTTTGTGCCAAGTGGGCAGGGCGCTGTCCACCCGTGGACGGGCGCAAACACCTGCGTCATAAGAACTATATGACCGAATTGCCCATTCACGCCGCCCTCGATGACCTGATCCAAGCCCTGCGTTCGCGCGGACGCGCCGTGCTGCAAGCGCCCCCCGGCGCGGGCAAGACGACCGTCGTGCCGCTGGCGATGATGCAGGCGGGCCTGACGGACGGGCGCGTCGTGATGCTGGAGCCGCGCCGCTTGGCCGCCCGCGCCGCTGCCGAGCGGATGGCCGAGACCTTGGGTGAACCTGTGGGCCAAACCGTGGGTTACCGAGTGCGCGGCGAATCAAAGGTGTCCAAATCCACCCGAATAGAGGTCGTGACCGAAGGCATCCTGACCCGCCGCATTCAGCACGACCCCGAACTGGCAGGCGTGGGCGCGGTGATCTTTGACGAATTCCACGAACGGTCGCTGAACGCCGATCTGGGGCTGGCTTTATGTTTGGAAGTCGCGGGCGCCCTGCGCGATGACCTGATGCTGGTGGCTATGTCCGCGACCTTGGACGCCGCACCCGTAGCGGCCCTTATGGACGCGCCCATGATCACCTCCGAAGGGCGCAGCTATCCGGTGGAAACCCGCTGGCTGGACCGTCCCCTTGGCCCCAAAGCCCGCATCCCCGAGGCCACTGCCGATCTGGTCGTTCAAGCTGTCAAAGAAACCGAAGGGGGCGTTCTGGTCTTCCTGCCCGGCGAAGGAGAGATCCGCCGCGTCGAGGGGCTGTTGAATGGCCGCCTGCCAGATGGCTGCGTCGTGCGTCCCCTTTTCGGGGCCATGGACTTTGCCGCCCAACGCGCCGCGATCCAGCCAGCCACGTCGGGCCGCAAGATTGTGCTGGCCACGTCCATCGCTGAAACCTCACTGACGATCCAAGACATCCGTGTGGTGGTCGACGCCGGCCGCGCCCGCCGGTCGCGCTTCGATCCAGCCTCTGGCATGTCCCGTCTCGTGACCGAGCGCGTCACCAAAGCCGAAGCCACCCAGCGCGCGGGCCGTGCGGGTCGCGTGGCCGAGGGCACGTGCTACCGCCTCTGGACGCGCGGCGAAGAGGGAGGACTGCAACCCTTCCCCCCTGCCGAAATCGAGAGCGCTGATCTTTCGGGGCTGGTGTTGGAGCTGGCCCAATGGGGCGCGGACCCCGCCGATCTGCCCCTGCTGACCCAGCCCAACGCGGGCTCCTATGCCGAAGCGACCGCGCTGCTGAAAATGCTGGGTGCTTTGGATGACAACGGGCGGATCACGGAGCATGGCCAGAAAATCACCCGCCTGCCGCTGCACCCGCGCCTTGCCCACATGCTGACGGTCGCAGGACGCGACGCCGCCCCCTTGGCCGCGCTGCTGGCGGACCGAGACCCCCTGCGCGGCGCCCCGGTGGACCTGTCCCTGCGCGTCGAGGCCGTCCGCGACACGCGCCGGTTCATGGAAGAGCGAAATTATCAGCCCCACCGCCCGACGCTGGAGCGCATCAAACAAGAGGCCAAGCGCCTGTCCAAAGACGCTCCCGAAGCTCGTGGCCTCAGCCTGCCCGAGATGGCGGCACTGGCCTATCCTGACCGCATTGGTGCCCGCCGCAAAGGCACAGCCCCGCGTTACCTGATGTCCGGCGGCAACGGCGCGGTCCTAGATGAAACCGACCCGTCCGCCAACGCGCCCTTCCTCGTCATCACCGACGTGGACGGAGACCGCCGCGAAGCCCGTATCCGCCAAGCCATCGAAATCCGCCAATCAGACCTGCGTGCCCTGTTCAAGGACCGCATCGCGTGGCAAGACATCTGCGAATGGTCCCCGCGCGAGGCCCGCGTGATCGCCCGTAAGCAGGAACGCCTTGGCGCGATCGCGCTAGACGACCGTATCTGGCAGGATCCCGATCCGGACCTCGTTGCCCAAGCGATGCTGGGCGGCGTGCGCCAACTGCCGCTGCCATGGACAGACGCTGCCCGCCGTTTCGCCGCCCGCGTGGAACTCGCCCGCCCGCAGGACCAGAGCCTGCCCTCAATGGAGGATGCCGATCTCTTGGCCGAGGCTGAAGAGTGGTTGCTCCCTTATCTCACCGGCGTGAAAACATCCGCGGCGTGGAAGAACTTTGACATGCTTCCCGCGCTCCGTGCACGCCTCGACTATGGTCAAATGCAGGCGCTGGATCAAAAGACGCCAGCGCATTTTACCACGCCCCTCGGACGGCAAATCCCGATCGACTATAGCGGAGAGCACCCCGAGATCGAATTGCGACTGCAAGAGATGTTCGGTCAAACCACGCACCCAACCGTGGCAGGGCAGCCTTTACGCGTGACGCTGCTCTCTCCAGCACGGAGGCCAGTCCAAACCACGATGGATATCCCCGGTTTTTGGGATTCTTCTTACCAGGATGTCCGTAAAGACATGCGAGGGCGCTATCCGAAACATCCGTGGCCTGAAGATCCGCGCGAGGCTGATCCAACTCTGCGCGCGAAACCACGGTCGTAATTTGAGTATTTATCGCAAAAAGAAGACATGAAGGCTCGCTTCTTTTTGCATTTAAATACTCAAAGCAAAGGCCGCCCCGAAGGGCGGCCTGAAAACTAAGCCTGCGCGCGGGCTTGCCCGCGCTCCGTCGGATTAGAGGTTCGGGTACATCGGGAAGCGTGCGCAGAGCTCTGCAACTTCGCCCCGGACCTTGGCTTCGATGTCTGCATTGCCGTCTTCACCGTTTGCGGCCAGACCGTCGACGACTTCGATGATCCATTTGCCGATCTGACGGAACTCTTCCTCACCGAAACCACGGGTGGTGCCGGCGGGCGAGCCCAGACGGATGCCGCTTGTGATGGTGGGCTTTTCGTCGTCAAACGGAACGCCGTTCTTGTTGCAGGTGATGTGTGCACGGCCCAGAGCGGCCTCGGTCGCGTTGCCCTTTACGCCTTTGGGGCGCAAGTCGACCAGCATCAGGTGAGTGTCGGTGCCGTGGGTCACGGTGTCCACGCCGCCCTTGTGCAGCTCGTTTGCCAGCGCCTGAGCGTTCTTGATGACCTGCTTCTGGTAGTCTTTGAAGTCGGGGCGCAGCGCCTCGCCGAACGCAACCGCTTTGGCCGCGATCACGTGCATCAGGGGGCCGCCCTGAATACCCGGGAAGATCGCCGAGTTCACCTTTTTCGCGATGGCTTCGTCGTTGGTCAGGATCATGCCGCCACGGGGGCCGCGCAGGGTCTTGTGGGTGGTGGTGGTCGCAACGTGCACGTGGGGGAAGGGGTTGGGGTATTCGCCCGCAGCCACCAGACCCGCAAAGTGCGCGATGTCCGCCATCAGGTAGGCGCCAACGCTGTCTGCGATTCCACGGAACTTCGCGAAGTCCAGCTGACGGGGGATCGCCGAGCCGCCAGCCACGATCAGAGCGGGCTTGTGCTCGTTTGCCAGTTCCTGGATCTGATCGTAGTCCACGTCGAGGGTCTGACGGGTCACGCCGTACTGAACCGCGTTGAACCACTTGCCCGACTGGTTCGGCTTGGCGCCGTGGGTCAGGTGACCACCCGCATCAAGGCTCATGCCCAGAATGGTGTCGCCGGGTTTGATCAGCGCTTGGAAGACACCTTGGTTTGCCTGCGAGCCCGAGTTGGGCTGGACGTTGGCAAACTCACAGCCGAACAGCTGCTTGGCGCGGTCGATCGCCAGGTTCTCGGCGATGTCGACATACTGGCAGCCACCGTAGTAACGGCGACCCGGGTAGCCTTCGGCGTACTTGTTGGTCATGACCGAACCCTGTGCTTCGAGCACAGCAGCCGATACGATGTTCTCGGACGCGATCAGTTCGATCTCGTCGCGCTGGCGACCCAGTTCCTGACGGATCGCGCCGAACAGGTCAGCGTCGCGGGATTCCAGCGATTCAGTGAAAAAGCCATTGTCACGGTGAGGGGCGTTCATGGGTGCCTCCATAGCCAAGGGGTACGATTGGCGCAGTACCTATAGGAAACTGTCACAAAGGCAAAGATCGTAAAACGACCTAGTGCATCTTGGCCGCGGCAATGCTGGTACTTCGGTGCAAGTTGTGATTGCTTCGGAGCAACGCTCAGCACCGGGACTCTGTTATGTCGATCCGCATCGCCTTTTCTGCCAGCAACGCCCCCATCGCGCAGTCTGCCCGGGAGGCCTTGGTGCGTCGCTATGGCGAGGTTCCTGTAGAAGAGGCAGATGTCATTGTCGCCTTGGGCGGTGATGGTTTTATGCTGCAAACACTTCATGCCACACAGGATTTGCCCGCGCCAGTCTACGGGATGAACCGCGGCACGGTCGGCTTTCTGATGAACGAATATTCCGAGGCGGATTTGCCCGGCCGTCTGGCGCGCGCCGAAGAAGAGATCATCAATCCCCTATCTATGAAGGCTGTGACCGTTGATGGCGAGGTGCACGAGGCGCTGGCGATCAACGAAGTCTCTTTGATCCGGAATGGGCCGCAGGCCGCCAAATTGCGAATCACCATCGATGGCCGTTTGCGCATGAAAGAGCTGGTCTGTGATGGCGCGCTAGTTGCCACGCCCGCGGGCTCGACTGCGTACAACTATTCGGCGCATGGACCGATCCTGCCCATTGGAGCGGACGTTTTGGCGCTGACCGCGATTGCGCCGTTTCGTCCCAGACGGTGGCGCGGGGCGCTCTTGCCGAAGAAGGCCGTCGTGCGATTTGACGTGATTGATTCGGGCAAGCGGCCTGTGATGGCAGATGCGGATTCAGCGTCTGTGACCAATGTCGCCTCGGTCGAGATCCAGATCGCCACCCACATCAAACACAAGATCCTATTCGATCCGGGCCATGGCCTAGAGGAACGGCTGATCCGCGAACAATTCGTCTGACGTGAAAAGGCGGCGCTCGGGTGAAGCGCCGCCTTTTGCGTTGGGGTGGCCCGCCCGTGGGGCAGGCCGCGTTTCGTTATGCCGCCGGATATCCAAGCGTCTTCAGCGCCGTCGCGATTTCGTCCAGAATGGCCGGATCGTCGATTGTTGCGGGCATCTTGAAGTCTTCGCCATCTGCGATCTTGACCATGGTGCCGCGCAGGATTTTGCCCGAGCGGGTCTTGGGCAGGCGGTCCACGACGACAGCCAGTTTGAAGGCCGCCACGGGGCCGATCTTGTCACGGACCAGCTTGACGCATTCCTTGACCACATCGGCGTGGTCGCGGTCGCAGCCGGAATTTAGACACAGGAAGCCAAGGGGCAGCTGGCCCTTCAGTTCGTCCGCCACGCCGATCACCGCGCATTCGGCCACATCGGGGTGGGAGGCCAGAACCTCTTCCATGCCGCCGGTGGACAGACGGTGGCCCGCGACGTTGATCACGTCATCGGTGCGCGCCATGATATAGAGGTAGCCGTCCTCGTCCTTCATGCCCGCGTCGCCGGTTTCGTAGTAGCCGGGGAAGGTGTTCAGGTAGCTCTTCTTGAAACGCTCTTCGGCGTTCCACAGGTTCGGCAGGGTACCGGGGGGCAGAGGTAGCTTGATCGCGATCGCGCCAAGGGTGCCTGCCTCGACCGGATGACCAGCCTCGTCCAGAATTTGCACATCGTAGCCGGGCATCGGCACCGAGGGGCTGCCGAGTTTCACAGGCAGTTCTTCGATCCCCAGCGGGTTCGCTGCGATCGCCCAACCGGTTTCTGTCTGCCACCAATGGTCAATGATCGGCACGTTCAGCTTTTCCTGCGCCCATTCGATGGTCGCGGGGTCCGCACGTTCGCCCGCCAGATAGACCGCACGCAGACCGCTCAGGTCGTACTTCTTGATGAACTCGCCGGTCGGGTCTTCGCGGCGCACAGCGCGGAAGGCGGTCGGCGCGGTAAAGAAGGATTTGACCTTATGCTCGTCGATAATGCGCCAGAAGGTGCCCGCATCGGGGGTGCCGATAGGCTTGCCCTCGAAAACGATGGTGGTGTTGCCGGTGATCAGGGGGCCATAGCAGATATAGCTGTGGCCCACGACCCAACCCACGTCCGACGCAGCCCAGAAGACTTCGCCGGGTTCGACGTTGTAGATGTTCTTCATCGTCCAGTTCAGCGCGACCAGATGACCCGCGGTGGGGCGCATGACGCCCTTGGGCTGGCCGGTGGTGCCCGACGTATAAAGGATATAGGCGGGGTGGTTGCCCTCGACCGGAACGCATTCCGCAGGCTCAACGCCGTATTGGAAGCCGTGCCAGTTGTAGTCGCGGCCCTCTTCCAGATGGGCGACTTCCTGTTCGCGCTGGAAAATCACGCAGAAGTCGGGCTTGTGCTGCGCCAGTTCAATCGCGCCGTCCAGCAGGGGCTTGTAGTGAACCACGCGGCCGGGCTCGATCCCGCAGGAGGCGGCGAGGATCGCCTTGGGGGTCGCGTCGTCGATGCGTACGGCCAGTTCGTTCGCTGCAAAGCCGCCGAACACGACCGAATGCACAGCGCCGATACGGGCGCAAGCCAGCATCGCTTCAAGCGCCTCGGGGATCATGGGCATGTAGATGATGACGCGGTCGCCCTTTTCGACACCCTTGGCGCGCAGAGCACCGGCAAGGCTGGCCACGCGGTTGCGCAACTCGAAATAGCTGATCTCGCGCTTGGTGTGGGTGACGGGGCTGTCGTAGATGATGGCGGTCTGGTTGCCGCGGCCTGCCTCGACGTGACGGTCCACAGCGTTCCAGCAGGTGTTCACCTTGGCGTCTGCGAACCATTCGTACAGGGGCGCATTGTCATCATGCAAAGCTTTGGTGGGCTTTTCATCCCAGTCAATCGCCTCGGCCTGAGCCATCCAGAACCCCTCGGGGTCGTCCTTCCAGCTCTTGTAAATATCCTGATAGCCCATGCCGTGCTCCTCCAAATTCTCCTCCGTCAAAGTGCTAGGGCACCGAGGGGCGTTTGGGCAAGCGCGTTACCGTCAACATAGGGCCGAATTTGCAAAATGCCGCAGGTGCAGCATCGTGTGGTTTGCAAACCCTTTTCAACTTTTCAGTCAAGCGGTCAGAAATCTGTCAATTTGCAAACCTCGGCCCCGTGGGGCTGCAAATCCGCGTGTGTTCAGAGAATCACCTGACCCTAAACGAGAACAGCACCGGAGGGCCGGTGCTGACCATTGGTGAATTCGGGCTATCGGGTTAACCGTAGTGGGCTACAGGTGTTCCCGCGATCGCAGCCATGTTCAGCAACCCGCGCGAACTGATCGAGTGGTTCACGATATGCGCGCGGTTGCCCATGCCCATCAGGATTGGGCCGACTTCAAGTCCGCCGCCCTTCATCTTGAGGATGTTGCGCACGCCGGATGCTGCATCTGCATGGCCAAAGACCAGCACATTCGCCGCGCCTTGCAGGCGGTTTTGTGGGAACACGCGCGCGCAAAGGTCGGGGTCAAGCGCAGCGTCGATGTTCATCTCGCCCTCGTAGACAAAGTCGCGGGGCAGGCTGTCCAGAATGTCGATCGCGGCCCGCAAACGGCGACCGGTGTCGCACTGGGTCGAGCCAAACTGCGACTGGGCACATAGCGCGATGCGCGGGGTCAGGCCAAAGCGTTTGACGTGACGCGCCGCGCCGATGACGGACTGCGCGATCTCTTCGGGGGTGGGTTCCGAGCGGACGTGGGTGTCCGCGATGAATAGCGGGCCGTCCTCTAGGATCATCATCGACAGGGCGCCATGGGGGCGGTGCTTTTTGCTGCCGAGGATCTGCTCCACGTATTTCAGGTGCCAGCGGTATTCGCCGAACGTGCCGCAGATCATGCTGTCTGCTTCGCCGCGCTGCACCATGACGGCGGCAATCGCGGTGGAGTTGGTGCGCATGATCGCACGGGCCAGATCGGGCGTGACGCCGTCGCGGCACATAATTTGATGATAGGTCTCCCAGTAATCCCGATAGCGCGGATCGTTTTCAGGGTTCACCAAATCAAAGTCGCGACCGTGGCGAATGTTCAGGCCCATACGCTCGCAGCGCATCTCGACCACTTCGGGGCGGCCGATCAGGATCGGTTTCTCGGTGGTTTCCTCGAGGATCGCTTGGGCGGCACGCAAGACGCGCTCGTCCTCGCCCTCGGCAAAGACGATGCTGCGCGAGGCCGAGCGGGCGGCGTCGAACACGGGGCGCATCAGCAGAGCGGATTTGAACACGGACTGGTTCAGGCGCTCTTTGTAGGCCTCAATATCATCCAGTGGTCGGGTCGCTACGCCGGTTTCCATCGCGGCCTTGGCAACCGAACTGGAGACGACGCCTACCAGACGCGGGTCGAACGGTTTGGGGATCAGGTAGTCCGCGCCAAAGGTCAGCTGTTCGCCCTGATAGGCGGCGGCAGCCTCTGCGCTGGTGGTCGCGCGGGCAAGGGCGGCGATGCCGTCAATGCAGGCCAGCTGCATCTCGTCGTTGATCTCGGTTGCGCCCACGTCCAGCGCGCCGCGGAAGATGAACGGGAAACACAGGACGTTGTTCACCTGATTGGGGAAGTCGCTGCGGCCCGTCGCGATGATCGCGTCAGGGGCCACTTCGCGTGCCAAATCGGGCAGGATTTCGGGGTTCGGGTTCGCCAGAGCAAAGATGATCGGCTGCTTGGTCATCTTCGAGACCATCTCGGGCTTCAGCACATTCGGGCCCGACAGGCCAAGGAACATGTCCGCGCCATCAATCACGTCTTCCAAGGTGCGGAGGTCAGACTTCTGGGCAAAGGCTGCCTTCTGTGGGTTCATGTCCACATCGCGCCCTTCGTACACCAGACCATGAATGTCGCAGAGCCAGACGTTTTCGCGTTTCACACCCAGTTTCAGCAGCATGTTCAGACAAGCGATGCCTGCCGCGCCGCCACCGGTCGAGACGATCTTGATGTCTTCGAAATTCTTGCCCGCCACGTGCAGCGCGTTGGTGGCCGCTGCGCCAACGACAATCGCGGTGCCGTGCTGGTCGTCGTGGAAGACGGGGATGTTCATCCGCTCGCGGCAGATTTTCTCGACGATAAAGCAGTCGGGGGCTTTGATATCCTCGAGGTTCACCGCGCCAAAGGTCGGCTCCAGCGAGCACACGATGTCAGCTAGCTTCTCGGGGTCGCTTTCGTTCACCTCGATGTCAAAGGCATCGATGTTCGCAAACTTTTTAAAGAGGACGGCTTTGCCTTCCATCACGGGCTTCGATGCCAGCGCGCCAATGTTTCCCAGCCCCAGTACTGCGGAGCCGTTTGTGATGACCGCCACGAGGTTGCCCTTGGACGTGTAGCGGGCGGCGTTCTGCGCGTCTTCCTTGATCTCAAGGCAGGCTTCGGCGACGCCGGGCGAATAGGCGCGGCTTAGGTCGCGGCCGTTGGCCATCGGTTTGGTTGCGCGAATTTCAAGCTTACCGGGCTTGGGGTGTTCGTGATAAAACAGAGCTGCCTGACGCAGCGTTTCATTCTGTTGTTCTGACATGACGCGTCCCCTCTGGGAATTTTTGTTTAGCGTTAAACTATTTCCCTTCGCGTTTAAAGATGGCGAATTGTAAAACCTTCGCCGCACTGCCGCAAAAATGGGTGACGTGGCGCGGTTCTGCCGGTCAGGCACTTGCCAATTTCGGTGCGACACGGTTCACTGCCTTTGACCATTTGATCAAACGGCGGAGAGCCCCGATGTCCCTGCGCGATGACGCGATGAAAGTCCGTGAAAACGCCTATGCGCCCTACTCGAAATTCAAGGTCGGGGCGGCCGTTCGGGCCACCGATGACATCGTGCATCAAGGCTGCAATGTCGAGAATATCGCCTATCCAGAGGGCACCTGCGCCGAGGCGGGCGCGATCGCAGCCATGTGCGCGGCAGGCGGCAGCCGTGACATCGCCGAGGTCTATGTGATCGCGGACAGCCCGACGCCTGTGCCGCCCTGCGGTGGCTGTCGTCAGAAGCTGGCCGAGTTCGGCAAGGCCGATACGCCTGTGACGCTGGCGACCGTCGATGGCGCAGAATTCAAAACCACGATCGGGGATTTGCTGCCCGGCATGTTTGACGCCAGCCATATGGTGCGCACCTGATGGACACGCGCGGTCTGCTGTCTGACCTGCGGGCGGGCCGCGTGCCTGCGTCCGATGACCTGCGGGCCTTTGCGCTAGGGCTGGGTACGGGCGAGGTCAGCGATGCACAGGCTGGTGCGTTCGCGATGGGTGTCTGCCTCGGCGCTTTGGGGCAGGAGGGGCGTGTTGCCCTGACGCTGGCGATGCGTGACAGCGGTGATTGCCTGTCTTGGGATCTGAACGGTCCGGTTCTGGACAAGCATTCGACTGGCGGACTAGGGGACTGCACCAGCCTGATCATCGCGCCTGCGCTGGTGGCATGCGGTGCCTATGTGCCAATGATCTCTGGCCGCGGGCTAGGGCACACTGGCGGAACACTGGACAAGCTGGAGGCGATCCCCGATTTGCGCACCGACCTGTCCGAGGCGCGATTGCGCCGTCAGGTTGCCGAAGTCGGCTGCGCGATTGTCGGGGCCACGGGCCGGATCGCGCCTGCGGACAAGCGGCTCTATGCGGTACGGGATGTGACCTCGACGGTGGATAGCCTTGATCTGATCACGGCCTCGATCCTGTCCAAAAAACTGGCGGCAGGGCTTGGCGCACTGGTGCTGGATGTAAAGTGGGGCACGGGCGCGTTCATGACATCGCCGGAGGCCGCGCGAGACCTAGCGCAGTCTCTTGTGAGCACCGCAAATGCGGCTGGGTGTCCGACGACTGCCCTGATCTCTGACATGAACCAACCGTTGGCCTCCGCCATGGGCAACGCTTTGGAAATTGCCGAGGCGATGGCGGTTCTAACAGGCGCTGCGCGTGGGCCGCTCTTTGATCTGTCCTGCGCTTTGGGTGCCGAGGTTCTGGTGTCTGGCGGATTGGCACAGACTGTCGCGCAGGGGATCACCCAGATGCAAACCGTGATCACCAGTGGCGCAGCGGCCGAGGTGTTCGAGCGGATGATCGCAGCCCAAGGCGGGCCGCGCCGGTTCGCCAGCGAGTGGGCGGCCTTGTTGCCCGAAGCGACTGTGATCCAAGAGGTGTACACGCCCGAAGCGGGCGTTGTGACTGCCATGGACGGCAAGGCGTTGGGGGCTGCCGTAGTCGCATTAGGCGGCGGCCGGTTGGTCGAGACGGATCAGGTCGACCCATCAGTCGGAATATCGGACATGGTGCGGTTGGGGCAGCGGCTCGATCGCGGCGCCCCCATCGCTCGCATCCATGCGCGGACCGAGGCCGAAGCAGACCGCGCGGCGCAGGTTGTGCTCGCGGCGGTGCAAATCGGCGAAGCGGTCGACGCTGCGCCTTTGGTTGTCGAAAGGATCACGGCATGACCCGCGCATTTCTGGTGGTAATGGACTCGGTCGGGATCGGCGGCGCGCCGGATGCGGATCAATTCTATAACGGCGATCTTCCGGACACAGGCGCGAATACCCTGGCGCATATCGCCCAAGCCTGTGCCGCTGGCCGCGCCGTAGAGGGACGGAGCGGACCGCTGGCGTTGCCCGTGCTGGACGCGCTAGGCTTGTCTGCCGCAGTTCAATTGGCAAGCGGCGCACGGGCAGAGGGCCTTGGCGCAGTGCCTTCTGGTTTGTGGGGCGCGGCAACCGAGATCAGCCGAGGCAAGGATACCCCGAGCGGCCATTGGGAACTGGCGGGGGTGCCAGTGCCTTGGGACTGGACGTATTTTCCCGACACCGTTCCTGCGTTTCCTAATGATCTGGTCGCAGAAGTCGCCAAAGCGGCGGGTGCCGATGGCATCCTTGGCAACTGCCACGCGAGCGGGACAGCGATCATCGACAAACTGGCCGAAGAGCATATCCGAACCGGACAGCCGATTTGCTACACCTCTGCCGACAGCGTGTTCCAGATCGCCGCGCACGAAGAGCATTTCGGTCTGGAACGTCTGCTAAAGCTGTGCGCGGACATCGCGCCGACATTGCACGAGATGAAGATTGGCCGCGTGATTGCGCGGCCGTTCGTCGGGGATGCCGCGACAGGCTACACCCGCACAACCAACCGCAAGGATTTCGCGCTCGCGCCCCCAAGCCCGACCCTGTGCGATTGGGTTAGTGGGGCAGGGCGCGAAGTGATTGGAGTCGGCAAGATTGGCGACATCTTTTCCATGCAGGGGATCACCCATCTGCACAAAGGCAGCGATGCGCAATTGATGGACCATCTGGATCGACTGG
Organism: Donghicola sp. XS_ASV15; assembly: GCF_041224595.1. Classification (NCBI taxonomy): domain Bacteria; kingdom Pseudomonadati; phylum Pseudomonadota; class Alphaproteobacteria; order Rhodobacterales; family Roseobacteraceae; genus Donghicola; species Donghicola sp. XS_ASV15. Next base: position 175,646 of record NZ_JBGFGN010000164.1, on the reverse strand, counting down.
TGGACGACGCGCCCGAGGGCAGCCTGACCTTTGCCAATTTCGTCGAGTTTGACAGCCTCTATGGCCACCGCCGCGATGTGTCGGGCTATGCCCGCGCGTTGGAATGGTTTGATGCGCGGATCGGGCAGATCCTACCGCGCTTGCATGATGGGGATCTGCTGATCATCACTGCCGACCACGGGAACGATCCTACGTGGCACGGAACGGACCATACCCGCGAACGCGTGCCCGTATTGGGCTATGGCGTGGGGGCGAAGCCGATCGGACAGGTTGCCTTTGCCGACGTGGCTGCCAGTATCGCGGCACACCTGAATATCCCCGCCCAAGGGCCGGGAAGGAGCTTTCTATGACAGAAGAAGAGATGGAACATCCGCCAGTCAACCTGCCCAAGGTCGAGCTGCACACCCACATCGAAGGGGCCGCGCAGCCGGACTTTATCCGCCAGCTAGCGTTCGAGAAAAAGACTGACATCAGCGGGATTTTCGACGCGCGCGGGGCCTACAAGTACAAAGGGTTCCTCGAATTCCTACAGGTCTACGAGGCTGCGACCACGGTCCTGAAATCCCCCGAGGATTTTCGCCGCCTGACCTTGTCGGTGCTCGAGAATGCCGCCGAGAATGGAGTCATCTATATGGAAAGCTTCCTGTCGCCCGAATTCTGTGGCGGGGCAGATGTGGGCGCGTGGACCGAATACCTGCACGCCATTCAGGACGGCGCCGCCGAGGCGGAAAAAAAATACGGGATCAGTATGCGCGGCGTGGTGACCTGCATCCGCCATTTCGGACCGGACAAAGCCAAGCTGAGCGCGATCTGCGCCGCCGAAACAGCCGGTGATTTCGTGACCGGCTTTGGCATGGGCGGCGACGAAAACGCGGGCCACCAGCGGGACTTTATGTGGGCTTATGACTGCGCCCGCGAGGCTGGGCTGGGCCTGACCACACACGCCGGTGAATGGCGCGGCCCCCAAGAGGTGCGCGATGCCATCGACGATCTAAAAGTCACCCGCATCGGCCACGGCGTCCGCTGCATCGAGGATATGCGACTCGTCGAACATCTGGCCGAACGAGAGATCACGCTAGAGGTCTGCCCGGGCTCGAACGTCGCGCTCGGCGTCTATCCCGACCTAAAAAGCCACCCGATTGAGCGGCTGCGCGCGTACGGGGTGAAAGTCACGGTATCGACTGACGATCCGCCTTTCTTCCACACCACGATGCAGCAAGAGTACGCCGGACTGACGAAAACCTTTGGCTGGGATGCCCGCCACTTCAAAGAAATCACCCTCAATGCCGTTGCGGCTGCTTTTTGCGATACAGGCACCAAAGACGCGCTGACCAAACGACTGGAGGACGCATTTTGATCGACCAATCCAACCCGCCCCACCTGACTGTCGTCGATCACCCGCTGGTCCAACACAAGCTGACCCACATGCGCAAAGCGGGAACACCCACCGGTGTCTTTCGGCAACTCCTGCGCGAGATCAGCCAGCTCTTGGCATACGAGATTACCCGTAATCTGGAGATGACCAAAGAGACGATCGAAACCCCATTGTGCGAGATGGAAGCGCCGGTTCTGGATGGCAAAAAGCTGGCCCTGATCTCGATCCTGCGGGCTGGGAATGGCCTACTGGACGGCGTGCTTGAACTGGTGCCATCTGCCCGCGTTGGCTTTGTTGGGTTGTATCGCGATGAGGAAACACTGGAGCCCGTCGAGTACTATTTCAAAGTGCCCGAAGCGATGGACGAACGTCTGGTGATCGCAGTTGATCCCATGCTCGCGACCGGAAACTCCGCTGTGGCGGCCATCGACATGCTGAAAAAGGCAGGGGCCAAGAATATCCGCTTCATGTGCCTTTTGGCGGCGCCCGAGGGTGTGGAAACAATGCGCAAGGCGCATCCTGATGTTCCTATCGTCACCGCCTCGCTGGATGAGCGTCTGAATGAACACGGATACATCGTTCCTGGTCTTGGCGACGCTGGCGACAGGATGTTTGGTACCAAGTGATGTGGTAGTTATTGCGTTACCCCCAACCACTGTGCAATCTGTGCACAGTGTTACTGGGGGTTTACTATGAATAGACTCTTTGCGGCTGCCACCGCGTGTCTTGTGTCTACGGGAGCTGCATGCGCGCAGACACCCGTCAACTTTCCACCGTCCGATTTCGAGGGCCGCCAGTTTGTGGATAACAAGGGCTGCGCCTATATTCGCGTGGGTGTTGGCCCGACCGTAGACTGGATTCCACGCATGACCCGCAGTCGCGATCAGGTCTGCGGACTTCAGCCGACCTTCCGTACCCCAACCCAGACGGTCGAAGCGCCCGCCGCGCCCACACCTACGCCAGCACCCGCCGCAAAGCCTGCACCTGCACCGGCTAAAGTGGCCGTTGCGCCCACACCGCAGCCCAAAGTCGTCGTTGCAGCGCCTGCAACCACGACAAAACGGACCGCTAAATCCGCCCCGACGCCGACTGTCGCGAGCAAAGTGGCGACACGCCCCACGGTTGCGTCCAGAACCGTGCTTGCTCCCACCTCGGTGACCTCATCACAAGCTGTGCGGACCGCCTCGGCGCCCTCGGCTGTAGGATCGAGCGTCTGTCCGGAGCGTACGGGCGTCAGCGCCCAATACACCAACAGTCAGGGTGTCCGTTGTGGGCCTCAGTCGGTCTCGCCGGTCAAAGTTCTGAGCGTCGGCGGTGCAAACCAGCCACTGCCGGAACCGCCAAAAGGGTACACGCGCATTTGGCAAGACGATCGCTTGAACCCCTATCGTGGTCCGCGCACCGCGGCAGGCAACGCGCAGAGCGATGCCGTCTGGGACAAGCAGACCCCACGCAACCTGCGCACTGACCCCGGCGCCCAAGCTGTGCGAACGTCAAGCCTTGCTCCGATTTCAGTCCAAGGGGCCGGCAGCTACGTTCAGGTCGCGACGTTCTCGGTCGGCAAAAACGCGCAGCGCACAGCGCAGCGCTTTCAGTCAGCTGGTTTTCCGGTGCGCATTCTCAGCACGCGAAGCGGTCAGCAGATCGTTATGGTTGGTGCAGTCCCGGGCGGAAGCTTGCAGCAAACACTTGCCTCGGCACGTCAGGCTGGTTTCTCGGACGCGTTTATCCGCTAAACGTCAGGACTCGCAGATGCCTTGAATACTAATCCAGTCCCCGTCGCTCATAAGCTGCGGGGGCAGGGTTGCTTTGAAAGGATCAGCGGCGATCAGAGCCTGCGCTTCCGCGCGCGACGGGCCTAGTCCTTGTGCATAGGGAGTCGTAGCGATGCCCTTTTCCTTGAACAGTTCCAAAAGTCGCGCAGTCTCAATCGGGCGCTGTGGCGCAGACATCAGCTGGTCCGCATAGTCTTGTAATGCTTCGTCGGGCACAGCCCCTGTTGTAAGAAGCCTGATCACCGCCAGCAGGCTGCTGGCCTCCAATACCTCTGCCAAAGGATCATTTCGCGTGGCACGAAGGGATTCAGCCAAAGCGAAACCAGCAAGCACGCTGGGGTCTTCGAAGTCTTCCACCAGTGATTTGTGCAAAAGAATCGTGCCGCCAGGCAGGTGCATGGCCTTCTTCGGACCACCGGGCAGGATCATCAGTTTGCGGTGTGGTTGATCGTCAAAGAGTTTGGCACCAAGGCGAGATAGCGCCGGCGAGCCAAGGCTGTCACGACACTCTGCTCCCGTGCGGTCTGTGACATGATTAATCAGCGCGATCCCGATCTGGGCCCGTTTGACAGGGGGAACAACCGTGGCGGCATGGCTGCGTAGAACATCTGGCAACCACAAGAAAGAGGCCGCTGCGACGCACCCTGCCACCACCGTCAAGACGCCCCAGCGCAGGCGTCTCTGTTTCGGACGAGACCGGTCGATGGCAAGACGCAGTTTTTCTATAGCCTCAATCATGACGATCTCGTCGCCATCGATCTCTAGGGTCTCGCTCGGGTCTCCATCGGGGTGATAGATGGCAGGCAAACTACCGGGATTGGCGCGGGCGACAGCCGGGATCGACCAGTGCGTAAGTGCGCGGCTCTGCATATCCATGACAACAATGGTGGCATCCCCCAAGGACACGACAACGTCCTGCCGTGGGCAGTCTGGCCGTTCACGCCAAACGCCAACGGCTTCCAGCCGCTGATATTCCTTGAGTGCAGTCATGTGTGCCCGATCTTGTCGTTTTCTAACCGATAGCACGGGTTACAAAGCACCGTCCATGCCGGTCAACCTGCCTTTTGATCCGTCTCTCTTCTCTTTGGTTGAGGCATCTGGGGCAAGGGCGTCGGCATGTTTCTTTTTGCCTTAAATACTCAAAACGCCGCCTCTTTCGAGAGGCGGCGTCACGCTTGGTATTCTAATCGCGATTTCAGGCGGCGTATGCGTCGCCTTCGCCGTACTTCTTGTAGAAGCTACTGTTCTTGTCCGCCATCTGGCGCAGCAGGGCAGGGCACGCGAACCGCTCGCCGAACTTTTCGGTCAGCTGATCGCAGACTTCGGCGGCAAAAGGCGCGCCGATGATGTCCAGCCAGCTGAACGGACCGCCGGACCAAGGCGCAAAGCCCCAGCCAAGGATCGCGCCAACGTCGCCCTCGCGGATGTCTTCCAGCACACCTTCTTCGAACGCGCGGACGGCTTCCAGAACCTGCGCCATGAGCAGACGGTGCTGGACCTCGTGCAGATCGGGCTGCTGCTCGGCATGGGGGTATTTCGCCACCAAGCCTTCCCACAAACCGGTGCGCTTGCCCTTTTCGTCATAGGCATAGAAACCGGCCGCGGATTTGCGGCCCAAGCGCCCTTCGTCCGCCAGCCAGAACAGCACTTCATCCACATCGTCGTTGGTGTAGTCTGCGCCCATCGCGGCCTTGGTCGCCTTGGCGATCTTGACCCCCAGATCAATCGAGGTTTCGTCCGTCAGCTGTAGCGGGCCCAAGGGCATCCCGACCAGCTTGGCGGCGTTCTCGATCAGGGCGGGGCTGACGCCCTCGTGCACCATGCGGATGCCTTCGTTGATGTAGGGGATGATGCAACGGTTCGCATAGAAGAAGCGCGCGTCATTCACCACGATCGGCGTTTTGCGGATCTGGCGTACGTAGTCCAGCGCCTTGGCGACAGCCACATCGCCGGTCTTTTGACCCTTGATAATCTCGACCAGCATCATCTTCTCGACGGGGCTGAAGAAGTGGATACCGATGTATTTCTCGGGTCGCTTGGAGGCCTTGGCCAGTTCCGAAATCGGCAGGGTCGAGGTGTTGGTGGCAAAGATGCAGTCCTCGCCAATCACGGCCTCGACCTGAGCGGTCACTTCGGCCTTGATGGCGGGGTCTTCGAACACGGCCTCGATGATCAGGTCACAGCCTGCCAGCGCCTGATAGTCAGTGGTGGCGGTGATGCGGGACAGCACCTGTTCTTTCTTCTCGGGCGTGGCCTTTTTACGGGCGATGCCTTTGTCCATGTAGCTGGCGGTGTAGTCGCGTCCCTTGTCAGCGGCAGCCTGATCGCGGTCCAAGAGAACTACGTCGATCCCCGCCTGAGCCGACACCAGCGCGATGCCTGCACCCATCATGCCAGCCCCTAGAACGCCAACTTTCTTGACGGTCTGATCGGCCACTTCGGGACGGTTCGCGCCCTTTTCCAGCTTTTCTTTGTTGATGAACAGGGACCGGATCATCGCGCCGGAACTGGGGTTCATCAGGACGTGGGTGAACCAACGGGCCTCGATCTTGAGCGCGGTGTCAAAGGGCACCATCGCCCCCTCATAGACCGCCGACAGCAGCGCCTTGGCCGCCGGATAGACGCCCTTGGTGTTGCCGTTGACCATCGACGAAGCGCCGACAAAGGTCATGAAACCCGCAGGGTGATAGGGCGCGCCACCGGGCATCTTGTAGCCCTTGGCGTCCCAAGGTTTCACGATGTCCTTGTCGGTCGCCGACAGCACCCAAGCGCGGGCGTCGGCCATGGGATCAGCGCTGACCTCATCAATCACACCCAGCATCTTGGCCTTCTTGGGGGCGTTCAGCTTGCCTTCCAGCAGCAGTGGCGCCGCCGCCATTGCGCCCATTTTGCGGACCAGTCGGGTGGTGCCGCCCGCGCCGGGGAAGATGCCGACCATAATCTCGGGCAAGCCGATCTTGGCCTTGTCGTTGTCGGCGGCAAAGATGCGGTGGCACGACAGAGGCAGCTCTAGTCCGATCCCCAGCGCGGTGCCGGGCAGAACGGCCGCCACAGGCTTGCCGCCCTTGTTGGTCTTGGGGTCCATGCCCGCGCGTTCGATTTTGCGCAGCAACCCGTGCATGTTCATGATGCCGTCGAACAGGCCCTCAGCGGGGTTGTCGCCCGCGCTGTCCTTCATCTTGGCGATGATGTTCAGGTCCATGCCGCCAGCAAAGGTGTCCTTGCCGCTGGTGATGATGATGCCCTTCACTGCCTCGTCCGCCAGCGCGTCGTCCACCAGATCGTTCAGCGCTGCCAGTCCCTCTAGCGACAGCACGTTCATCGACTTTTCTTTGACGTCCCAAGTGATCGTTGCGATCCCTTCGGCGTCTTTAACCATAGTGAAATCGGTCATTTCGAATTCCTCCTCGCAGGTCTGACGCCCGCTTAAACCCGTTCGATGATGGTGGCTGCGCCCATGCCGCTGGCAACGCAGAGTGTGGCAAGGCCGGTGCTTTTGCCCGTCCGCTCCAGTTCGTCCAGCAAGGTGCCAATGATGATCGCGCCAGATGCCCCCAAGGGGTGACCCATCGCAATCGCGCCGCCGTTCACGTTCAACTTGTCGTGGTCCACGTTGAAGCGCTGCATAAAGCGCAGGACCACGGCGCTGAACGCCTCGTTCACCTCAAACAGGTCGATGTCGCTGATCGACATGCCGCTCTCGCTCAGGATTTTTTCGGTGACGGGCACGGGGCCGGTCAGCATGATGGTCGGGTCAGTGCCGATCTTGGCCGTGGCGCGGATCACGGCGCGGGGTTTCAGGCCGTGACGCTCGCCGAACTCCTTGGAGCCGACCAGAACGCCCGCCGCCCCATCCACGATGCCGCTGCTGTTGCCCGCGTGGTGGATGTGGTTGATCCGCTCAAGATGGGGGTACTTCATCAGGGCGATCTTGTCGAAACCGGGCATGACTTCGCCCTGATCCTTGAAGCTGGCCTTGAGCGCGCCAAGGGCCTGCATGTCGGTGCCGGGGCGCATGTATTCGTCGCGGTCCAGAATGGTCAGGCCGTTCACATCGCGAACTGGAACGATGGATTTGTCGAACCGTCTGGCGGCCCAAGCCTCGGCGGCGCGGCGCTGGGATTCCACGGCAAAGGCATCGGCGTCATCGCGGCTGAACCCGTATTCGGTGGCGATGATGTCCGCGGCAATGCCCTGCGGGACAAAGTAGTGATCCATGGCTACGGTGGGATCGACGGCCACAGCCGCGCCATCGCTGCCCATGGCCACGCGGCTCATCATTTCAACGCCGCCCGCGATATAGGCATCGTCCGAACCGCCCTTGATCTGGTTGGCCGCCAGATTGACCGCCTCCATGCCTGACGCACAGAAGCGGTTGATCGACAGACCCGGCACGTTCTCGGCCAGATCAGAGGCCATCACCGTGGTCCGCGCCAGACAGCCGCCCTGCTCCATGACTTGGGTCGCGTTGCCCCAGATCACGTCCTCAAACTCGTCACCTGCCAGATCCGAACGCTCTTTGAGTGCGTTCAGGATCGTCGCGCCCATACGGACGGCGGTAACCTCGTGCAGGCTGCCATCCTTGCGGCCCTTGCCGCGTGGGGTGCGCACTGCGTCATAGATAAAGGCGTCAGCCATCTGCCTCTCCTCCTAGTCAGATATTTGTGTGTCAGGCCCGGTCCGACGGGTTGCCAGGCATGAGGTCATACGGGTGTTTCCAGCCGGGCAGGGCGCTGATGCGGTCCAGCCAGGCGTCGATGTTTGGCCATTCGGCACGGTCAAAGCCGAACTCCTCGGGGTAGAACAGATAGCCGCAGCAGGTCAGGTCAGCGTTGGTTACACCGTCCCCTACGATCCAGTCGCGGCCCTCAAGGTGTTTGTCGAGAATGGCATAAGTGCCTTTCAAGCGCCCCTGCAAGAATGCGATCACCTCGGACTGGCGCTTGTCCTCAGGCATAAAGTTCAGCAGGAACCGCGCGATGCCAGCAAAGGACGAGAGCTTGTGATTGTCCCAAAACTGCCAGCGCAGAACTTCGCGCTCTTCCTCCGGCGTAGTGCCACCGAATTTACCGGTCTTCTCGCCGATGTACCGCTGGATCACCGCCGATTGTGTTAGCTTCAGATCGCCATCCACCAATACTGGCGCTTCGCCCATCTCGTTCACTTCGGTGCGGTAGGCTTGCCCGCGCGTCTCTCCATTAAAGAAATCGATATAGACCGGCTCCCACTCCAGACCGGACAGCTCCAATGCCAAAGCGGCTTTATAGGAATGTCCGCTCTCTCCGAAACAATGCAGCTTGATCGTCATTTCTAAATTCCTTTTCCGGTTCTGACCGATGGGGTCCAACAGTTGAGTATTTGCAGCAAAAAGAAGCCTTAAACCTTTCTGCGGATCATCAGCCTTTAACCAGAATCACCAAAGTTTGATCTCGCGGTACAGGCTGGGGAGCCGATGACCGCCCAAGGAAGAGCCCCGTTTCGGATGTACCGCAGTCGCGGCGCGCGACCCGATCCGGAGCGGGGTGATCTGCCTCTCTTTCTTGGTAAAAATACCCTCGCGCCGAAGGCGCTCTGACATATCCACCAGAACCGACTTCACCGTTTCCGCGCCTCGAGTTCCGAGTTGAACAAGCGCAGGCGATGGGGAAAGCGCTCCTCGTGCATCACGCTGTCGAAGTTTTCAAAGATGAACGACAGGGCTTCCCCCTCATCAAGCCCCGCCTCCTGTGCAAAGCGGCGAAGGCGGCGGTAGCCGTCTTCGGTCATGGCAACAGGAAATCGGCGGGTCAGGCGCAGGCGTTTGGGCATAGGTTCCTCGGTTTGATCAGATGGGGCCGAAGGTGCCGGCCCCTGTGGCTGATCAGAAGTTAGCGGCCTCCAGCGTCATCACCGTATCAGCGCCGGTCTCAATACGCGACAGGTGCAATGCGGTGGCGGGCAGTTGGCGCGCCATGTAGAACCGGCCTGTTTCGATCTTGGTCTGGTAGAACTCGGGGTCCGATGTGCCGTTTTTCAGCGCCGCATAGGACGCCTGCGCCATCTTCGACCACATCAGGCCCAGACACACGTGCCCGAACAGGTGCATGAAGTCATAGCTGCCAGAAAGCGCGTTGTGCGGGTTCTTCATGCCGTTCTGCATGAAGTACATGCCCGCCGCTTGCAGGTCCTTGCTCGCCTTTTTCAGCGGATCAAGGAAGTTGGCTTTCAGCGCCTCGTTGCCCTCGTTCTCTTTGATGTAATTCTTCACCATGTCAAAGAACGCCATGATGGTTTTGCCGCCATTCATCGCCAGCTTGCGGCCCACAAGGTCCAGAGATTGGATGCCGTTGGTGCCCTCGTAGATCATGGTGATACGGGCATCGCGGACGAACTGCTCCAGCCCCCATTCCTTGGTAAAGCCCGACCCGCCAAGGGTCTGCTGAGCCAGAACGGTGGTCTCGAAACCTTTGTCTGTCAGAAAGCCTTTGATGACCGGTGTCAGCAGCGAAATCATGGCATCCGCATCGGCGTCCGATTTGCGGTGCGCTTCGTCGATCATCTTGGCGCCCCAGAAGGTGAACGCCCGCGCTCCTTCGGTGAAGCTCTTTTGCATCAGAAGGTTGCGGCGCACATCGGGGTGCACAATGATCGGATCTGCGGGGCCATCGGGGTTCTGCACACCCTTGACTTCGCGGCCCTGCAGACGCTCGCGGGCAAAGCCCAGAGCGTTCTGGTAGGCGACAGCGCCTTGGGCATAGCCTTGCAGGCCTACACCCAGACGGGCTTCGTTCATCATGGTGAACATGGCGCGCATGCCTTTGTGCATTTCGCCGATCAGATAGCCGGTCGCGCCGTCATAGTTCATCACACATGTCGCGTTGCCGTGGATGCCCATCTTGTGCTCGAGGCCGCCACAAGACACCGCATTGCGATCCCCCAGTGAGCCATCCTCGTTCACCATGAATTTGGGCACGATGAACAGAGAAATCCCCTTGGTGCCTTCGCCGCCGCCGGGGGCTTTGGCCAGCACCAGATGGATGATGTTGTCCGTCAGGTCATGCTCACCCGCCGAGATCCAGATCTTGGAGCCGGTGATCTTGTAACTGCCGTCGTCCTGCGGCTCTGCCTTGGTGCGGATCAGGCCCAGATCGGTGCCGCAGTGGGGTTCGGTCAGGTTCATGGTGCCGGACCATTTACCCTCGATCATGTTGGGCAAGTATTTGGCCTTCTGCTCGGGCGAGCCGTGGGTCTGGATCGCCGAGATCGCGCCATGAGACAGGCCCTGATACATGTTGAAGGCCATGTTGGCCGACACGAACATCTCGCCCACGGCAGAGTTCACCAAGTAGGGCATGCCCTGACCGCCATATTCGGGGTCGCAGTCCAGACCGATCCAACCGCCCTCGCACATCTGGTCATACGCGTCCTTGAACCCCTCGGGGGTGGTCACGACGCCATTTTCCAGTTTGCACCCTTGTTCGTCGCCCACTTTGTTCAGCGGCGCCAGAACGTTTTCCGACAGCTTTGCAGCCTCGTCCAGGATGGCCTGCGTGGTATCGCGGTCCAGCTCGTCATAGCCGGGGATATCGGATTGGGCGACATTCAGAACATCGTGCAGGATGAACTGCATGTCCTTTACCGGAGCGGTATAGGTCGGCATTGGTCTCTCTCCCTTGGTCGCGGCGGATTACTCGGCCGCTTTATTCGTCTGCTTCAGCGAGGCGATGACTTTCTCCGCCCACTTCAGCTGGTCCTTCAGATCGTCGATGGCCTCGTTCAGCTCGTCACGCTGCTGCTCCATGGCGTGCAGGCGCTCCAGCCCGACCTCGTGGGTGCGGGACAGCTGTGTCAGCTGCTGGTCGCCCATGTGGTACAGGTCCAGAAGCTGGCGGATTTCTTCGAGGCTGAAACCGAACCGTTTGCCGCGCAGGATCAGCTTGAGCCGCGCACGGTCACGTTTGGTGAACAGGCGCTTTTGCCCGTCACGAATAGGAAAGATAAGCTCTTTGGCTTCGTAAAAGCGAAGCGTCCGAGGCGTTACGTCATAGGCCTCGCACATTTCGCGGATGGTCATGATGCGATCGTCCATGACGGGTCTCCTGATAGTGTTCGCGCACCAGAATTCGGTTTCTGGTCACACCATACTACAAGAGTTGACGTTGACGTAAACGGTACGTCACGTCACCTTTTTGTGTGACGGAGGGTCACTTTTGAACTGAACGGTTCATTTTTCTTTCAGAAGGCTCTCTTGCACTTCATCCCGCAGCTGTCGCAGCTCTGTCATGGCGGTTTCGATCTGGGTTTGCTGCTCGTGCAACTCGCCTAGCTGGCGGTTTGCCATCTCGATCCATGCTTCCATCTGGGCCGTGGTACCTTCTTTTTCGTAGATCAGCAGCCACTGGCGAATTTCTTCGAGTTGGAAGCCGAACCGGCGTCCGCGCAGAATCAGCGTCATACGCGCCACGTCACGAGGCGCATAAAAGCGCGACCGCCCTTCGCGCTCGGGGGCGAGCAGTTCGATATACTCGTAGTAGCGCAGGGTGCGCGGGGTAACGTCGAACTTGGCACACATTTCTTTGAAGCTGAGACGAGTCTCGGACATCTGGCTCCTCCTTGGTTGAGCCGGAGCGTAGGGCGAACAATGGGGCAGGGCAACTGTCACCCTTTACGGACGCGGCGTGAATGCTCCATACCAAGAGCAACCAAGGAGTTTACCAATATGAGCGCGGACAAGGCGAAAATCGCAGCGCAGTTTATACAGGCGATTCCCCACTCTCGGGCGTTGGGTATGAATCTGGTCGAGATTGGAGATGGCGAGGCCGTGATCGAAATGCCCTATGACACCAAGCTCATCGGCGATCCCGACACGGGCGTGATCCATGGTGGTGCCGTCAGCGCACTGATGGATACCTGCAGCGGAGCGGCGGTCATGAGCCATCCTGACGCGCCCACTTCGACCGCGACCATTGATTTGCGAATCGACTACATGCGTGCCGCGACACCCGGTCAGACCATCCGCACCCGTGCCTATTGTTACCAAGTGACCCGCAGTGTTGCCTTTGTCCGCGCCGAGGCGGTGGACGAAGACACTGCGCGCCCCGTCGCCACGGCCACCGGTGCCTTTACTTTCGAGAGGTCGAAATGAGCCGTCCCCGCCCCGAACCCGTTCAAGTGGTGAAACAACGTCGCGACGCCGCGCTCTCCGCTCTGGTCGAGCGCGTGCCTTACATCCAGTTCCTTGGGATCAGTTTTGATCGCCGCGGGGATGAACTGACCGCGACCATGAATTATGACGAAAAGCTGATTGGCAATCCGATGCTGCCCGCCCTGCATGGGGGCGCGACGGCGGCGTTTCTGGAAACGGCCGCGATTATCGAACTCAGCTGGCAAATGATCTGGCCCAGCATCGAGAGCGACAGCCATGAATTGCCGCCTTTGCGGATGCCCAAGACAATCGACTTCACAGTGGATTATCTGCGCTCTGGCCTGCCGCGCGACGCCTATGCCCGTGCACGGGTGAACCGCTCGGGCCGCCGCTACGCAAGCGTCCACGTCGAGGCATGGCAGGACAACCGCGAGAAGCTGTTTGCTCAGGCGACGGGGCATTTCATGATGCCCCAAAAGAATGACTGACACCCCCGTACCGCGGGCCGTGACCCATCGCAGAGTGCTCAAAATCGCTCTGCCTATCGTGCTGTCCAATGCCACTGTGCCGATCCTCGGGGCGGTGGATACGGGGGTCGTTGGTCAACTGGGTCAGGCTGCCCCGATTGGGGCTGTCGGCATTGGCGCGGTGATCCTGACAGCGGTCTATTGGATCTTTGGCTTCTTGCGCATGGGAACCACAGGGTTCGTGAGCCAAGCCGAGGGGGCAGGCGACCGCTCCGAAATCGCCGCGCTGCTGACGCGGGTGCTGATTATTGCCGGACTGGCTGGCTTTGCGCTGATCCTACTCCAGCAACCGATCTTTGCAGCAGGGTTTGCCCTCTCACCTGCTTCGACCGAAGTCGAGGCGCTGGCCCGCGACTACATGTCGATCCGCATCTGGTCGGCCCCAGCGCCGATTGCCTTGTACGGAATTACAGGCTGGCTCTTGGCCCAAGAACGAACACGCGGCGTTCTGGTTATCCAGATCATCATGAACGGCACCAATATTCTGCTCGACCTGTGGTTCGTGTTGGGGCTGGGCTGGGGCGTCCAAGGCGTGGCGCTGGCGACACTCATGTCGGAAGTCTTCGGCCTCTGCGTCGGTCTCTGGCTCTGCCGGACGGCGTTTCGAGTTCCCGCATGGCGTGACTGGCCCCGCGTGCTGGACCGCGTGCGCCTTCGTCAAATGGCGCTGGTCAACTCGGACATCCTGATCCGCTCCTTGCTGCTGCAAGCGATCTTCATGGGATTTCTGTTCGTCAGCGCGCGGTTCGGAGACGTGGCGCTGGCGGCCAACCAAGTTTTACTTCAATTCCTGAACATCACGGCCTACGCGCTGGACGGTTTCGCCTTCACCGCCGAAACGATAGTTGGCCAAGCCCTCGGAGCGCGCAGCACACCCATTCTGCGCCGCGGTGCGGTCCTGACCTCCGCTTGGGCTGTCGGCGCGTCAGTGTTGCTAGCCTGCGTCTTCGCTGTCGGAGGGGGCACCATAATCGACATCATGACCACGGCCCCCGAGGTTCGCATCGCCGCGCGAGAGTTCCTGCCGTGGATGGTGGCGGCCCCGCTCCTTGGGGTGGCGGCGTGGATGCTGGACGGTATCTTTATCGGAGCAACCCGCTCGCAGGACATGCGTAACATGATGATCGTCAGTTTTATGATTTACGTGGTCTCCGTTGTCGCGCTTGTCCCACCTTACGAAAATCACGGTCTCTGGCTGGCGTTCAACATCGCGTTCGTCGCCAGAGGGGTCACCCTTGGCCTGCGCTACCCCGCTTTGGAACGCAGCGCAGCCTGACTTCTTTTTGCTCTAAATACTCAAACAGAAAGGCCACTTCCCCATCGGAAGTGGCCTGACCAAAATGAGTGCGGGGCGCGGCCCCGCACGCTTTATCTTATTTCGCGCTGATGCGGCCGTCGGTATAGGGCGTGTAGGGCGCATTGGCTGCGATGTAATCCGCTGTGACGTCTGCCAGATCGGGGCCGAAGTCATAGGCGTTCTCTGCATCGCGGAACATCTTGTAGCCGTCGCCACCGTTGCGCACGTAGTTGTTGGACACAACGCCATAGGTCGCAGCAGGATCAATCGGCTCACCGCCAACCATCACATCGCTGATACGGCTGCCCGGCTCAGCGCTTGCGTCAAAGACAAAGCTCATGCCCGCGACTTGGGGAAAACGTCCGGCTCCTTCTTCGATCTCACTCACACCATTTTCCAGCGCGTCGATCATGGTCTGGCCCGTGACTTGGAAAGTCGAAAGGGTGTTTTGGAAGGGCAGAACGGTCAGGACTTCGCCCATGGTGACTTCGCCTGCGTCAATGCTGGCACGGACGCCGCCGCCGTTCTGGATGGCGATCTGGATGCCTTGGTCTTTGACACGGTCGAGCATCGCATCCGCGATCAGAGTGCCCATCTGGCATTCCATCGCGCGGCAAGAACTACGGTCGCCGTCGATGGCTTCGGCCGTCTCGGCCACGACTCTGCTGCGAATTTCTTCCAGCGGCTTCGCGGCTTCGGCGATGCGCTCGACAGTCGGCGCGTCTTCGGTCACGGCCGCGTCCATGATGATCGGAGCGCCGCTGGCCGAGATGATGTTGCCTTCATCATCAAAGACGACGTTCAGCTCGCCTAGGAATTTGCCGTAGGCATAGGCTGACAGGATTTGGGTGTCATTGACCACGGTGGGGTAAGGGCCTTCGGCGCCGTCCATTTCACCCAGAAGAGTGTTCGTGTGACCGCCGACGATCACGTCAACGCCGGTGGTTTCTGACGCGACGCGCTGGTCTACCGCATAGCCCGAGTGCGACAGTACGATGATCTTGTTCACGCCCTCGGCGGTCAGCTTGTCGACTTCGCCCTGAACCGCATCCACCGGATCGGTAAAGATCACCTTATCCCCGGGCGAGGCCAGCTCGTCGGTGTTCTGGGGCGTCAGACCGATCAGGCCCAGCTTCTCGCCGTTGCGCTCGATCACGGTAGACTTCATCAGCTTGTCCGCAAGCGCAGGCTCCATCGAGACATCTGCGTTCGACATCAGCACGGGGAACTCGACCGCATCCATGAAGCCCGCCAGCACTTCGGGGCCATCATCGAATTCGTGGTTGCCGACGGTCATGCCGTCATAACCGAGTTTGTTCATCATCTCGGCGGCAAGTTTGCCTTTGTAATAAGTGTAGAACAGGGTGCCCTGAAACTGGTCACCGCCATCGAAAAGGACGGTGTTTTCATTGCGGGCGCGGGCCTCTTCGACGGCTGTCACCAAGCGGGCACTGCCGCCAAAGCATTCGCCAGCTGCGTTATCCTCGGAAGAGCAGCCGCTGTCATATTTGCTGATGGGTTCGAAACGGGCGTGAAAGTCGTTGGTGTGAAGGATGGTCAGCGCATAATCGGCCGAGGCCGCAGAGGCGGTAATGGCCAGAGCGGCGCAGGTGCTGAACAGACGGATCATCGGGAAACCTTTCTTTCGACTCAGTCTAATGGGACGATGCTAAGGGCATTACATCTGAACTGGCGACATCTTTGTGAACTTGACGTGGGGGCGTGCAGGGGCCATCACCGCATTATGCTCATTTACAAGATCTTTCGGGCCCACGAATGGGCGCTTTTGGAAACCCAAGGCAGCACGACCGGCGCTCCGGTCGATGTGTCTGACGGATACATCCACTTCTCGACTGCGGCGCAGGCGCGCGAAACGGCGGCAAAGCACTTTGCCGGAGAAGAGGGGCTCGTCCTGCTTGGGGTGACGACGGACACCATGGACGGCGACCTGCGCTGGGAAAAATCGCGCGGTGGCGCGCTGTTCCCGCACCTCTACCGTGACCTGCGTATGACCGATGTGGCGTGGCACAAGCCGCTGCCGCTAGGGCCGGACGGGCACTGCTTTCCCGAGGAAATGGTATGAAGATTCTCGAACAGATTGGGATGCGGGCGATCCGGTCCTTTGATCCTGAAACGGCGCATGGACTGGCGCTCAAGGCGCTGACGTCGGGGCTGGCTCCGCGTCCGAAAACCGTGACCTCGCCGCGTTTGGCGACCGAATTGGCGGGCTTGTCGCTGCCCAACCCGTTGGGATTGGCAGCCGGTTTTGACAAGAACGCGGTGGCCTTGCATCCGCTGGCCAAGGTCGGCTTCGGCTTTGTCGAGGTTGGCGCGATCACCCCCCGCGCGCAGCCCGGAAACGCCCGTCCGCGCCTGTTCCGTTTGGAAGAGGATCAGGGCGTGATCAATCGCTTTGGCTTCAATAACGAAGGCATGGTTGTCGCGGCAGAGCGTTTGGCGCAGCGCCCGCGCGATGCGGTGATCGGCCTGAACCTTGGCGCGAACAAAGACAGCGACGACCGCGCCAGCGACTACGCCAAGGTTCTGACCAAGTGCGGGGACTATCTGGATTTCGCGACTGTCAACGTTAGCTCGCCCAACACCGAAAAGCTGCGGGACCTGCAAGGTCGCGAGGCTTTGACTGCACTGCTCGATGGCGTGACCGAGGCAAACAGCAAGCTGGACCGTCCGATTCCGATCTTTCTGAAGATCGCGCCGGATCTGGACCACGATGGCTTGGCCGAGATCGCGGAAGTTGCGATCCAGACAGGACTGTCCGCGATCATTGCGACGAACACGACCCTGTCGCGCGACGGTCTGAGCAGCAAGCACAAGGGCGAGATGGGGGGACTGTCGGGGCAGCCCTTGTTCGAGAAATCGACCCGTGTTCTGGCCGAACTGTCCAAACTGACCGAAGGGCGCATTCCTCTGGTTGGTGTCGGCGGCATCAGCAATGCAGATCAAGCCTATGCCAAAATCCGTGCAGGGGCTTCGGCGCTGCAGCTTTATTCGGCGCTGGTCTATGGCGGGCTATCGTTGGTCGAAGAGATCCTGCAAGGGCTGGACGAACGCCTGCTGCGCGATGGGTTCGCAACCGTCGAGCAGGCGATAGGCTCGGGGCGCGGCGACTGGCTCTGACCGGTTGATCTGCCGCAGTATCTGCACCACCTTTCGAAGGGCGAGGCATTGAGCCTCGCCTTTTTCATAGAGGGCTCGGGGATGTGCGGACGATTTGCAATAACGCTGCCGGATCAGGCGATGGCCGATGTTTTTGACGCAGCGCCCTCGAATGATCTGCCGGATACACCCAATTATAATGTCTGCCCGACGAATACAGTGCACGTCGTGGTTTCTGCCGAGGCGCGGCGGATCGTGCCCATGCGCTGGGGATTCATCCCGCACTGGTACAAGGCACCCAACGACGGCCCGCTGCTGATCAATGCCCGATCCGAGACGATCGCCGAGAAGCCCGCATTTCGCGAGGCTTGTCGCGAACGGCGCTGCATTCTGCCCGCAACTGGGTTCTATGAATGGACAAAATCGGCCGAGGATGCGCGGCTCCCTTGGTATATTTCACGCGCGGATGAACAGCCTATCGCCTTTGCCGGGATCTGGCAGGAGTGGGGCACGGGGGACGACCGAATGCGCACCTGCGCCATCGTCACCTGCGGCGCGAATGATCCGATGAAAGCGATTCACCACCGGATGCCTGTTATCCTTACGCCAGACAGCTTTGGCCTGTGGCTTGGAGAAGAGGGCAAGGGCGCCGCGCGGCTGATGCACGCCGCGCCTGGCGACGCACTGGTCTGGCATCGCGTTGATCCCAAAGTGAATTCCAATCGTGCAGAAGGAGAGGATTTGATCGAGCCGATCGCTTGACCTTCCTGAAAAGTTGCAATATCTCTCTGCCCACTGCGCGGGTGTTGTGTAGTGGTAAGACCTTAGCCTTCCAAGCTAATGACGCGGGTTCGATTCCCGCCACCCGCTCCAGAAACTTTCCATAAAATTTGGTGCCTGCTGGCAGATAAACTTGTCCAACGAGTTGCGTGCTTCTTTCGTGACTAGATTGCTTTGGTAGCGGCTGCTCAAATAAGTCGTCCGCAAAGCCCTTCAAGTCAGCATTCCCATGGCAGGTCCAGAGGGCCCCGATTGTGTGCAGATAGAGATTTCTAAGCATCTCGAACGCCTCACGTCCGCGAAGATTGGTCCGAACTCGTTTGGCAGAGGGCCTAAAGATCCGCCATACCGCGCAACCAAACTTAGCGAAGGGAAACCTTTGCTTGACCGCGTAGCGCCACGCGGCCATGTATCCCCCGTTATTTCGGAGGACCCATGGCACGAACTCCTGTTTTGAACGCGCAGCAAGTGGAACGCGAGAAATCCAAGCGTGTGGGCGCGTTACGCGCGCTGTTTCCGTTTCTGGCGCCATACAAAGGGCTCGCTGGTTTTGCCCTGATCGCACTGGTTCTGACGGCATCGATTTCGCTGATGCTGCCCTTGGCTGTGCGCCGCGTCGTCGACAATTTCGGCGCGCAGGACGGGGGGATGCTGAACCTGTACTTCAGCGCCGCACTTTTGCTGGCTGGATTGTTGGCCGTGGGGACTGCACTGCGCTATGCGTTGGTGACGCGCCTAGGGGAGCGCGTGGTCGCGGATATCCGCAAAGCCGTCTTTGGCCGCATGGTCGGGATGAGTCCCGCGTTCTACGAAAACATCATGACTGGCGAAGTACTGAGCCGGATTACAACGGACACGACGCTGATCCTGTCGGTCATCGGGTCGTCCATCAGCGTAGCGTTGCGGAACGTGCTGATCCTGTTTGGCGGCCTTATCCTGATGCTTGCGACGTCAGCCAAGCTGACGGCGCTGGTACTGCTGATTGTCCCGCTGGTCTTGGTGCCGATCCTGACGCTGGGCCGCAAGCTGCGCGTGCTGAGCCGTGAAAACCAAGACTGGATCGCGACCAGCTCCGGCGAGGCGTCCGAGGTGCTGCTCTCGGTCCAGACCGTCCAGGCATTTACCGCCGAAGCCGCCAGCCGCGCTCACTTTGGCGAGGTAACTGAAAAGTCCTTTGACGCTGCCCGCCGCCGGATCACCACGCGCTCTTTCATGACGGCGATTGTGATCTTTCTCGTGTTCGCGGGGGTTGTCGGGGTGCTGTGGATTGGTGCGCTGGACGTCCGCGCGGACCAGATGTCCGCGGGGGCCTTGGTGCAGTTCGTGATCTATTCGGTCATGGTTGCGGGCTCCGTCGGCGCCCTGTCCGAAATCTGGAGCGAATTGCAGCGTGCCGCCGGTGCGACAGAACGTTTGGTGGAACTCCTGCACGCGGATGATGCAGTTGTCGATCCCGAAGCGCCGGTCTCTTTGCCTGCCCCGGTCAAAGGCGAGATCACCCTTGATCATGTCAGCTTTACCTATCCCGCACGCCCCGACGCACCTGCGCTGCGTGACCTGTCACTGCATGTCAAAGCAGGAGAGACAGTCGCGCTTGTCGGCCCTTCTGGCGCGGGCAAATCTACTGTAATCCAGTTGTTGGAACGCTTCTATGACCCGACCGAGGGTCACGTCATGCTGGACGGCGTGGCCTTGGACACGCTCAGCCGCGATGCGTTCCGCCGACACATGGCGCTGGTCCCGCAAGATCCGGTGATCTTTGCGGCCTCGGCACGAGAGAACATCCGCTTTGGTCGCCCCGATGCAACTGATGCCGAGGTCGAAGCCGCCGCCAAAGCTGCCGCCGCCCATGACTTCATCTCTATGCTTCCTGACGGGTACGACACCTACGTTGGCGAACGGGGCGTTATGCTGTCCGGTGGTCAAAAGCAGCGCATCGCGATCGCTCGCGCTATCCTACGCGACGCGCCGGTCCTGCTTCTGGACGAAGCCACCAGCGCCTTGGATGCCGAATCCGAACGACTGGTACAGGCCGCCGTGGACGAGCTGTCCAAGGATCGCACCACCATCGTCGTCGCGCACCGTCTGGCAACTGTTAAAAAAGCTGACCGGATCGTCGTGCTGGAAGACGGGCAGATTGTTGCGCAGGGCACCCACGAAGAACTGGTCGCCGCTGATGGTCTCTATGCAAAACTAGCGCGTTTGCAGTTCACTGACGGCTTTTCAGGAGAAAAGTAACGCTACGGCGCAACAAGTTTATCTTTCGTTGCGTAAGTCTTGCGCCCCGCCGTTGCTCCGCTCACATTGAGAGGTGGGAGACAAGAAATCTGCGACCAAGCAGGTTCAGGGAGGAAGCATGCCATACGCGTCGTATGCAGATCGCGCTGCGATCGAAACAGAAATGCCTTGGGCGGACAGAGATGTGCCCAAGACCATGTACAAACTGCTGGAGCGCACCAAAGAGCAGTTTGGCAAACGTCCGTCGGTCAGTTTCCAGCTGACCTCTAGCCCCAAAGATGCGGGCGAAACCCTGACATGGGCGGAACTGTTCGAAAAAGTCACCCAGACTGCAAACCTACTGCGCAGTCTGCGAGTCGGTCCCAAAGATTCGGTCGCGCTGCTTCTGCCCAACTGCTCGGAAACGGTGATGGCGCTGCTTGGCGGGATGGTCGCAGGGATCGCGAACCCGATCAATCCGCTGCTGGAGCCAGAGCAAATCTCTGCTATCCTGCGGGAAACCAATGCCAAGGTGCTGGTGACGCTGCGGGCCTTTCCCAAAACAGACATCGCGCACAAGGCGGCCGAGGCCGTGCGCTTTGCGCCGAACGTGCATACCGTGCTCGAGGTTGATCTGCTGCGCTACCTCAGCCCACCAAAGTCGTGGATCGTTCCTCTGATCCGGCCCAAGGCGCCGGACTATGCCCACGCAGACGTGCTGAATTTCAACAAGGCGATTGCCAAACAGAATACGACGCTGGATTTCGTAGATGCCGACGAAGATCGCGTCGCTGCATACTTCCATACGGGCGGGACCACGGGCATGCCCAAGGTCGCGCAGCACAAGTATTCTGGGATGATCTACAATGGCTGGCTTGGGGCCAAGCTGTTGTTCTCTGCAGATGACAATGTCATCTGCCCGCTTCCGTTATTCCACGTTTTCGCCGTTCATCCAATTCTGATGTCGATGATGTCCAGTGGTGCGCATGTGATCTTTCCCACGCCAGCGGGGTATCGAGGCGAGGGCGTCTTCGACAACTTCTGGCAGTTGGTAGAGCGGTGGCAGGTGACGTTTATGATCACCGTCCCGACGGCTGTGTCCGCGCTGATGCAGCGACCTGTGGATGCGGATATCTCGTCGCTCAAGACAGCGTTCTCGGGCTCTGCGCCGATGCCTCTTGAGCTATTCAAGCGGTTCGAAAGCAGCTGCGGCGTCGCAATTTGCGAGGGCTACGGCTTGACCGAGGCAACCTGCCTTGTGTCGATCAACCCGCCTGCGGGGGAAAAACGTGTTGGCTCGGTTGGTATCCCATTCCCCTACACGGACGTTAAAATTCTACGTCAGTCGCCGGATGGGCCTGTGGAATGCAGCGTGGACGAAGTGGGCGAGATTTGCGTCGCGAACCCCGGTGTCTACGCGGGCTCTACCTACACAGAGGCGGACAAGAACCGGGACTTGTTCCACTACGACACCTTCTTGCGCACGGGTGACCTTGGGCGCATGGATGCAGATGGCTACCTGTGGATCACTGGCCGCGCCAAAGACCTGATTATTCGCGGGGGGCACAACATTGATCCTGCCGAAATAGAAGAGGCTTTGTTGACCCACTCGGCGGTCGCGTTCGCTGGTGCGATCGGACAACCGGATACGCACTCGGGCGAGATGCCCTGCGCCTATGTGGAACTTGTCGACGGGGCCGAGGTCTCGTGCGAGGAATTGTTGGCCCATGCCAAGAAACACATCCACGAACGCGCTGCGCATCCCAAGCATCTCGAAATTCTGGATGAATTGCCCAAGACTGCAGTGGGCAAGGTGTTCAAACCCGACCTGCGGAAAAGCGCGATTCGTCGCATTTATAACTCTGCACTCTCTGGGACGGGAGCAGAGGTGATCGAGGTCATCGATGACAAGAAGCGCGGGCTGACCGCCATCGTGCAGAAGGGCGCGTCGACCGACCCCGCCGCAGTTGAGACGGCGCTTGCAATGCATACGCGCCCTTGGGATTGGGCCGAGTAATGCAAAGGGGCGCAGCACGCGCCCCTTAATGTTTATTGCGCGGTATAGCCGCCATCGACCAGGTGGTACGAGCCCGTCACGAAGCTGGCTTGATCCGACAACAGATATGTCACGAGGCTTGCGACCTCTTCGGGTGTTCCAAGACGTTTTTGCGCGTGTTTTTCCGCCAGCGCGGTTTGGGTCGCGTCGTCCAGAGTCTGATCCACAAGCGGCGTGTGGATGAAGCCCGGGCCCACCGCTGTCACTCTAATATTGTCCACTGCGTGCTCTAGGGCGGCCGACTTCGTCAGGCCAATGACGCCGTGTTTTGCCGCGACATAGGCCGACGAATTCTCGATGCCCACCGAGCCGAGAATCGATGCGATGTTTACGATTGCACCGCCACCTGATTCTTTCAGAGCGGGGATCGCGTAGCGCATACCGTAAAAGACCCCGTTTAGATTGACATCAATCACCTGCCGCCAGCTGTCGGTCGGGTATTCCCCGACGGATGCGCTTGCCCCGCCGATTCCGGCGTTGTTCACTAGAAAGTCCAGCCGGCCCGTTTGATCGACCGCGAATTTCACCAAGCCCTGAACGGATGATTCGTCGCTCACGTCCGCCGCAAAGCCAAAAGCTGTTTCGCTGATCTCTTTGGCGGCTGCGTTCGCCTTGTCCTCTTTGAGGTCGGCGACCACGACCGTCGCACCGGAATCGGCCAATTGCTTTGCGATCGCATAGCCAATTCCTGATGCCGCACCGGTCACAATGGCGGTCTTCCCGGTAAAATCGATATTCATAACCTACTCCTTTTCCGCGAATTTTTGCGGTTGAGAGAGATATGGGCGCATTTTTTTGATCTGACAGGGAGGGGTGCGGAAACCTTGTGTGCCTCTGTGCAGAGTGCGCGCGCAAGTCTGCACGGAACACAGAAAGGGGGCAGATTATGGCGCTTGAACCGACTTGGATTTTCTGGGGTAAATGGTGCTGCAGGGGAGGATTGAACTCCCGACCTCTCCCTTACCAAGGGAGTGCTCTACCACTGAGCTACTGCAGCGTCCGAACCATAAAGGCGTTTGATCTGAGCGGGTTAGCGTCCTCTGATCAGAGGTGAATGCTGTGCCGCTGTGTCAGCGCCGTGTTGGTGAGGGGGCTTCTAATAACAAAATTCAGGGTGTGCAAGGGCAATCTGGACGGTTTTTTCATCAGGATGTAGGAACAGGGCATGAAAAAAGATTCCGAGCCCCAGAACCCCAAGAAATACAAGGATCCGAGCCGTGAAGATCGGCTGAAGGCCGCGCTCAAAGCCAACATGGCAAAGCGTAAGGCTCAGGCAAAGGCTCGTGTCACGACCTCCGAGCAGGACAAGGAAGAGAACTAATGGATTCAATCATCGTAAAAGGCGGCACCGAACTGCGCGGCCAGATCCCGATCGCCGGCGCCAAGAATGCCTGCCTGACGCTGATGCCAGCGACTCTTTTGTCCGAGGAGCCTTTGACCCTGACGAACGCGCCGCGTTTGTCGGACATCAGGACTATGACCCTGCTTCTGCAGTCCCTTGGAGCCGAGGTTCAGAGCCTGAATGATGGCCGCGTTTTGGCGCTGTCGTCGCACGGGTTGAACAACCACAAGGCCGACTACGATATCGTCCGCAAAATGCGTGCGTCGATTCTGGTGCTGGGCCCGATGCTGGCCCGTGACGGCCACGCTGTTGTGTCGCTGCCCGGCGGCTGCGCCATTGGCGCGCGACCCGTGGACCTGCACCTGACCGCGCTAGAGGCCATGGGCGCAGAACTTGAACTGAAGGACGGCTATGTCCACGCCAAGGCAGCGGGTGGCCTGAAGGGCGGGATCGTTGATTTCCGTTTCGCGTCTGTCGGCGCGACCGAGAACGCTCTGATGGCGGCGACGTTGGCCAAAGGCACCACGGTCCTGAACAACGCGGCCCGAGAGCCCGAAATCGTCGATCTGGCGCAGTGCTTACGCGCGATGGGCGCTCAGATTGAAGG
Source organism: Donghicola sp. XS_ASV15 (assembly GCF_041224595.1). NCBI lineage: Bacteria > Pseudomonadati > Pseudomonadota > Alphaproteobacteria > Rhodobacterales > Roseobacteraceae > Donghicola > Donghicola sp. XS_ASV15. The sequence goes on along the minus strand of NZ_JBGFGN010000164.1, from coordinate 151,429 downwards.
CGAGGGCACCAGCCGAATCGAAATTCAGGGCGTTGAGCGTCTGAATGGCGCGACTCACCAAGTCGTCGCAGACCGAATCGAAATGGGCACGTACATGCTGGCCCCCGCGATTGCTGGCGGTGAAGTCGAGGTCTTGGGCGGTTCGATCGACCTGCTTGGCGCATTTGTCGAAAAGTTGGAGGCGGCAGGCGTCTCTGTTGCCTCAACCAAGGACGGTGTTCTGGTGTCGCGCAAGAATGGCCGCGTTGATGCGGTAGACGTCACCACCGAGCCTTATCCTGGCTTCCCCACCGATCTTCAGGCACAGTTCATGGCGATGATGTGCACGGCGAATGGCACCAGCGTTCTCGAAGAGAAGATCTTTGAGAATCGCTTCATGCACGCGCCGGAACTGATCCGGATGGGCGCCGATATCGAGGTTCACGGCGGCACTGCCAAAGTCACCGGTGTTGACCGTCTGCGTGGTGCACCTGTGATGGCGACAGACCTGCGCGCCTCTGTCTCGCTGATTCTGGCGGGTCTGGCAGCCGAAGGCGAAACCCGCGTGAACCGCGTGTATCACCTCGACCGTGGATACGAGAGCGTGGAAACCAAGCTTGGCGCCTGCGGTGCCAACATCGAAAGGGTCAAAGAAGAGTGACACAGGACGCCCGTTTCGAAGACGCCAGCCCCAAGCCCCTGAACATCGGGGCAATGGATGCCGATGACCTACAGGTGATTTCGGCCCTCGTACAGGATGCGGTCCTGCCCGTGGGCGAGATGACCTATGAACGCGGGGCAGGGCGTTTTGCCTTGCTGCTGAACCGCTTCCGCTGGGAGGACAAGTCTGCCGCGCGTCCTGAACGCGTGCAGGCTGTGCTGGCCTTTGAAACCGTGCGCGGCGTGTCATCCCAAGGCATCGACCGCAGCGACAAGGACACCGTTCTGTCGCTGCTATCGGTCGAGTTCGCCGAAAGCGATGCCCCGAGCGGTCACGTCACCCTGCATTTCGCAGGGGACGGCGCCCTGCGTCTGTCGGTCGAGGCGGTCGAGGCGACCCTGCGCGACGTGACCCGCCCCTATTACGCGCCTTCGGGCAAAGTGCCTGATCACAACGCCTGATGAGGCCAAAGCACCGGTAGTTCTTGAGGACAGCGCCCCTGCGGTCTATGTCTGCGCTCATAAAATTAGGAGCCGCAGCCCATGCCCGTATGCCTGTCCACTCGTGACGCAGATTTCGAAGCCCAGTTCACCGCGCTGCTCGGTGCCAAGCGCGAGGACAGCCCCGATGTGGATCATATCGTGGCAGAGATCATTGCGGACATCCGTGCGCGCGGCGACGAGGCTCTGCTAGAGTATACTGCGAAATTCGACCGAATGGACCTGAATGCGGATCAACTCGCGTTCTCGGAGGCCGAGATTGACGCACTGATCGCAGAGGTCCCCACCGAAGAGCGCGAGGCTTTGGAATTGGCGGCCGCCCGCATCCGCGCCTACCACGAGCGTCAAATTCCCGAAGATCAGCGCTGGACCGATGAGAGCGGCGCAGAGCTTGGCTGGCGTTGGACCCCTGTTTCGGCGGCTGGTCTGTATGTGCCCGGTGGTCTGGCGTCCTATCCCAGTTCGGTCCTGATGAATGCCATTCCGGCCAAGGTCGCTGGGGTGCAGCGTCTGGCGATCACCGTGCCGACCCCTGATGGCGTGGCGAACCCCTTGGTCCTGCTGGCAGCGCGCCTGTCCGGCGTAGACGAAGTTTACCGCGTGGGTGGGGCGCAGGCCGTGGCCGCGCTGGCCTATGGCACCGAGACCATCCAGCCTGTCGATAAAATCACCGGCCCCGGCAATGCCTTCGTCGCGGCAGCCAAGCGCCGTGTGTTCGGCAAGGTTGGGATCGACATGATCGCGGGCCCTTCGGAAATTCTGGTGATCGCGGACAAAGATAATAACGCGGACTGGATCGCTTTGGACCTGATGAGTCAGGCCGAGCACGACGAAAGTGCGCAATCGATCCTGATCACCGACAGCGAAGATTTCGCGCGCGAGGTCTGCGCCGCAGTGGATCGCCAACTTGAAACGCTAGAGCGTCGCGTGATCGCGGGCGCCAGTTGGCGCGATTTTGGCGCGGTCATTGTGGTAGACGATCTGGATCAGGCCGCGCAACTGTCTGACCGCATCGCGCCAGAGCACTTGGAGCTGTGTGTGGCCGACCCTGACGGCCTGTCGGACAAGATCACCCACGCGGGCGCGATCTTCCTCGGGGCTTGGACGCCAGAGGCGATTGGCGACTATGTCGGTGGCCCGAACCACGTGCTGCCCACCGCGCGCTCGGCCCGTTTCAGCTCTGGCCTCTCGGTGATGGATTTCGTCAAACGCACGACGCTGGCCAAAATGAACCCCGCCGCGTTGCGGGCCATAGGGCCTGCGGCTGAGGTGTTGGCAAAGTCAGAAAGCCTGCAGTCGCACGGCCTATCCGTGACCGCACGTCTGCAAACTCTGAATGATTGATTGCTATGGCTGCTACGATTTATCACAATCCCCGCTGCAGCAAATCGCGCAATGCCCTGACTATTTTGCAGGCCGCAGGGGAAGAGCCCGAGGTTGTTGAATATCTGAAAACCGGATGGACGCGCGACTTGCTGGAGTCACTTTTTGCGGACGCGGGGATCGCTGCCCGCGATGCCCTGCGCAAGGGCGAAGCGCCGGCCAAAGAGTTGAGGCTATCAGCGCCTGAAACCACGGATGATCAGATCATCGAAGCCATGATTGCGCATCCCATTCTGGTCGAGCGCCCGATTGTCCGCACGCCCAAAGGCGTCGCGCTCTGCCGCCCTATGTCGAACCTGTTGCCTCTGCTGGCCGCATCTCTGCAAGGCCCCGTGACCGATGCCAAAGGCAAGGTGCTGGTGGATAAAGAAGGAAATGCGCTGTGACCGAAACGCCAAATGTTGACGACACCTTGTTTCAGACCTTCGACCCTGCGCGTCTGTTCGAGGCGCAGCGCAGCACCCATGCCCCGCGCATTCTGGTTCTTTATGGTTCGCTGCGCGAGCGGTCCTATTCGCGCCTTCTGGCCGAAGAGGCGGGCCGCATTCTGACCCGCCTTGGTGCCGAAGTGCGGTTTTTTGATCCCAAGGGGCTGCCCTTGCCTGACGCCGAAGACGCCAACCACCCCAAGGTCTCAGAGCTGCGCGAGCTGGCCCAATGGGCCGAAGGCATGGTCTGGTCCAGTCCCGAACGCCATGGCGCGATGACCTCGGTTATGAAAGCGCAGATCGACTGGATTCCGCTGTCCTTGGGCGGCGTCCGTCCAACTCAGGGTAAGACACTGGCGCTCTTGCAGGTCTGCGGCGGAAGCCAAAGTTTCAATACGGTCAATCAAATGCGCATTCTGGGACGCTGGATGCGGATGCTGACGATCCCGAACCAGAGCAGTGTCGCCAAAGCCTTTCACGAGTTCGACGCGGCAGGCCGGATGCTGCCAAGCGCCTATTACAACCGCGTTGTCGATGTCATGGAAGAGCTGGTGAAATTCACTTGGCTGACCCGCGATCTAAACGATTACCTGCTGGATCGCTACAGTGAACGCGTCGAGACAGCCGAGGAACTGTCGCAACGGGTGAATCAGAAATCGCTCTGATCGGGGCAATCCGCTTGCACCTATCCCGATGGTCACTAAAGATACGGTCAAAGAAAGTAACTGTTAGTGCCCCCTCTTATGTCTCGTATCTCAAATATCACTCTGGACGACAGCGCCCTCCCGCCGCCGACCCCCGAGATTGAACAGGAACGCCGCGTGGCAATGTTCGATCTTCTAGAGGATAATAGCCTTGTCTTGCCTGCACGGGATGACCGTCCCGCGCCTGGCGGCCCCTATCATCTGGATCTGTCGATCCGTGACAAGCGTCTTGTCTTCGACCTGAACACCGAAGGCGGCGAGAAGGCCGCTGAATTTCACCTGTCACTTGGGCCGTTCCGCCAAGTGGTCAAAGACTACTTCCAAATCTGCGCCAGCTACTTTGACGCTGTGAAAAAGATGCCCCCGAGCCAGATCGAAGCGATCGACATGGCCCGTCGCGGCATCCACAACGAAGGCGCGCGCATCCTCCAAGAGCGTCTCGAAGGAAAAGCCGAGATCGATATCGACACGGCGCGGCGTCTGTTCACCCTGATTTGCGTTCTGCATTTCGGAGGGTAGTGGTTGACGCGGGAGGTGCCTCAGTCGGTTTTGTTCTGCTGCGATCACAACGCGGTACGGTCCCCCATGGCCGAAGGCTTGATGAAAAAGCTGTACGGGCAGCAATGCTACGTCCAGTCGGTCGGCGTAAAGAATGACATGGAGATCGACGGCTTTGCCGTTTCTGTCTGCAAAGAGGTCGGGGTGGAGTTGGACCGACACCAGTCCCGCAGCTTTGATGAGATGGAGCAATGGGGCGACGATCTTTCGTCCTATGACCTGATTATTGCACTGTCTCCCGCCAGTCAGCGGCGCGCGTTGGAACTGACCCGTTTCTTCCATCTCGACGTAGACTATTGGCCTATCCTCGATCCGACAGGTTTGGGGGAAACTCGCGACGCGAAGCTGGTGCAATATAGGGCAGCTCGTGACCAGATTGTTCAGCGGCTAACGGATGCATTCGGGCCGCCAGAAAGCGAGAATTGAATGAGCGCGACCGACGTACTGCGCCGTTATTACGACGCATTTAACGCAGGCGACACCGACGGCATGCTGGAGTGCTTGTGCGACGACGTGGCGCACCACGTGAACGAGGGTAACATCCGCGTGGGCAAAGAAAAATTTGCAGAGTTCAACGCCCACATGACCCGCTGCTATAAAGAAAACCTGACCGACATCGTGCTGTTCGAAGCCGAGGGTGGCACACGCGCAGCGGCCGAGTTCACTGTGAACGGCACCTATCTGGAAACGGACGAAGGCTTGCCCGAGGCCAAAGGCCAGACCTACCGTCTGCCCGCTGGCACATTCTTTAGCCTCGAGGGCGACAAGATCACCCGCGTGGTGACCTACTACAACCTCTCTGATTGGATTCGGCAGGTCCAGTGACCCTACGTATTGAAATCCTGAGGGGCGAAGCGCTGGACGCGGCACTCGATGATGTGGCGCGTCTGAGGATCACTGTATTTCGCGACTGGCCTTATCTGTACGACGGCTCGCTAGAGTACGAACGCAAGTATCTAGAAGTCTACCGCCAGAGCGATCAGACCGTGCTGGTGGGCGCGTTCGACGGCACGCGGTTGGTGGGGGCGGCCACGGGCACCCCGATGCTGGACCATGCCGAGGATTTTGCGACCGCCTTTGAGGGCGCGGGCTATGACCTTGTGAACATCTTCTACTGTGCAGAATCTGTTTTGCTGCCGGACTATCGGGGGCAGGGCGCAGGTCACCGTTTCTTTGACCTAAGAGAAGCGCATGCGCGATCAGTCGGGGCGCAATACACAGCCTTCTGCGGCGTGCAGCGTCCAGCGGATCATCCGATGCGTCCCGCGGACTATGCTCCGCTGGATCCCTTTTGGCGCAAGCGGGGATACCGTCCGCTCGACGGGGTCATTGCACGGTTCAGCTGGAAAGATGTGGGCGATACTTCCGAAACGAAAAAGCCGCTCCAGTTCTGGATACGCGACCTTTCGTCCGAAGGTTAAAGCTGAGGGGGCCAGGGGGTTGGGGGATTTGGGGTGAAGCGCTCGTAGCGGGCCACTCGTACTCTGATACCGACCGTTGAACTCTTTACCGTCACTCGCAAACATGCGCCGTTAGGAACAGCTTCTTCGCGTGGACGGGTGAAACGGTCACTCTGTAAAAGGTTACTTCCGACCAGTGGCGCCGCTGGCGCCCCTCTACCCGGCGTGAACCGAGTAGGATTGGTATACCGGCTATGCTTGCAAAAATCTTGGTCGCATCGGTGCAGAAATTACTGCCTTTTGTTGAGGCTCCTGACTTAAGGGTTGTAAGCTCAACGTCTTGCGAAGGGTCGGGCCTACATGCAAATTTTGGAATCACGTGAATGGGAGCCCAAAAGATGAAAGTCGCGACCGCAGCCTATCCGATTGAATGGCACGATTCTTGGCAAAGCTACGCGGACAAGGTCACGCGCTGGGTGCATGACGCAGCGGAGAACGGGGCCCAGATGCTTGTTTTCCCAGAGTATGGCGCAATGGAACTGGCATCCTTGGCTGGCGCAGAGCAGGCGGGGGATTTGGCTGGGTCGATTCGGGCCGTGTCGGACCGCGTGGCAGAGGCGGATGACCTGCACCGCCAACTGGCGCAGGACACGAAGACCTATATTCTGTCGGCAAGTGCGCCGGTGCCAGACGGGGATGTGATCGTGAACCGCGCTCGCTTCTTTAACCCCGCGGGCGCGATGGACTGGCAGGACAAACAGATCATGACCCGCTTCGAACGCGAAGATTGGGGAATCGCCGGAGGCGGCCCGCTCAAGATATTCGATACTGCGTTCGGAAAGGTTGGCATCCTGATCTGCTATGATTCGGAATTTCCACTTTTGGCGCGCGCTTTGGTTGATGCAGGCGGCGAAGCGATCCTTGTGCCCTCCGCGACCGAAGCGCTCAGTGGATACAGTCGCGTTCGTATCGGCGCGATGGCTCGTGCGCTGGAATGTCAGTGTGTAACGGTCATGGCCTCGAACGTGGGAGATGCCCCGTGGTGTGACGCTGTTGACCTGAATGTGGGGCGCGGCGGCGTCTTCTGCCCGCCGGATAAAGGGTTTGACCCCACGGGCGTTCTGGCCGAAGGTGTGATGAACCAGCCGGGCTGGACCTATGCCGAGATCGACTTTGACCAGATCGCGGAGGTCCGAAAAGACGGCGTGGTGCTTAATTTGACCCACTGGGAAGAGCAACTGCCGCGAGTTTCTGCGGTGGAATTGTCACCTTTCTGAGATTGTTCTTGAAAATCTGCTACAATCGGCCCAATTAGTGGCGCGTCCTACATGAGGGCGAGACTAATTATGGAGTGAACATGGCCAAGGAAGAATTGCTCGAATTTCCCGGCGTCGTGAAGGAACTCCTGCCTAATGCGACATTCCGGGTCGAGCTTGAGAACGGCCATGAGATCATCGCACACACGGCAGGCAAGATGCGCAAAAACCGCATCCGTGTTCTGGCTGGCGACCGCGTACAGGTGGAAATGACCCCCTACGATCTGACCAAGGGTCGGATCAACTACCGCTTCAAGTAAACGAAGTGGCTTTAATCCTCGGCTCAGGCAGCCCGCGCAGGCGGGAACTGTTGGCGCAAATGGGCGTCGTGGCCGATGATATCCGGTCGCCGGATATTGATGAAACGCCGGAGCGGGGCGAACAGCCCCGTCCATACTGCGAACGCATGGCGCGGGAAAAGGCTTTGGCCGTTCCCGGCGGTGCGGACGACATCATTCTCTCTGCAGATACGACCGTCGCGCTAGGGCGCCGCATCTTGGGTAAGCCCGAGAACGAGAAAGAGGCAGCCTCTTTCCTGCTCGCGCTGTCCGGTCGCCGTCACCGTGTGATCACCGCTGTTGCGGTGCGCAAGGCGGGCAAGCTGTGGGAAAAATCTGTCGTCACCCAAGTCATGATGAAGCGCCTCTCGGACAACGAGCTTAACACCTATCTCGCCAGCGGTGACTGGAAGGGCAAGGCAGGCGCATACGGGATCCAAGGCGCAGCCAGCGCGTTCATCCCGTGGATCAACGGATCATTTACTGCGGTTGTCGGTCTGCCGATGGCAGAGACCGCGAACCTCTTGCTCGCCGCAGGATATCCTCTTTACGGAGAATGAAGACATGAAAGGTCGTCTGATTGCCTTGGACCACATCGGAGAGGTCGAGGCTGCTGCACTTATGGTGGATGGCAAACTCGAAGACCTTCTGATCGACAGCGATATGCCGCGTCCGGGCACCATCTATCGCGCCATTGCTGACCGCCCCATGAAGGGGCAGGGTGGCATGTTCCTGAAAACGCCCGATGGCAACTGCTTCTTGCGTCAGACCAAGGGGCTGGCCCCTGGGGATGCGGTGCTGGTGCAGGTCACCGGTTATGCCGAGCCGGGCAAAGCGATGCCTGTGACCTTGGACGTCCTGTTCAAGAGCCGCTACGCCATCATTACCCCCGACAAGCCCGGTCTGAATATCAGCCGTTCCATCCGCGACGATGATCGCCGTGACGAATTGCAAGGCATCGCCAAGGGAACGATGCAAGGCAGCGAGTTTGGTTTGATCCTGCGTTCTGCCTGCGCCGAAGCGGACGACGAAGAGATCGCCGAAGATGTGACAGCCATGCTCGACATGGCGAATGCCGTGCTGGCAGACCGCGAAGGCTCTGAGCCTGAGAAGCTGGTCGAAGGCGATGGCCCCCACCTGTTGGCATGGCGCGAATGGTACGAACGCGCGACCGTCGACGCAGAGGCTGGCAGCTTCGAAGCCAACGGTGTTCTAGACGCGATAGAGGACCTGTCCTCTCCCAAAGTCATGCTCGAAGGCGGCGGGTTCATGTTTGTCGAGCCGACTCGCGCTTTGGTCGCCGTGGATGTGAACACCGGCGGGGACTCGTCTCATGCAGCTGGGACCAAAGCGAACTTCGCTGCTGCACGCGCCATTCCGCGCGCTCTGCGCCTGCGTGGTCTTGGCGGCCAGATTGTGCTGGACTTGGCCCCTATGCCCAAGAAAGAGCGCCGGACGTTTGAAACCAGCCTGCGTGCGGCCTTCAAAGCGGACGGGATCGACACCGCACTTCTGGGCTGGACGACCCTTGGCCATTTCGAACTGCAGCGCAAACGCGAGCGCCGTGTCCTACGCGATTGCTTGCCCAAGGTATGACCGATGGCCTGCCCGATCTGTGATAAGCAAACCGATCCGAAGTACCGTCCGTTCTGCTCCAAGCGCTGTGCGGACATCGATCTGGCCAAGTGGATGACCGGCTCTTATGCCGTGCCGTCCACCGATCCCGATGACTTGGAACAGGCCCTTGAGGAGGCTGAACAAAAAAAATCAAAACCCCACTGATTTTTTCTGTTTCGGGTCTGGACACTCCCGAGAACTGCGCATAATACAGCGCTCACCCGAACGGACAACGTTCACCCAGCCCGGGTAGCTCAGGGGTAGAGCAGTGGATTGAAAATCCTCGTGTCGGTGGTTCGATTCCGCCCCCGGGCACCATTTAACTCTCTGACAAAAAATGGTTTAGCTGGCACATCTGGTGCCAACCGAGGCAACATTTGTGGCCTGCTATTCGGCGACATATCTGAAGTCATGCCTGCGATGAGAGGCCCCATTCTCTAGCTGGGTCGTGGCGCATGAATGGTCAGCCGCACACCTAACCTAACTCTTTCACGCAGCCCAAGTGACCTGAATGCGGTGTGAAAGCTCACGTGCTTTCATGGGACAGCCGTGCAATCAGGTCGTCCATGACCGCTGCGTTTTGCATCCGTAAGATCGACTCGGCTGCCGCCATGTCGTGGCGCCGCATTGCGTCGATGAGCAGGGTCATCTCTTCGGCCATGATTTTGCGGCGACCCGCACCGTAGCGATAATTTCGGCGGAAGGCGAAAATTGTGTCCCACCCGCGCAGGAATACACGGAGCGCTTCTTGGTTGCCTCCAAATTCCATGATGCGGGCGTTGAAGCGACGGTTGCTCTCGATGGCCTCTGTGTCTCTGCCTGCGTCGATTTGGCTGCGGTAGTCTTCGGCCAGTGCTTCTAATTCGCGAATGCGTTCCAATGTCAGCTTTCGCATTCCGCTGCGCACAGCAAAAATCCGTAGTTCGGTGTTTAACTCGAACAGGTCCGTGACATAGCTGCTGTCCAGTTTTCGGACTGTCGCGCCGCGGTTGGGCTCGATGCTGACCAGCCCTTCGCCTTCTAGCTTTCGCAGGGCTTCACGCAGGGGCATGGTCGAAAATCCCAGCCGTTTGGCCAGTTCGCTGGTTTTCAGGCGCTCGCCGGGGGTGACCCGACCGGCAAGGATGTCTTCTCGGATCAGGTTGGTCACCTGATCCACTGAGTTTACGGCACTATCGGCTGGCAAAGTTGCTTCATCTTCCATGCGCAGAATGTTGATCAACCCGCCTTGCGGATCAAGGAGATATGTTCGGCGTCGATCAGGATCGTCCCGTCCTTGCGGCACAGGCGCACGGCTTCGGTAATGACCCCCGCAGGTCTCGAGCTGCTCTCGCGTTTGCAGGTGAAGTCCATTTCTACATAGACCTCGTCCCCCGCCAGAATCGGCGTTTTGAACCGCACGTCATTCCAGCCGAGCGACGCAATCGAGGTATCCTCGTAAAGCTTCAGTTCGGTCTTCAGTCCCTCCATCAGGGATAGACCATAGAGGCCATGGGCGATGATTCCGGGGAAACCGGCCTTCTTGGCGTAGCCCTCATCCGTGTGCAGGGGGTGATGATCCCGCGTTAGGCGGCAAAAATCCGCAATATCCTGTGCTGAAATTTTGTGCGTTCCGGTCGTGTAAGTCGTGCCGACGACCACATCTTCGTAAAACAGGTTCATGAGTAAGCCTTCTGCACCTGCCGCGCGATGATCATCCGCTGGATCTGGTTGGTGCCTTCGTAGATCTGGCTGAGTCGCACATCTCGGAACAGGCGCTCGATGCGGAACTCGCGGGAATAGCCGTTGCCGCCGTGGATTTGCAGCGCGTTCGAGATGTGAATCTGCGCCATATCGGTGGTGAACAGCTTGGCCTGCGCGGCCTCCATCGCGATAGAGTGGCCCGCGTCATAGAGCTTGGCCGCGTTGTGGATCAGCAGGCGCGCCGCCGAGATATCCTTGGCCATATCGGCAATCATGAACTGGATCGCTTGGTGTTCAAAGATGGGCTTGCCGAACTGCTTGCGGTCGTTGGCGTATGTGATGGCGTCTTCCATCGCGGCCTGCGCCATGCCCAATGCCATGGAGGACATCATCAAACGGGCAAAGTTGAAGTTCCCCATGGCCATCTTGAACGCGCCGCCTTCGGGGCCGATCAGGTTGGTGACGGGCACGCGGACCTCGTCAAATGTCACCATGCATTCGGCCAGACCGTGCATCCCCAGCAAGTCTTCGGACTTGCCTTTGATCACGCCCGCGCTGTCGGTTTCGACAAGGATGCAAGAGATGCCTTTGTGACCGGCTTCGGGGTCGGTTTTGGCAAACACCATGATTACATCGGCGATCTGGCCAAAGGTCACCCATGCTTTGGTGCCCTTGATCACGTACTCGTCGCCGTCGCGGATCGCCGTTGTTTTCATGGCCGCGACGTCCGATCCTGTGTCCGGTTCAGTAACAGCGGTAGCCGGAATGACGGAGCCGTCTAGGATGCCGGGGATCCAGCCCTTGGTGGTCTCCGACCCGTGGTGATCTAGGAAAATCGCGGCCTCGACCGGAATGGCGAATGCGTTGCCGACCGCGCCGGAGCCGCGCGCGATCTCTTCCATCACGATGCAGGCGGCCATGGCATCAAGGCCCACGCCGCCCGCGTCTTCGCTGAGTGCGACGCCGAACAGACCCTGTTCAGCCAGCGCGTTGTAGATTTCGCGGGGGAATTCATCCTCGCGGTCGATGGTGGCAGCCGCAGGGGCGACCACGTTTTCCGAAAGCTTGCGCGCGGTGTCCCGCACCATGCGCTGCTCTTCGCTGTAGAACTGATCCAATGAGATCTCCAAATTCCAAAAACTGATACTATTTGATCAAGAGCTATCGCCGCGACTCGATCCGGTCAAGTCGAGGCAATGCCCGCGTGAAAGGCATCAGAGGGCTCTCGGTCGCAAAAATAGACGATCACGTGTTTTGGATCGGCGTTATAAGCCTTTGCCGCTGCCGCTGTGATTGCGCGGGCGGCCTCCGCTTTCGCCTTCTGGGGTCTCGGAAAGGCGTGAATCTTTATAAAAATGCGGTAAAATTCGGCGTTTGTGCCAAATTTTCCGGCATGTCCGTAGGAATTTGCGGGTGCCGAAAAATAATAGCAGGTCACGATATCTGCGCTGATCCCGTAGGCATCGCAGAGCCCTTTGGTCATGGATTCCGTCGCAACCTCCCGTATTTCTTGGGAACAGTCGTTGTCGATGATTTCGATAAAGGGCACGGGTCTTCTCCTGTTGGTTGTGCGTGCGCAGCATTCGATACGAATAACGGGCGTTGACTTAGTATCTGATCAGAAGAAGGTTGAGTGCAACAGATTTACGAACAGGCCCAAATCGGGCCGCAGAAGGAAAAGACCACGATGACGTTCAAGGGCAGCTATACTGTTTGTGTGACCCCCTTCACCGCTGAGGGTGCGGTCGATTTGCAGGCGCTGAAGTCCTATGTCGATTGGCAGATCGAAGAGGGCGTGCACGGCCTGATCCCTCTTGGCAGCACGGGCGAATTCCTGTCTCTGACCCACGATGAGCGCACCGCTGTCGCCGATACCGTTATTCGTCAGGCAGATGGCCGCGTGCCTGTCCTGATCGGCACCGCCGCCGAATGGACCGACGAAGCTGTCGATCTGAGCAAGGAGGCAGAGACCCTAGGCGCGGACGGGGTGATGCTGGTGCCGCCATATTACTCGTCGCCCACCGACGCGGAACTGGTGGCCCACTTCACCCGCGTGGCCGAAGCGATTTCGATCCCCGTGATGCTGTATAACAACCCGTTCACCGCGAATGTGGACCTGTCGGCGGATCTGGTCGGGCGTCTGTCCGAAGTGGACAATATCTCTTACATCAAGGACACGTCCAAAAACGTGCACCGCGTGACCGAACTGCTTGAGGCGTGCCAAGGCCGGATGACGGTATTCGCCGGCTACTACCCGTGGGAAAGCTATCTGGCAGGGGCCGAGGGCTATAGCTCTGTCATGTCCAACATCGCGCCGAAACTGTCTGCCGAAATGTTCGACAAAACCGTCGATGGATCGGGGCAGGGGCATGACCTCTATGTCCAGAGCCTGCCGCTGATCAACGCGCTGGCCGGTGACCTGTATGTGTCGGCCACCAAGGCCGCGATGAAAATGATCGGTCGCTCGATGGGCGATCCCCGCCCGCCGCGTTTGCCCTTGCCCGAGGCCAAGCGCGCGGAGCTTGAAGGAATTCTACGAACACTCGGGTTCATCGCCTGAGCGCACGGCGCCTCGCGCCACAATAATAAAGACCCCTCCCCAACAGTGAGTTTAACAAGGATACGCATGATGAAACTGACCAACATTGCACTTTGCGCCGCTATGGCGATCACCGCTGTCGCCGCACCTGCCTTTGCTCAGGACATCACCCTGAAAGCCAGCCACAACGCGAACGCAGACGAGCCTTATGGCGTTGGCCTGCGCAAAATGGCTGAAGTTCTGGAAGCCAAGACCGACGGCGCGGCCACCATTAACGTGTTCGACAACGCCACCCTCGGTGACGAGATGGAGAGCATCCAAGGCACCCAGATGGGTACCGTGGACATCGCAGTGACCGCAAACTCGACCCTGTCGAACTTTGTCCCTGATCTGTCGGTCTTCTCGCTGCCCTTCATGTTCGAAAACGCCGAGCAAATGGACCGCGCCCTGAGCGACCCTGCCGTTCGCGACGCCATTCAGGCGGAGCTGGAAAAGCAGGGCTTCCACCTGCTGGCCGTCTTCTCGGCAGGCACCCGTCACATCATGACCAAGAAGCCGATCGAAACACTGGCCGACATGGAAGGCCTGAAGATCCGCACCATGCAGAACCCTGCGCACGTGGATACCTTTAACGCATTTGGCGCGAACGCGACCCCGATTGCCTACACCGAACTCTATGGCGCACTGGAAACCGGCGTTGTTGATGGCGCAGAAGCGGCCAACACCAACTTCTACTCGCAGAAGTTCTACGAAGTTGCACCCGACTGGGCCGTTGTTGGTTGGCTGGAGCTGGTCGCGCCCGTGATCATGGGCAAAGCGGCCTATGATGCTCTGCCCGAAGATGTTCAGGCGGCTCTGGATGAAGCGGGCCTTGAGGCCGGGAAATTCGAGCGCGCCACTTATCTGGCCAGCGACAACGCACGCTTTGCGGACCTGGAAGAGGTCGGCGTGAAGATGACCCGTCCCGACACCACCGAATTCCGCGAAGCAGCCGCCCCCGTTCAGCAGAAGTATCTGGAAACCGAGGGCCAGAAGAAAATCTTCGAACTTCTGAAATCGGTCGAGTAACCCTTCCTTACTTGACCTAACGTTCCCGGCCGTGTCGCTTCCTGTGCGGCCGGGGCTTTAAGATTGGAAAGTTTCGCCCATGTTCGCCCCTCTCGAACGCCTATGTCTGATTTTGCGTGCTGTCGCCTCTGCTGCGGTGGTCATCCTGTTCACCGTGATGATGGTCTCGGTTCTGGTGCAGATCGGCGGGCGATACGTCTTTAACTACTCCATCGCTGCCGCGTCCGAGATAGCGACGTTCAGCCAGATCTGGCTGGTGCTTCTAGGCTCCGGCGTTGCTTTGGCTCGCGGCCAGCACGTCGCAATCGACATGCTGCCGGCCAAGCTGCCGCTGCCCTACGCCCGCGTTGCGCTGGTCTTGATCGCCGTGGTTGTCGCGAGTTTCCTGTGGGTTTTGGCCTATGGCACCCAGCCCCTGATCAAGATGGGCGCGTTCCAGCTCTCGCCAGCCCTGCGCGTCCCGATGAAGTATATCTACCTCTGCCTGCCCATCGGCGCCGGATACATGTCGCTCGAGTTGCTGCTCGCCGTGATCCAGCGCTGGGACAATCCCTTCCCCCCGCCCGAAGCTGACCCAGACCCCGAGGAGGCCATCTGATGCTGGTTATCGCACTCGCCTTCCTGTTCCTTCTCGCCCTTGGCGTCCCTGTTGTCTTCGTCCTTGGCGCCTCCGCGGTGCTGGCGCTGATCACCACGACCGACGTGCCCGTCGCCATCGTCAGCCAGCGTGTCTTTGCCGGACTGAACTCCTTTACCCTGATGGCGATCCCGTTCTTTGTGTTCGCTGGCGTGATCATGGACGCAGGCGGCATCTCTCGCCGGATTGTACAGTTCGCCTCGGCTCTGATCGGCTGGGTCGTCGGCAGCCTTTACCAAGTCAGCTGCGTTGCGGCGGCGGGTCTGGCGGCGATCTCGGGCTCTGGCTCGGCGGATACCGCTGCGATCTCGGCAATCATGCAGCCGCAACTGCGCCGCAAAGGGTATGACGTCGACTACGGCGCGGCCCTGATCGCCTGCGCAGGCTCTATCGCGCAGGTCATCCCGCCAAGCCTGACCATGGTGATCCTTGCCGTCGTGTCCAACGTTTCCATTGGTGCGCTGTTCATCTCGGGTATCCTGCCTGGCGCAATGTGCATCCTGATGCTGATGATCATCTCTTATTTCAAAGCCCGCAGTGGAGGTGACGTTTATCGAGACAGCGAGCCCTTTACCCTGCCGCGCCTTGGCCGCACCGCATGGGCCGCTCTGCCCGCAGCTGGTATGCCCATCCTGATCCTCGGCGGAATTCTTGGCGGCGTGTTCACCCCCACCGAAGCGGCGGCTGTCTCCGGCTTCTATGGTCTGTTGGTGGGCGCGTTCGTCTACCGTGACCTGAAACTCAGCGCACTGCCCGGCCTGATCCTGAAAACCGCGTCCCTGTCTGCCGCTGTCATGCTGATCATCGGCACCGCGAGCGTCTTCTCTTGGCTGATTGCCAACGCGAACGTGCCCCAAATCCTTGGTGAATGGATCAAGAGCGTCTCGTCCAGCCAGGTTGTGTTCCTGATTATCGCGAACCTCTTGTTCCTGTTCGTCGGCATGTTCCTCGAAACCATCGCGGCGATCCTGATCATGGTGCCGGTCCTGGCCCCGATCGCTGTCACCATGGGCGTCGATCCGCTGCATTTCTCGCTGCTGGTGATCCTGAACTGTGCCATCGGCACGGTGACCCCGCCCTACGGTGTGTCCCTGTTCGTGGCATCCTCGGTTGCTGGACGGTCGGTGATGCAGGTGTCCCGTCGTCTGGCGTGGCCGCTGGCGGGCCTGTTCTCCATGCTGATCGCAGTGACCTTTATCCCTGAACTTACGCTGTTCCTGCCCCGCATGTTCGGCCTGATTGATTAACTAGAAAGACCACCACTCATGACCACACTCAAAGTCACCATCGCCGGTATCGCATTCGACGCCAAGTTCGAAGAAGACGCGCCCAAAACCGTCGCCGCATTCAAAGCGCAGCTACCCTACAAAAGCAAAGTCGTTCACGTGCGCTGGTCGGGCGAGGGCGTGTGGATCCCCCTTGGCGATACCGATTTCGGCGTCGACTACGAGAACCACACCACCTATCCCGCGCCCGGTCAGTTCGTGCTGTATCCCGGCGGCATTTCGGAGACCGAGATTCTGCTCGCCTATGGCGGCGTGAACTTTGCCTCCAAGATGGGGCAGCTGGCGGGCAACCACTTCATTACCCTGACTTCGAACCTCGATAAGCTGAAAGAGATCGGCCCCAAGGTGCTGTGGGAAGGCGCGCAGGACATCCTGTTCGAAGAAGTTTAAGCGAAAGAAAGACACGCCATGACCGCATCCCCCATCAGCTTTGGCGCCCGTCTGCGCCAGTTGGCCGACGCGCGCGGTGATCAGACCGCACTGGTTTTCCTGCCGGGCGTGGGGGAAGCGCAGACCTATTCGTGGCGTGACCTGAACGCGATGGCCGACCGCTTTGCCCGTGCGCTGGTGGCGCGCGGTGTGGGGCAGGGGGATGTGGTGGGCTTTGCCTTGGGCAACGTGCCTGCCCACATCGCGCTGGCCGTTGCGATCTGGCGGGTCGGCGCGACGACGATGGTGCTGGACCCCGGCATCAAGCCCGAAACCGCCGCCGCGATGAAAGAGCGTAGCGGCGCGGCTTTGGTCGTGTCCCAGCGCACGGGCGTCGGCGAGATGACCCAATGCGATTTCGAGGCTCTGGCGAATAGCCTGCCTGAAACAGGGGTCGAGGATCGCATCTCGACCCCCGGCAAGATCGTTCTGTCCGGTGGCTCGACCGGCCTGCCCAAGATGATGTGCGACGAACGGCCGTTCGTCCGCGTGCCCGGTGCAAGCTGGGGCCGCGTGGCTCCGCGTTTGGGCTTCCGCTGTGATCAAGTGCAACTGGTGTGTGGGGCGATGTCCCACAACGCGCCGTTCACTTGGGCGCAGAATGGGCTCTTTGAGGGGAACACGCTGGTGCTGATGGAGCGGTTCGACGCCGTCCGCGCCCTGCAAGTCATTGACGCATATCAGGTCGGTTTCGCGATGGTCGTCCCCACCATGATGGTCAGGATGTACGACCGCTTGGCGGCCAGCGGCGCGTCCCTAAGCAGCCTGCACGCCATGTACCACACCGGCGCGCCCTGCGCCGCTTGGCTGAAGGAAGCGTGGATCAACGTCCTCGGCCCCGAGCGCGTGACCGAGATGTATGGCTCTGGCGAAAACACCGGCCAGACTACGATCACAGGGGCCGAATGGCTGACCCATCGCGGGTCGGTCGGGCGCGGGTTCGAGACCGATATCCGCATCTATGGCCCCGATGGCATCCTGCTGCCCACGGGCGAGGCAGGCGAGATTTTCATGCGCCCCGATGACCTTGGCGGGCGCAGTCACTACGCGGGCCCGAACGCCCCGCAGCCCGAGCGTGACGCCGATGGCTATCAAAGCATCGGTGATGTCGGTTGGCTGGATCAGGACGGCTACCTTTACCTTGGCGGACGGCGCGATGACGTGATCAACACGGGCGGCGTCAAGGTGCATCCTGAAACCATCGAGGGTGTGCTGCTGCAGTTTCCCGACGTGGCGGATGCGGTGGTGTTTGGCGCCACAGATCGCGAATGGGGGCAACGCATCGTGGCCTGTCTGGAGCCCAAAGCAGGTGCACAAATCGACCATGCTGCACTGCGGAAATTCTGCGCAGAAAAACTGAGCCCCCAAGAGGTGCCCAAAGACATTTCTGTGTTGGATGCGCTGCCTCGCGACGGCTTTGGTAAGATCCGGCGCAAGGCCTGCGCCGCAGAATGGGCAGAGACACGGACCGACGCCTGAACAGCGCGGTAGATATCAGGGAAATCCAGTGAAGCCGTTGATGTGAATAGGAAACCTTCTTCGACTTCTACTATTTGAAAAACAAATATCAGGCTCATGAATGACTATCGCAGGCTATATTAACAGCCGCTTTTGATTGCTCTAGCCTGATCTCAGACAACACAAAGGGATCATCATGGGCGCACTCGACGGAATCCGGGTACTCAGCTTTAACCACTTCCTGTCCGGCCCTGCTGCGGCGCAGCATTTGGGCGATATCGGTGCGGATGTCATCACGGTCGAACCCTTGACCGGCGCGTTCCAGCGCAACTGGGCCGTGGCCAATAGGTTCGTGGATGATACCTCGGTCAACCATATCACCACGGGGCGCAACAAACGCTCGATCGCGGTCGATCTGAAGTCCCCCGAAGGTATCGCGGCGGTCAAGAAACTGATCGAAACCGCTGATGTGGTGATGGAGAATTTCCGCCCCGGCACGCTGGACAAACTGGGCCTCTCCGAGGCCGAGATGCGCGCAGTCAACCCGCGCATCATCATCGCGACCACCACCGGATACGGCATCGACGGCCCCTACGCTAAACGCCCCGGTCAGGACGTTCTACTGCAGGCGATGTGCGGTCTGGCCGCGCACACCGGCAGCATGGAGAGCGGTCCGGTCGCGGTTGGCTCTGTCCCGATTGACCACCATGCGGCGGCGCTGACTGTCGCAGGGATCATCGCGGCGCTGTTCGAGCGCGAGCGCACCGGTGTTGCGCGCCGCGTGGACGTGAACATGTTGCAAGCTGCTATGGACTTGCAGGGTGAATCCATCACCGCGTGGATGAACGGCGCCGAAAAGGCAGGTCCGCGTGGGCAGGACGGTATGGCCAACTGGTTCAGCCCCGCGCCCTACGGGATTTATGCGGCCAAAGACGGTCACGTCATGATTTCGATGTCCACGCCGCCGCAGTTGTCCGGTGCGTTGAACCTGCCGCAACTGGCGGAGCTGAGCGCGGACGAAGGTTTCAGCAAGCGTGGTGAAATCTCGCGCCTCGTGGCGGCGGGCATGGCCACGCTGACCACCGAAGAGGCCGTGGAAAAGCTGACCGAAGCAGGCGTCTGGCACGAGGTTGTCCGCGACTATGACGGTCTGCTTGACAACCCGCAGGTCGATCACCTGCAGGCCTTTACCGACATGCCGGGATCGCAGGGCTCGACCTTTAAAATGCTGTCCCACCCTGTCCGCTACGACGGAGAGGTCCCCCCCATCCGCACGATGCCTCCCGCCTTGGGCGAGCAAACCCGAGAGGTGTTGGCCGAGGCTGGCGTGGATGCCGCTGAGATCGATCGCCTGATCGATGCGGGCGTCGTAGTGCAAACCAACAAGATGCGCAGCTAAGCCTGCGCCCCGAGACTTGGAGTAAGTTATGGATTTTACGATTTCCGACGAGATGAAGATGGTCACCGAAGCGGTGGGCAAGTTCGTCCGCGAAAAGGTGCAGCCGCTGGAATGCGAGACCGAAGAAAACGCGGAAATTCCCGCCGATAAACTGGCCGCTGTCCGCGCCGAGGCGCAGGAACTGGGCTTTTACGCCATGAACATGTCCGAAGAGGTCGGCGGCGCTGGCCTTGGCGTGATGGATATGTGTTTGGTCGAGGAGCAGTTGGGGCAGACCTCGGACGCCTTGATCCGCCGGATTTTTGGGCAGGTCTACCCGATGCTGGAACAGTTCGAGGACGAGGCGCTTCGTCAGAAGTACCTCTATCCCACTGTCAAAGGCGACAAGATCTGCGCCATGGCAATCACCGAGCCGGGCGCAGGCTCGGACGCGGCGGCGATCAAAACCAACGCGCATTTGGACGGGGACGAGTGGGTTCTGAACGGGACCAAGCACTTTATCTCGGACGGTGACATTGCGGATTACGTGATCGTCATGGCCGTGACTGACGCCGAAAAGGGTGCGCGCGGCGGGATCACCCTGCTGATCGTTGACAAAGGCACGCCCGGTTTTCAGGTCACCCGCAACCAGCCCATGATGGGTCACCGCGGCTATGGCCACGCGGAGCTGTATTTTGACAACGTGCGTATCCCCAAGGGCAACGTGCTGGGAGAGGTCGGCAACGGCTTCAAGGTGATGATGGCCAACGTGGGTGGCATTCGTTTGGGCCACATTGGTGCCCGTGCGGTCGGCATGGCTTCCCGCGTGCTCGAGATGATGCGCGAACACGCAGCCACCCGTAAACAGTTCGGTCAGCCCATCGGCGACTTCCAGATGGTGCAGCAGATGATCGCCGACAGCGCGATGGAAATCTTTGCCACCCGCATGATGGTGCTGAACACCGCATGGGAAGAGGACAATGGCATGGACCCGCGCGACAAGGTCTCGATGGTCAAGGTTCAGGCCTCGGAAATGCTGGGTCGCGTGGCGGATCGGGGCATTCAGGTCTTTGGCGGCTACGGCTTTACCAAGGAACTGCCGCTAGAGCGCATCTACCGTGATGCCCGCGTAACCCGCATCTACGACGGCACCTCCGAAGTGCACCGCATGTTGATCGCCCGCTCGGTGATCAAGCGCGGCCTGACCCTGTAATCGAAAGGATTTCCCATGACCACGCTTCCCGCCACCGGCGACAGCATCACCTTTCGCAAGACCATGACCGTGGCCGAGCAGGGGTTTTTTACCGGCATCACCGGCAACATGACGAAATCCCACGTGGATCGCGCCTATGCCAAATCCGTGGACCTGCCCGATATGTCGGTGTTCGAACTCGCGGCTGCCGGTCTGCTGACCACCGCTTTGGGGCGCCTCTGCGGCGCTGACTGGCGGATAGGTAGCTTCAACGCTGCGTTTGGCGCGTCGTTCCCTGTGGGATCGTCATTGGCCGCCACCGCGACCGTGACCGAGGCTACCGATCAGGCCATCGACTGCACCCTGACCATCGCGGTCGAGGGCACAGAGACCATCACCGGCACCGCCCGCATGGTCCCGCTGAAGGGGTAAGCCATGTATGACATCCGCAACATTGACGAGCTGACCGTGGGCGACCGCGTGAGCGTCTCTAAAACTGTGACCGAGGCGGACGGCGCTATGTATATCGCCGCGACCGGCGATTTTGGCCCCGTCCACGTGGACGAAGGCTATGCCAGTACCACACGCTTCGGCGAACGCCTTGCCCCTGGCATTCTGGTCGCGGGCATCTGCACGTCCGTCCTGACCGCTGAACTGGTTGGGACTGTGGGCGTGTCGATCCGCGACAGTTTCTGGTTCACCGGCGCGGTCCGCTATGGCGACACGATCACCTTCGACATCTGGATTTCTTCGAAGGACGAAGAAAACCGCACCGTCGACTGGCAGGCCAGCGCCCGCAACGAAGAGGGCGTCGAAGTCCTCAAGGCTGATGCCACCCTGAAATTCCCGAGAAAACGAGTGACCCAATGACCATTTCCGCCAAAGACCTGCGTGGCATCACCGTCGCGACCGTCCTTCCCTTTGACGAAGCCGGTGGGATTGACTGGGATGGCTACAGCGCCGTTCTGGACCACTGCGCCAAGCCAGAGACGACCGATTGCGTCTTCGTAAACGGCCACGCGGGCGAAGCGACCGCTCTGACCGACGCCGAGAAGATGGAAGTCATCAAGCGCACCCGCGAGCAGATTTCCCCCGACCAGCCGCTGCTGGCAGGCGTTGTTCCCACCGGAATCCCCGACGCCCTGCGTCAGGCCGAAGCGGTGCGCGAGGCGGGCGCCGATGTGGCCGTGATCTTCCCGCCCGAAGCTTTGGGCGGCGGCAACGCCAACACCATGGCCGCGGTCAAGATGTACGAACTGCTGGCCAAAGAGCTGCAAATGCCCCTGTCGCACTTCCAGTTCCCGATTGCCTCTGGCTTTGGGCTGGCGACCAATGTGCTGGCCGAAATTGCGAAAATCCCCGAGGTTGTCGCGGTGAAAGAGGGCTCTGCCACTCTGCTGGCCTATGACGAAAACCGCCGCGCGATCAATGCTGCGGACGACAACACCGCGATCCTGCCCTCGAACTTTCACTGGTTCTTTAGCCAAGTGGCATTGGGTGGCGACGGTATTCTGTCGGGGCTGGCCAGCCTTGTGCCCGGTCTGCTCAAAGACCTGTGGGATGCGTCCGAAAACATGGATCTTGCGGCAATGCGCGCGGCGAATGATCGTCTGTATCCGGTGGTCCGCGCGATCTATGGCCCTGCACCCGTGGTCGACATGCACACCCGCATGAAGGACGGTCTTCAATTGATGGGCGTGATCAAGAACGCGGCCCCCCGTCTGCCCCTGCTGCCCCAGTCGGAAGAGATCCGAGATGGTGTCCGTCAGGCCCTGATCAAAGCCGAGGTGATGTGATGAGTGCGGCGCTGAACGGCGGCCTCTATGCGGCGACCATCTGCCCAATGCACGATACGGGTGGTCTGGATTTCACAGGCCTAGAGCATCACTTCGCTCAAGTTCTGTCCGATCCCGGTCAGGCGGGCCTATTGCTGAACGGCCACGCGGGCGAGGGCATCCACATGTCCCGTTCTGAGCAGGCCGATGTCGTTCGGATTGCCCGCGAGGTTGCCGGCAAACGCCGTATCCTTGCCGCCGTCAGCGCCGAAAATACCGAATTCGCCGCGGCCGATGCACAGGCCGCTCTGAAGGCTGGCGCCGATGCGATTATGGTGTTCGCTCCGTTTTCGTGGGGCTTGGGTGTGGATCCGCGTGCTGTCGTTGCGCATCATCGCGGTATTGCCGAAGCCACCGGCGCACCGATCTATCTGTTTCAGGGGTCGGTCGCCTCTGGCGGTCTGCATTACGACGTGGACCTGCTGAAACAGCTGCTCGAAATAGATGCCGTCGCAGGCATCAAAGAAGGCAGTTGGGAGGTCAAAGCCTATGAGACCACCCTGCGCACCACCCGCGAGGCGCGCCCTGATGTGGCGGTCATGGCCTCGGGCGACGAGCATCTGTTCGGCTGCTATATGCTGGGAAGTGACGGTTCTGCTGTTAGTCTGTCCGCGCTGGTGCCTGACCTGATCACGGCACTGGATACTTATGTGCGCGCTGACCGCATCGCGGATGCCCTGAAAATCCACACCGCGCTCTATGATCTGGCGCGTCTGGTCTATGCCCGTCCCGGCCATCTGGCCGCCGCACGGCTCAAGGCCTGCCTTGCCGCGATGGGCCGTATCGACAGCCCTGCCTGCCGCGCCCCCACCCCCCGAATTTCCAGCGCAGAGCTTGACGCCCTCATGGCTGCTCTGCGCCCCTGTCTGGAGCTTTCCGCATGACCGCCCTGCAAACCCACATCGTGTTCGTTGATGTCGCCCCCGAGGATGAAGCCGCCTTTGACGACTGGTACGAAAACACCCATCTACCCGATATTCTGGCCTGTCCCGGTTGGCTGGATGCCCGCCGTGAAAAATGTCTAGAAGGTGGGCCGCGCCACGTGGCGATCTACACGATCACCGGTCCCGAAGCCTATGAAACCCCCGAGTTCGAGGCTATCAAAGGCTTTGGTCCTTTCACGGACAAGGTCAAAAATTTCAAGCGCATCCGCCTGACAAAGTCCTGAAAACACAAGGATCAGAACCATTCCCGATATCCTGAACCTTCGCCAGTTGGAAATTCTGCGCGCCGTTGTGACCTATCGCACCACGGTCGGCGCGGCCGAGCGGCTGGGGATGTCTCAGCCCTCGATCTCTAACACCATACGGCATATTGAAACGGTTCTGGGTTTCCCCCTTTTCGAGCGTGTCAGCAATCGGCTGTCCCCGACCGAAGAGGCTCTGATCCTACTCGAAGAAGCCGAGCCCCTGTTCCACCTGCGCGACGCAGTGAACCAAAGGGCAGGGGATCTGCGCACGGGCCGAATCGGGCGCATCCGCATCGCGGCCACGGCCGAACTCAGCGAGTCCGTCCTGCCCCGCGTTATCGCCGACTATGCCCGCGATTTCCCCCGCATTCAGTTGTCACTGGAAACGCGCCCCTTGGACAGCGTCCTGCAAGTGGTCGAGAATGGCGTAGCGGATGTGGCCTTTGCTATGGCCCCCTATGAGCGGCAGGCAATGAACTACGAGCAGATTGCCGATTTGCGTCCCGTATGCTTGCTGCAAGAAAGCGATCCGCTGGCCAAACTCGACGTGATCACGGCCAAGGATCTGATGGGCGCCGCACTGATCGGACCGCAAGTGTCCACCCGGATCGGCCTGATGTTGGCCGATAGTTTTCGCGCGCAGGGGCTGGAGTATCGCCCTTCGATTGAGACGCGCTTTATGAACGCCGCTGTGCGTATTGTCCGCGATGGCTGGGGCGTTGCCTTGGTCGACGAGCTGTCAGCCCATACCGAATTACGCCCCGGTCTGGTGATCCGGCCCTATGGTTCAGAGCAGAGCTTCGATCTGTGCGCAGCCATGCAGAAAACCAAAGTCCCCTCGCGCCAGACCCGCCGCTTTATCGAGGTGTTCCGCGAACGGGTCGCCTTGCGGCTCAAAGAGGTGCGGGCTGAAAGCCAGCGGCCTATCGCCTGACTTTGGCTAGAGCCGCTGCGCCGCCTTCAACAATCAGGTTTGTGTCGTTGGTCACCACGATTGCCGCCGCGCCAAGGTCAAGCGCATAAGGTGCAACCAATTCGGGCGGTAGGCCCATCACACCGAAATCACAGTTGTTCTTTTGCGCCGCTTTGGCGATCCGTCCAAAGGCCTGCCTGACATCCTCGTGGTTTAGGTCGCCGCGCCGTCCAATCCCGTCTGCCAGATCGTTTGAGCCTATCATCAGCATGTCGATGCCTGGTGTCGCCGCGATCTGATCGACATTTTCCAGTGCTAACGCACTTTCGATCATTGCGATGACCTGCGTGCCAGCTTCTGCGCGCGCGCAAAGCTCTGCGGCGGGGACAATCCGGTAGTCCAATGCGGGCAAGGGGCCGGGTAGGGCGCGGCGCCCGTTGGGCGCAAAGCGGCAGAGCGCCGCGATGTTTTGCGCCTGTTCGGGCGTGTCCACATGTGGGACGATCACGCCGGAGGTCCCGCAGTCCAGAACCCGCGCGACATCCCCAGAATTTGGACCCGTCACACGCCCGTAGACGGGCAGTCCCGCTGCGATACCCGTGCTGGCGACCTGACCCAGATCGCTCAGTCCGAGCGGGCCGTGCTCCATATCGACAACAACGAAGTCAAAGCCTGCCCCACGCGCGAGCAGGATCGATTCTGCGCGCGCGGCCAAGCAGAGAGCGAGCCCAAAATGTGATCTACCCTGAGGTGAATCTGGCAAATTTGATGATCCAATTTTCATTTTGAGCAGCCTTTCTGATCTGAAGATGCCTAAATACTGATCGCTCTGGATCACAAAATTCAAGTAAATCACACTTTCGATGGCATTAAATACTCTGGCTCGCGATATTAATAGTCGCCGGCCTTTACTGCGCGGCGCGCACTGCGCAGCATCGAGAAAAGGCAACAAAATACCATTTGATCCAAGGTCTTGCGCCGTTGGACTGTGCCGAGTGAACGAGAGGTCCGCTATGCCATCCCCTGAAACCCCCACGACGGATAGGTCCGGCCAAGCGCAATCTGGCGCGTTTCAAAATGTGATCAGATTGGGTGCTGGCGCGCTGATGGTCCTGCGCCGTGTCGTGGACAGCGTTGCGCTCTTGCTCTTGGCGTATATGGCGGGGGCCATCCTGATCCAGATCATCGGTCGCTACTTCTTTAACTATTCGATCGCATGGAGCGAAGAGACCGCCACGTTTGCCCAAGTTTGGCTGACCTTGCTCGGTGCTGGGATTGCCATGCGCTACAACCAGCACGTCGGCGTTGACGTGCTGATCCGCAAAGCGCCGCTGCCTGTTCAGCGGGTTTGTAATGCGGCGGGGCTGGCGTTGGGGGTCTGGTTTTTGGCCGTTGTCGTCGTTGGGTCATTTTCAATGGTGGCGATTGGCTTGATCGTCAAATCACCCGCTCTGCGTATTCCGATGGCCTGGCCTTACATGGCTCTGCCGGTCGGCTTTGGCTACTTTCTGATCGAATTTGCCGTGACCTTCGCACCCAAGGTTCTGCGCCCCGAAACCGACAATTCTGAGGTGCCCGCATGATCTTCGCTGGCGGAGGCTTCCTCCTTCTTCTTGTGTCGGGCGTACCGATTGTCTTGGCTCTTGGGATTGCCGCTCTGGTGGCGATTGAGCTGACCACCACAGTGCCCCTGTCAATCGTGGCGCAACGGGTCTATGGCGGGATCAGCTCGTTTACCTTGATGGCCATTCCGTTCTTTGTCGCTTCGGGTCTGCTGATGGAGGCTGGCGGCATCGCGCGGCGGTTTGTGAACCTTGCCAGTGCGTTGGTGGGCTGGATCACCGGCTCGCTTTATCTGGTGTCGATCGTGACAGGCACGGGTCTGGCAGCGATTTCCGGCTCTGGCTCGGCGGATACCGCGGCCATCAGCGCGGTTATGACTCCCGAGATGCGCAAGCGTCGGTACAACATTGATCTGGCTTCGGCCGTGATTGCAGCGTCAGGCTCGTTGGCGTCGATCATCCCGCCGTCGATCGTCATGATTGTGATCGCGATTACCGCGAACCAGTCAATTGGCGCTATGTTCCTTGGCGGTATCGTGCCCGGACTCTTGGTTGTCGCGGGACTTATGGGGGGCTGCTGGTTGCACGCCCGTCAGGACGAAGCTGTTCAAACCGACCGCGAGGATTTTAGCTTCGACAAGCTGGCCAAAGCCTTCATCGCTGCACTGCCCGGCATGATCGTGCCCGTCGTGATCATTGGCGGCATCATCGGCGGCGTGTTCACCGCGACCGAAGCGGCCTGCGTGGCGCTGTTCACCACACTGCTGGTCACCATGGGTATCTACCGCGAACTGACCTTCAAGGATTTGCCGCGCCTCTGCCTCAAAGCGATCAGCCTGTCCGCCACCGTTCTGATCATCGTCGCCACAGCTTCGGTCTTTACCTGGTTCATAGCGACCCAAGGTCTGCCCGCCCTGCTGCGCGACTGGTTGACCGGCGTGACTGACAGCCCCTTTGTTTTCTTGCTGATCGTGAACGTCCTGCTGCTGATCGTCGGCATGTTCATGGAAAGCATCTCGGCCGTCCTGATCCTGCTCCCGATCCTGCTGCCCATCGCGCGCAGCTATGGCATCGACCCTGTTCAGTTCGGCGTCACCACTGCGCTGAACCTGTCCATCGGCCTGATCACACCGCCCTACGGCATCTGTCTTTACGTCGCCGCGACCGTTGCGGGCCGCCGGATCGAGCAGGTGTCGCGCAAAGTGTGGCTGCCCCTTCTTTGCATGCTGGTCGCGCTGATGCTGGTGACCTTTGTGCCTGCTGTTTCTCTTTGGTTGCCGTCGGTCCTGATGTGATCGGCGGACGCCAACTCCTCCTCCAACCAAAACATCAACAGGGAACTACCATGAAAACCGTTTTCACCACTTTTGCCGCTGTCGCCGCTCTGGCAGCTGCCGTGCCTGGCTTCGCTGCCGACTACACCTTCAAGGCCGCGCACACCAACGCTGCGAACGAAGTGCAGGACATGGGTCTGCAAAAGATGAAAGACCTGCTCGAAGAGAAAACCGACGGCGCTGCGACCATCGAAATCTACGCAGGTGGCCAGCTGGGTGATGAACAGCAAACCGTCGAAGGCGTGATGATGGGCACTGTCGATATCGCCATGACCTCGAACGCGATGCTGTCGAACTACGTCGAAGACTACAAAGTGTTCGATCTGCCCTTCCTGTTCCCCTCGATCCCCGCGCTGGGTGAGAAGGTCGACGCGAACTGGGGCATGATGGAAGAGGCGGCAAACGAGTCCGGTTTCGAATTGCTGGCAGTCTTTTCGTCGGGCATCCGTCACCTGATGACCGCAAACCCCGTGAACTCGATCGAAGATCTCGAGGGCATGAAAATCCGCACCATGCAGAACCCCGTGCACGTCAGCGCCTTCCGCGAGTATGACGCGAACCCCACCCCGATGTCCTATTCAGAGCTTTACGGCGCGCTGCAGTCGGGCGTTGTTGACGGCGCTGAAGGTGCCTCGACCGGTTATGATGGCATGAAGTTCTACGAAGTTGCGCCCAACTTTGCGCTGGTTGGCTGGCTGAACATGACCGCCCCGATCACCATGCAGAAGTCCAAGTTCGACGCACTGCCCGAGGATATCCAGACCGCACTTCTGGAAGCCGGTTCCGAAGCGGCAACTTGGCAGCGCCAGTACGTTGTCGATCAGGAACACCCCCTTTTGGACAGCTTCCGCGAAAAGGGTGTGAACATCACCGAACCCGATACCGCTCCGTTCATCGAGGCGTCGAAGCCCCTCTATGAAACCGAGCTGACCACCGATGGCCAGAAGGCGCTGTTTGAAGCTCTGACCAACTAAGTTACCCCCTGTCGGGGCCTGCACCCCCTTCCGTTCGTCCGCAGGCCCCGACGTTTTTTGAAAGCTTACCCAATGCTCGATATCGCTATCCGCAACGCCGAAATCGTCACTGCCGGTGACCGCATCCATGCCGAGATCGGCATCCGCCAAGGGCGCATCGTCGCGATCGCCGAAAACGTCGGGCTGGCGCGGCAGGATATCGACGCCAAAGGCCTGCTGGTCCTGCCCGGCGGGATCGACGCGCATGTGCACCTTGAACAGCCTCAGGGCGGCGGCGTGGTCATGGCCGACGGATTCGAGAGCGGCACGCGCTCTGCCGCGGCGGGCGGGAACACCACCGTCATGCCCTTTGCCCTGCAGCAAAAGGGACAGTCCCTGCGCGAGGCCGTCGATGCCTATCATGCTGCGGCCAAGGACAAGTGCTATGTGGACACCTCGTTCCACCTGATCATCACCGACCCGACCCCGCAGGTGCTGGGGCAAGAACTGCCCGCCATGGTCAAGGCGGGCTATACGTCCTTCAAGGTCTTTATGACCTATGATGACATGGTGCTGAATGACCGAGAGCTGCTAGATGTCTTCGACGTGGCGCGCCGCGAAAAGGCGATGGTCATGGTCCATGCTGAGGGCTATGACGCCATCAAGTACATGGCCCGTCGGCTGGAAGAGGCCGGTAAAACCGCGCCCTACTACCACGCCGAAAGCCGCCCCCAGAGTG
This sequence comes from Donghicola sp. XS_ASV15, assembly GCF_041224595.1. Taxonomy (NCBI): domain Bacteria; kingdom Pseudomonadati; phylum Pseudomonadota; class Alphaproteobacteria; order Rhodobacterales; family Roseobacteraceae; genus Donghicola; species Donghicola sp. XS_ASV15. The sequence continues at coordinate 122,410 of NZ_JBGFGN010000164.1, read as the reverse complement.
TTGAGCGTGAAGCCACCCACCGCGCGATTTCCCATGCAGAACTGACCGACGTGCCGATCACCATCGTTCACGTGTCGGGCCGCGACCCGATGGAACAGATCCAGTGGGCCAAGAAGCGCGGAATGAACGTCTATGCCGAAACCTGCCCGCAATACATCGCTCTGACCGCCGATGACCTAAAGGGTCTGAACATGGACTTTGAAGGCGCGAAATACGTATGCTCGCCGCCCCCGCGTGATCTGGATAGCCAGAAGGCCATCTGGGAAGGCCTGCGTGACGGGACGTTCGACATCTTTTCTTCCGACCACTGCCCGTTCCGGTTCGAAGACGAAAAGGGCAAGGATGCGCCCGGCGCGCGCACCAATTTCAAATGGGTGCCGAATGGTATTCCGGGCGTCGAAACGCGCTTGCCGATCCTGTTCTCCGAAGGCGTCAGCAAGGGCCGCATTTCGATTGAGCGGTTTGTCGAACTGACTGCGACCAATCCCGCGAAACTCTTTGGCCTATACCCGAAAAAGGGGACCATCGCGGTGGGTGCGGATGCAGACCTGACCTTCTGGGACCCGGAGCGCGAAGTCACGATTTCCCAATCCCTGATGCACCACGACTGTGATTACACGCCGTACGAAGGGCTAGCGGTCAAAGGCTGGCCCGTTCGTACCATCCTGCGCGGCGAAACCATCGCGTTGGATGGTGACGTGCTCGGTGCCCCGACGGATGGCGAATATCTAGAACGTGGAACCAGCCGCGCGTTTGGTGGATGACGCGGCTGCGGCTCACCATCTTAGATATCGGTGGCCGGCAAAGGCGCCTATCCCCGTAGCAATAAAGATCGCTAGCCCATACCACGTGACATAGAACAAGGGTGAGTCCTCGTCGCAGTGCAGGGCGTAGCCAGCTGCGGCCAACCCACCAATCGCCAAACCCAGAAGTGCGCCGGTGCGTGTAGGGCGCGTCGTCGCCCCTTTGCGCAGCAAGCGTATTCCGGCGATCAAGGGCAGGGCTGAAATGGCCGTGATCGACACGAGGCAAGCAGCCGCAGTTTGCCCCATGATCTCTGTTCCGATGGCTGCGGGTTGCGTGTTTGATAGTTGCATCACAAACAGCGCGACGGCCACTAGCGCAGGCGGGATCAGCATCCACAAGGGCGGTGTTGCCGCGGGGCGCGAGGTCGACAAAGCAAAGGGCAGGGCGAGACCAGCCAGCAACAGTGGCACGATATTCTTTGCCAGCGTGACAGGTTCTTGGAGTGCCGCCCCGAGATCAGCACGAATGCCAAGGATGGCGAGAATTCCACCGAGACCCATGGCAAGAGCTACGCCGATCCATCCTGCCGCGCGGGAGAGGTCCAGCGGCTCGGGCGCAGGGCGCGCAGCGAGGTCGGCGATGAACGCGTCGGTGTCCTGAGGGGTCGTCAATTCTTGGTCCTTTCGGCAATGCGTGCCAGTTGTCTCAGAGCGCGGTGCAGGGCCACCCGCGCAGAAGAGGCCGAGAGCCCCACCTTTTCGCCTGCATCTTCGGCGCTTTCGCCTTCGAGGGTCATAGATCGCACCAGCGCGGCGCCGCGCCCGTCCAAATGGCTCAGCATGTATTCAGCGTCCTTGCCCGCCAGCGGTACAGCGGCCGACAGATCCTCGAGGGTTTCGGAAAACGGCTCGATCGGCACGTGAATGATAGCGCCCCGGCGGCGAAAGGCATCCACGACCTTGTAGCGGGTGATCGCATAGACCCATGGTTTGACGGGCGTTCCCTCTTTCCATGAGCCGCGCTTGAGGTGGATGGCCAGCAGAACCTCTTGGAGGATATCTTCGTGCTGGTGTTCGGGCAGGCTGCTGCCTTTGGCGCGGATGACGGTCCGTATTGCGGGCGTGATGCGGCGCAGGAACTGCGCAAAGGCCGGACCATCCCCTGCATTCGCGCGTCTTAACAGCTCTGCGAATTCGTCCGGTTCGGCCACTTTCTCCTCCGCGCACGTGTCGCCCCGTTTGGTCTGAGTATACGGCGCGGGCCGTGCGGCGCAATTGGCAGAGAGGGCAAGCATGGCTGTCTGTGTCACGTGTGATCCAGCCCCAACTTGTGATCCACCGAAATGCGCCCCGGTCCCATGGCGATCAACGCGATTAGGGCTGAGGCCCAGAGCCCGTGTGTGATCCAAGCGCCCGGATAGACGAAGATCTGGATCGTCGCGGTCATCACCAACAGGCCCAGAGCTGACAGGCGGGTAAAGAGGCCAATGATCATCAGGGCGGGTAGGATGTGTTCGGCCAGTGTGGCCAAAACTGCGGCCAGTTCATGGGGGATCAGGGGCAGGGCGTATTCGTGTTCAAACAGGAAGTACGTGCTGTCCTTGATCGAGACCCCCTCGACCTTGGTGCGGCCTGATTGCAGGAACACCGCAGCGGGAAAAATGCGCAAGGCGAGAGCGGTGAAGGATGCCGGAATGCGGTCCCCGAGCGCGTTCAATTTGGTGATCGGTGTCATGTCTTGGGGCTCCCTTCGGTCAGCACTCCGGCCTGCATCAGACTGACCAGCAATGGTTGCGGATTGAACATCGGATCCTTGAGCGATCCCGACGCGGCGGCAGAGGCCAGAGGGCGCCCCATGCGCAGGGCTTCGATCATCTCAGCTTCGGCCGGGCTAATTGCTGCGACGGGCACGTCGAAAATGCGGTCGCGCAGGACCAATGCGATTTCACCGCTGTGGCCGATGGGGTGCGTTTCGAAGCCGGGCTGATTGCGTGTCCAGATCGACACTGCGGCATAGCGCAATTTCAGAACTTGGACCGACGGATGCAGCCCCATGCGCAAGGTTTCTGGGTTGGCGCTGGTCAGCGTGCTGGCTGCGATCGGCTCGGCATCTGCTGCGTGAAAGGCCACACCGCGCGCGTATTCGATCCGCGCCACATCACCGAGGTAGGGGTACTCCTTTAGCGGCGAGAACCGGTCGAGGAAGATGGCAAACTCTTTGCCCCATTCCTGAAGGACGGGCGAGGTCGGCTTGTGATGCTCGATGAACACCCGCGCCATCGCGCCAAAGAACGCGTCACCGACCAGCCGCCGGATCACGGGGTAGCGGGCGTTCAGCGCTTCGGTCAGGCTGACCATCACGTTATTGCGGTAGACGTCAAAGCGCTGCTCGGCCTCTGACGGGTCGAGTGCGGTGATACCTGTGGGCAGCGGACCGCCTGTCAGGGCGCGGTCGAACGCCGCCAGTGTTTCATGATGCGAGGTCAAGGCGTGCCCCTCCTTGTGCCAGAATGTCTGCAGCAGCGCGGGCCTCGGCCGCCAGTATGGGCCAGTCGGGCAGATCGTTGTCCCATTCGACCAGCGTGGGCAGCGCGCCAGTCTGCGCGATGACATGGGCAAACAGGGACCACACGGGGTCAGCCACGGGCGAACCGTGGGCGTCGATCAGAAGGGGGCCAGAGGGCAATTCTTCGGTACTGTGACCGCCAAGGTGGATTTCCCCGACCGAAGTCAGCGGGAACGCGGCAATGTAGTCATAGGGGTCTTGGCCATGGTTGGTGCAGGACACAAAGACGTTGTTTACATCCAGCAGCAGCCCGCAGCCGGTGCGCTGAATGATCGCCTTTAGAAAATCGGTTTCGCTGATCGTAGATTGTTCGAACAGCACATAGGTCGAGGGGTTTTCCAGCAGCATCTTGCGGCCCAGAACTTCTTGGACCTGATCGATATGGTCGCAGATGGTCTGCAGTGTTTCCTGTGTGTAGGGCAGGGGCAGCAGGTCATTCAGGTATTCGGCCCCGTGGCTGGACCATGCCAGATGCTCGGAAAAACTGTCGGGCTGATAGCGGTCGCATACGGTTTTCAGGCGCTGCAGGTGATCTGCGTCCAAACCGCGCTGTCCGCCGATGGACAGGCCAACTCCGTGCACGGACAGGGCATAGTCGTCGCGCAGAGCGGTCAACTGTGCGTGCGGCAACCCGCCAGCGCCCATGTAATTCTCGGCATGAATTTCAAAGAAGTCCACGCGCCGCGCGTCGTTGCGGATGGCGGTGAAATGGTCGGGCTTGAAGCCGACGCCGACAGATGCAGGAAGTCCGGTCATGGCAATACCTTTGGGGCAAATGAAGGAAAGGGGGCGCCGTTGGGGTAGCGCCCCCAAGCGCGTCTTAGGCAGGAATGTCGCGGGTCAGAGCCTCGAGCGAGCCCATGCGCGATTTGCCCATGTCATCCGAAGGCAGCTCCATGCTGACGCAGGTACCTGCAGGGACCAGCTTCCATGCGTTGCCCTGATAATCGACTTTCGATGTGCCGGCGCAGGTGGTGCCGGGGCCAGCGGCACAGTCGTTCTGACCGGCCAGCGCTACGCCATAGCATTTCTCCATGTCATCCGCCGCGTGTGCGGGAATGGCTGCCATGGCACCCAGAGTACAGGCCAGCGAAGCACCCAGAACGATGTTGTTTTTCAATGCGGTCATTTTAGCTCTCCATCACTAAATCAAAGGGCGTTCTCCGTTGCCCTTCACTGATCAGTTCGCAGAGAGGCGGCCCATCGTTACGGCGCTCACACCCCCGTTATGGCGGTTGGGGAATCCGTGATGGGTGTTACAGAAATCGGCCGTTTTCGCGGGAATTTTCTGGATTTTTGCTCGGCCATTGGAGGAGCTTTGAAACAAAAAGGGCGCAGCCGTAGCCGCGCCCTTGGATATTTTGGTGCCCGCCCGTGCGGGGAGAGCAGGCCTTAGGCCTTCAGATCAAAGCGATCCGCGTTCATGACCTTGGTCCATGCCGCGACGAACGCCTTCAGGAAGGGCTCGGTGCCATCGTCTTGGGCGTAGATCTCGGCATAGGCCCGCAGGATCGAGTTCGAACCAAAGACCAGATCCACGCGGCTGGCGGTCCACTTGGACTGGCCGGACTTGCGGTCACGGATCTCATAGGTGCCGTCACCGATCGGATGCCAGGTGTTGGCCATATCTGTCAGGTTCACAAAGAAGTCCGTGGTCAGTGCGCCCTCGCGGTCGGTGAACACGCCGTGTTTGGTGCCACCGTGGTTGGTGCCCATGGCGCGCATACCGCCGACCAGCACGGTCATCTCGTGCGCGGTCAGACCCAAGAGCTGCGTGCGGTCCAGCATCATCTCTTCGGCCGAGACGATGTAGTCCTTCTTCAGCCAGTTGCGGTAGCCATCGTGGATGGGCTCCAGCGGTTCGAAGCTCTCTGCATCCGTTTGCTCGGCAGTTGCGTCGCCGCGGCCGGGGGCAAAGGGCACTTCGATATCGTGACCGGCGGCTTTCGCGGCCATCTCGACGCCGACGCTACCGGCCAGCACGATGGTATCCGCAACACTTGCACCGAACTGCGCGGCCAAGGGCTCCAGCACCGAAAGGACACGGGCCAGACGCTCGGGCTCGTTACCGTCCCAGTCCTTTTGCGGGGCCAGTCGGATACGGGCGCCGTTTGCACCGCCGCGCATGTCAGACCCGCGATAGGTGCGTGCACTGTCCCAAGCGGTGTTCACCATGTCCGCAACGGTCAGACCGCTGGCGGCAATCGCTGCCTTCAGGCCCGCGACGTCGTATCCGGTGGTGCCTGCGGGGATCGGGTCCATCCAGATCAGGTCTTCTTGGGGCACATCGGGGCCAAAGAAACGTGCCTTGGGGCCCATGTCACGGTGCGTCAACTTGAACCAAGCGCGCGCAAAGGTGTCCGCAAAGTACTCGGGGTCCGCCATGAACTTCTGGCAGATCGCGTTATACGCGGGGTCCACCTTCATCGCCATGTCAGCATCGGTCATGATCGGCATGCGGCGGATCGAGGGGTCCTCGACGTCAACCGGCATGTCCTCTTCCTTGATGTCAACAGGCTCCCACTGCCAAGCGCCTGCGGGGCTCTTCTTGAGTTCCCACTCGTGGCCGAACAGCATGTCGAACCAGCCCATGTCCCACTGGGTGGGGTTCTTGGTCCAAGCGCCTTCGATACCGGATACGACAGTGTCACGGCCGATGCCGCGGCCTTTGGTGTTCATCCAGCCGATGCCTTGGTATTCGACATCAGCCGCTTCGGGATCTGCACTCAGATCTGCCGCGTCGCCGTTGCCGTGGCATTTGCCGATAGTGTGGCCACCTGCAGTCAGGGCTGCGGTTTCCTCGTCGTCCATGGCCATGCGGGCAAAAGTCTCGCGGACCTGTGCTGCGGTGGCCATGGGGTCGGGCTGACCATTCACGCCTTCGGGGTTCACATAGATCAGACCCATCTGCACAGCGGCCAGCGGGTTTTCCATGGTGTCGGGCTTGGTCACGTCGTCGTAGCGGTTGTCCGACGGTGCGAGCCATTCTTTTTCAGCGCCCCAGTAAACGTCCTTTTCGGGATGCCAGATGTCTTCGCGGCCAAAGGCAAAGCCAAAGGTCTTCAGGCCAGCAACTTCGTAGGCAATGGTGCCCGACAGGATCATCAGGTCGGCCCACGAAATCTTGTTGCCGTACTTCTTCTTGATCGGCCACAGCAGACGGCGGCCCTTGTCGGTGTTCACGTTGTCGGGCCAGCTGTTCAGCGGCGCAAAGCGCTGGTTGCCGGTGCCGCCACCACCACGGCCATCAGCCAGACGGTACGATCCCGCTGCGTGCCAAGCCACACGGGCGAACATGCCGACATAGCTGCCCCAGTCTGCGGGCCACCAGTCTTGGCTGTCCTTCATCAGATCACGAAGATCTTGCTTCAGCGCTTCGACGTCCAGCTTTTCCAGCTCTTCGCGATAGTTGAAGGTCGGGCCAAAGGGCTGAACCTTGGTGTCATGCTGATGCAGGATGTCGAGGTTCAGAGCATTCGGCCACCAGCTGGTGACGGAATTTTCGTTTGAGGTTTGTCCCCCGTGCATCACCGGGCATTTGCCAGTCATCGGTGCGTTGCCGTCCATTGTTTTTCCTCCGAGTCATTCACGTTGGTTTGCAATTAAAGTGGCCTCGATCGCCTAAAGTTCCAGCAACTTTAGAATCGTTTTCGAAGCGCCTTGCTGAGGACAGTATGCATTGGTGTTGATAAAATATAATCGTATGTTTTTCTTGTTGTGATAATTTCATATTATCACAATTTCTGCACGCGCATCCTGCGCTGCAGCATGAGAAAGCCCCCACGCAGACCGGCTGCGCAGGGGCTTTGACTTACCAAGCATATATAGCGGTCAAGCGTAGAAACACGCCGCCAGATGTCGTTCGCCCATCAACTCAGGCCGGTCCGCGCGGCATTTGTCGGTGGCTTTCCAACAGCGCGGGGCAAAGGCGCAACCCGCGGGCACGTTCAGGGGCGATGGCAATTCGCCCGTCAGCTTGATCCGTTCCTTGTGGTGCTCTGGGTCGGCGACCGGAGTCGCGGACAGCAGCGCCTGAGTGTAGGGGTGCGAGGGGTTCTGAAACACGTTCTCTTTGCTGCCCTTTTCCACGGCGCGGCCCAGATACATCACGATGACATCATCGGCCACGTGACGCACGACGCTCAGGTCGTGCGAGATAAACAGATAAGCCAGTCCCAGACGTTCCTGCAGATCCGTCAGCAGGTTTAGCACAGACGATTGGATCGACAGGTCCAGCGCAGACACAGGTTCGTCAAGCACCAGCACTTTGGGGTCCAGCATCAGGGCGCGGGCGATAGCGATCCGCTGGCGCTGACCACCCGAGAACATATGCGGGTAGCGGTCGAAATGTTCAGGGCGCAGGCCGACCATGTTCAGCATTTGGCGGGCGCGATCTTCCTTCTCGGACTTGGACAGGTCAGGGCGGTTGATGACCAAGGGCTCCATCAGGATTTGCCCGATCCGCTGCCGCGGATTCAGCGATCCGTAGGGGTCTTGGAACACAATCTGCACCGACTGCCGCAGGGACGCCCATTGGTCGGGTGTCACCGCGTTCCCGTCCAAGGTCAGAGTACCGCTGGTGGGTTCCTCGATCATGGTGACCATTCGGGCCAGCGTGGACTTGCCGCAGCCCGACTCGCCTACCACGGCCAGCGTCTTGCCTGCATAGAGTTCAAAGTCCACGTCCTGCACGGCGCGTAGTGTTTGCGGTTTGCTGAAGAGTCCTCCGCCGACGGCATAGTGGCGCGCCAAATGGGTGGCGGTCATTACAGGCGCATCGGTCATGACGCGATCCTCCGGTCAGTGTTCAGCGGGTAGTGACAGCGGGCATAGCCCAGATCGGCGCCCAAAGGCGCAGGCGAGATCGTACGGCAGTGATCGTTCGCGAACTGGCAGCGCGGGCTAAAAAGGCAGCCTGCGGGCCGGTCGAACTGGCCGGGCACCACGCCAGGGATCGTCGGCAGACGCTTTTCGGTGGCGCGCTCGGGCAGGGCGCGTAGCAGGGCGTCCGAATAGGGGTGGTGCGGGGCGCGGAACAGGTCGCGGACGGGACGCTCTTCGATCTTTTGACCCGCATATTGAACGCTGACGCGATGCGCGGTTTCCGCTACCACTCCCATGTCGTGGGTGATCAGAACCAACCCCATCCCGCTGTCTTCGCGCAGGGATGTCAGCAGGTCGAGGATTTGCGCCTGAATGGTCACGTCCAGCGCAGTTGTGGGCTCGTCCGCGATCAGCAGCTTGGGTTTGCAGGCAATCGCCATAGCGATCATCACACGCTGGTTCATGCCCCCAGACAGCTGGTGGGGAAAGGACGACAGACGCTTTTCCGGCGCGGGAATGCCGACCTGTTCAAACAGTTCGATCGCCCGCTTATGGCGCGCGGCGCGGTCCATGCCCAGATGCTTGCGCAGGGCTTCCTTGATCTGCCAGCCCACGGTGAAGCAGGGGTTCAACGACGACATCGGCTCTTGAAAGATCATGGCAAGGTCTTTGCCGATAATCCGGCGGCGTTCCCTGCCGCTCATGTTCAAGAGGTCATGCCCGTCAAAGGACAGCTCGTCGGCGGTCACTTTGGCGGTCCACGGCAACAGGCCCATTAGCGCCAGCATGGACACGGACTTGCCCGATCCACTCTCGCCCACGATGGCCAGAATTTCGCCGTTCGCGACGTCCTGATCCACACTGTCCACAGCACGGAACATGCCAGTCGAGGTCGAGAACTCGACGCTCAGGTTGCGAATACGGAGGAGGCTCATGTCTCAGCTCCTTTTCAGCTTGGGATCAAGGGCATCGCGCAGGCCATCGCCCATCAGGTTGATCGCCAGAACGGTGATCAGGATGGCCACACCAGGGAAGGTCACGACCCACCACGCGCGCAGAATGAACTCTCGCGCTTCGGCCAGCATGGTGCCCCATTCAGGGGTCGGGGGCTGTGCGCCCATCCCCAGAAAGCCCAAGGCCGCCGCATCCAGAATGGCGGTCGAGAACGACAGCGCCGCCTGCACGATGATCGGGGCCAGACAGTTGGGCAGGACCGTGATGAACATCAGCCGCATTAGGCCAGCACCGGCGACACGGGCTGAGGTCACGTAGTCCTTTTGCCGCTCGGACATGACCGAGGCGCGGGTCAGGCGGACATAGTGGGGCTGCAAGACGATGGCGATGGCGATCATCGCGTTGGTCAGAGATGGTCCCAAAACGGCCACCAGCACCAAGGCCAGCAGCAGCGAGGGGAACGCCAGAATGATGTCCATCAGGCGCATGATAGTGGTGTCGAGCCATTGAGGTGCGAAGCCTGCCAAAAGCCCGATGATGATCCCCCCAGCCGAGGCGATCGAGACCACAACAATTCCGACAAAGAACGAGAACCTCGCCCCGACGATCAGGCGGGACAGCATATCGCGGCCCAAAGGATCGGTGCCCAGTGGGAACTGCCAGCTGCCGCCCTCTTGCCAAACAGGGGGCTGCAGGATGTTACCACGGTACTGCATGGTCGGGTCATGAGGCGCAATATACGGGGCCAGTGCGGCGACGATCAAAAAGGCGCCAAAGACCCAAAGGCCGATCACGGCCCCACGGTTTTCGCGGAAGTAGTACCAGAATTCACGCAGGGCGCTGGGACGGGACGGAGTGTTGGACATCTCGGTCATCAGCGTTTCCTAATCTTGGGGTTGATGATGCCATAGAGGACATCGACGGTCAGGTTCACGATCATCACCATCACGGCGATCAGCAGCAGACCGCCTTGGACCACGGGGTAATCGCGGCGGAAGATGCTATCGACCATCCACTTGCCGATGCCGGGCCAGCTAAAGATCGTTTCGGTCAGGATGGCGCCAGCCAGCAAGGTGCCCACGGACAGGCCAATCACGGTGATCACGGGGATCAGCGCGTTGCGCAGGGCGTGGACAGCATTGATGCGCGACGGCGACATGCCCTTGGCACGGGCTGTGCGGATGTAGTCTTCGCCCAAAACTTCGAGCATCGCGGAGCGGGTCTGGCGGGCGATGACCGCCAGAGGAATGGTGCCCAGAACGATGGTCGGCAGGATCAGGTGGCGGATCGCGGACCACAGCGCGCCCGACTGGCCGGACATGATCGCGTCATAGATCATAAAGCCGCTCGCATTCGGGAAGTAGTAGACTAGATCGATGCGCCCCGACACGGGCGTCCATTGCAAGATTCCAGAGAACACGATGATCAACAGCAGCGCCCACCAGAAGATCGGCATCGAATATCCGATCAGCGCGGTGGACATCAACGCGCGGTCAAAGAACTTGCCGCGGTTCACGGAGGCGATCACGCCAGCGGGCAGGCCCAGAGCCACAGCGAAAATCATCGCGCAGAGCGACAGCTCCAGCGTCGCGGGGAAGAGGGCAAAGAACTCGTCCCACACCGGACGCTTGGTCACAAACGAATTGCCCAAGTCGCCTTGGACAACGCCGGTCAGGTAATTCCAGAACTGCACGTACATCGGCTGGTCAAACCCGTATTGGGCGGTCAGCTCTGCGTGGCGTTCGGGGGACATGCCGCGTTCACCTGCCATCACGATGATCGGGTCACCGGGCAGCAGGCGGATAAAGGCGAACGAAATCAGCGTGACGCCGATAAAGGTCGGGATAAACGTCAGAAGACGCGAGGCGAAATATTTCAGCATTCCAGCACCCGTAGTTCGGTCGGGAAGGTTGTAAGGGATGTGCTCCCTGCGTCGGTGATCAGCACGTCATCCTCAATGCGCACCCCGAGACGTCCAGGGACGTAGAGGCCGGGCTCGTTGGTAAAAACGGTGCCAGCGGGCAGGGTCATGTGGTTGCCGCGCATGATGTAGGGGGCTTCGTGCACTTCGCGGCCCAGACCGTGGCCGGTCTTGGTCCGGATGTATTCGGCAAAGGGCGACGTTTCGAGCACGCCGGTGACCGCATCGTCGATCTCGTGCGCGGTGACGCCGCCACGAGCAATCTCATGGCCACGGTTGTTTGCGCGGCGGACGGTATCGTACAATTCCGCGTCTTCGTCTGCGACATGGCCAACGAAAAAGGTGCGCGTGATGTCCGCACAGAACCCACCCCAGCGCGCGCCAAAATCAAACAACAACGCGTCGCCGGATTTTATCGGGACATCGCGGGCCTCGGCATGGGGGCGGGCAGAGTTCTCGGCAGCGGCGACGATCGGGCGAAAGGCGTGGTCAGACGCGCCCTCGGCGAACAGGTTCAGGACCAGCGCCTGCTCAATCTGCTTTTCGGTGTGGCCCATCTGGATCGTTTCGAGGGTGCGTTCCAAAGCGCGTTCCGAAATCTGGATCGCGGTGCGCATGGCCTCGATGTCTTCGGGCGTTTTGATCATCCGCAGGGCCGAGATTTCGCGCTCTGCGTCCACGATTTGCACGCCAGCGCGGGCGGCAGTCATCGCGTGGTGGATAAAAACCCGCATGACCTGACCTTCGACTGCGATGCTGTCGGCGTTCAGGTAGTCCATGAAGCCCGCAAATGCCTCGGCATAGCCGGTCTGATCGCGCCAATCAAACACGGGTCCGTCAAAGCCGACGAGCTCCCAGCTTTGCAGCTCCAGATTTGGGACGATCGCTGCGGCACGTCCGTCGGCGCAGGCGGCCAGCACAAAAGGGCGCTCATTGCTCATGAACGGGTGGTGGACCACGCGGGTGAAGTTCGGGCCGGGGACCAGCGCGACTGCGTCGACGCCAAGGCTACGCGCCACGGCGGAGTAATCGGCCAGCCTGTCAGAGAGAGTGCCAGTCATGTGTCCCTCGGGAATAATGCAAAAAAGGGACCGGCGCTGGAATGCGCGCCGATCCCGATTGTCAAACGTTCGCTTACTTCAGGCCAACTTGGTTGAAGATGTGGCCCCCCAGCGGGTGCACAACGTAGCCGTCAACCTCGGGGCGGGTGACCATGTACACAACCGAGTGCGCAATGGTGGCCCAAGGTGCCTGATCCTTGAAGATCGCCTGAGCTTCTTCGTAGAGCTTGGTGCGCTCGGCTTGGTCGCTGGTCACCTTGGCGGCCTTTACGACTTCGTCGAACTCTTCGTTGCACCACTGTGCGCGGTTCGAGCCGCCCACAGCATCACAGCCCAAGAGAACAGCAAGGAAGTTGTCCGGATCGCCGTTGTCACCGGTCCAGCCCAGCAGAACTGCGCCGTCACGGTCGGTGGCTTTCGAACGCTCCAGATACTCGCCCCACTCGTAGGACACGATCTCGACGTCCACACCCACTTCGGCAAAGTCCGACTGCATCAGTTCTGCCATGCGGCGGGCGTTGGGGTTGTAGGGACGCTGAACGGGCATAGCCCAGATTTTCATCGACAGATCGCTGACGCCGGCTTCTTCGAGCATCGCCTTGGCGGCTTCGGGATCATAGGCGTCGTCCACGGTCGCATCGCTGTAGGACCACATGGTCGGCGGGATCGGGTTCTTGGCGATTTGGCCAGAGCCTTGGAAGACCACATCGATGATCGCCTGCTTGTCGATCGCCATGTTCAGCGCCTTGCGGACGGTGGGGTTGTCGTAGGGGGCAACCTGAGTGTTGTAGGCCAGATAGCCGACGTTCAGGCCCTCTTGCTCCAGCACTTCGACGCCGTCGTCAGCCTTCATCGCTTCGATGTCAGCGGGGTTCGGGTAGGCCATGACATGGCACTCGCCAGCTTGAACCTTCTGGTAACGGACCGACGCGTCGGGCGTGATCGCGAAGATCAGCGCTTCGACCTTTGCAGGCTCACCCCAGTAGTCGTCGTTGCGCACGTAGCGGACAACGGCGTCTTTCTGGTAGGCTTGGAACGTGAACGGGCCGGTGCCAATGGGCGACTGGTTCACCATCTCGGGGGTGCCCGCTTCGAGCATGGCATCTGCGTATTCTTTGGACACGATCGAGGCAAAGTCCATCGCCATGTTCGCGATAAACGGCGCTTCGGGGCGGTTCAGGTGGAAGGCAACGGTGTAGTCGTCAACCTTTTCGATCTCTTTGATCAGGTCGGGCATCGACATGCCGTTGAAGTATTCCCAAGTACCGCCGGACACTTCGTTGTAGGGGTTCTCGGGGTTGCCCTGGCGATCAAAGGTAAAGATCACGTCGTCCGCGTTGAAGTCGCGGGTCGGGGTGAACATGTCGTTCGAGTGGAATTTCACGCCCTGACGCAGGTTGAAAGTGATGGTCATGCCATCTTCCGAAACCTCATAGCTTTCGGCCAGACCGGGCTGGGTCTCGGTGGTGCCGACCTTGAATTCGACCAGCTGGTTGTAGATCGGGTGGCTGGACGCATCAAAGGTGGTGCCAGCAGTATAGAGCGCGGGGTCAAAACCTTCGGGCGACCCTTCGGAGCAGTAGACCAGAGCCTGCGCATGCGCGCCGCCAGCGGTCAGAGCCATAGCCGCAGCCATGCCTAGCATTTTTGCCTTAAGTAACATTCGATCAACCTCCATGTTGACTCTAATGGTGTGGATTTCCGGTGTCTGATGCACCGTTTGCCCGCTTGTGCGGATCTGCTCTCCGGCCGCGATGGGCCGGAAACTTAACCCTCGCCCTCGGTCGAGGCGGGGGGGAGCCGACGCTGGTCGTTGACCGTTAATACGCTGAGCGTTCCGGTCCAGAGTATGCGCGCCGGATGGTCGGTCAGGTTGGCCCATGCATGGGGAACAGTGCCGCTATAGTGCAGGCTGTCCCCGGGACGCATGGTAAAGGTCTGACCGTCGAGGGACTGTTCGATCTGTCCCTCGAGAATATAAATGATCTCCTCGCCTTCATGGGACACGGTCTCGGACTGGTAGCCCGCCGGAACGTGCATGATGTAGGACGACATTTCCGACCCGGGATAATCGTTGCTCAGCGCCTCGTAAGTGATCGAGGATCCTGCCAGCGAAAACTGCTCGCGCTGTGCGGCGCGGCTGATCGCATCGGTCGGCTTATTGGTTTTGATGAAATACTCCAGCCGCACGTCCAGCCCTTCGGCCAGTTGCGCCAGAGTGCCAAGTGTCGGCACCGCCAGATCCCGTTCGATCTGGCTGACATACCCGACCGAAACGCCTGCCGCTTCGCTCAGGCCCTGCAGGGTCATCCCCAGCCCTTTGCGCCGCTTTCGGATCAGCGCGCCGAGCTGTGGCCCTGTGGGTTTGTCCATAAGTGTGGGTGAGTCACTCTGCATGGCCGCGAGTATTTGACCACATGATCAATAAACGCAATAAATTTTTTTCTGTTGGTAAAATTTTTTTACTAAGCCATTCATGATGCGTGGAAATTGAGCATCTGTGTTAGTAGAACAAGGCTAACGCGACCTCGGGGCAAGCGCGAAGTGTTCCCCCACGTCAACGCAAATGGAGAGACTATGCTGCGAGTCAATGTCATCGGTGCGGGCAAGGTCGCGCGGACATTCATGCTCTTGTTCCAAGGGGCAAAAGGGATCCAAACGCAGGATGTGTTTAGTCGATCTATAATGTCCGCCGAGGACGCTGTCGAAGCCGCTGGCGGGCGGGCTGTTACCAGACTAGGGCAGATGCGACCTGCGAACTTATGGTTTCTGACTGTTCCAGATGACCAGATTGCGGCGGCGGCGGCGGAACTTGCGGCGTCTGGGGCAAAGCCTTCGGCGATTGTTCATTGCAGTGGTTGTCTGTCGTCAGCGGTGCTTGGGCCCCTTCTGGAGGCGGGATGGCACACGGCGAGTTGTCATCCGGTGCTTAGCTTTGCCGATCCATTTAGTGCGCGGGATCAGTTCGCGGGGACTTATTGTGCGGTCGAAGGGAATGAAGATGCGGCCGCGCTGGTTTCGGATGTTGTCTCGCGCTTGGGCGGTGAGCCGTTTCCAGTAGATGCGGAAAAGAAAGCTCTCTATCACGCCGCGGCGGTGTTCTCGATTAACTTTGCCGTCGTCTTGCAGGCCGTCGCGGCGGAAGCGTGGGCCGAGGCCGGCGTGCCGGATGACGTCGCGACTGCGCTACGGGACAAGCTCTTGGGTGGGGCGGCGGCGAATGTCGCAAAACTTGGATCGCAAGCGGCCCTCACGGGGCCGGCCGCGCGGGGGGACCGGGCGGTTTTAGACGCGCAGGCAAAAGAGGTTAGCGCGTGGCATCCAGATGCGGGGCGCATTTATCGCGATCTAAGCACCCTTGCAGGTCGGCTCAAAGCAACCGGAAAAACGCTACCCTAACGGATTAGGCGGATAGAGCGTTAGAGGACGCTGTCAGTGGCAGGGTTTCTGTATCCACCATCTCGAATAGATTGACGGTCGAGCGCGTGAGGCGTCGCGCCATCGCATTCATGACGGTGCTGTTTTGTTGGTAGAGCGCCAACATTTCGACAGCGATCAACTCTTTGATCAGCAGTCCGACCCGCTTGCGATTGCGTCGCACGACAATCACGGCGGATCTTTTTGTGAATGTCCCCGGTTGCAGGCCAAAGATAGACGCGAGGCAGTATATCGGCAGCAATTCGTTGCGGTTGCTGATGCTGCGAACAAACCCGTCGGCGTCCGGTCCGCCGATATCCTCGCGCCATGGGATAATCTCGATCACCTGTTCGAGGTTGATGGCACAGGGCTTTTCGGCATCTAGGAGCAGACATTGCAGATGTTGACCGCTATTTGCGGCTTTGTCTTCGGCATTTGTGTTCCTGACGGAGACTTTGCCAAGGTCCGTGATACGGGGCTCTTCTAGCATCGCGGCATAGTGCAGAACAACGAAGTTGTCTTGGTCGTCCCGAGATACAATGCCCTGTATCAGATGAGGGCACGCGTAAATGGTGTCGGGCACAGCGCCAAGATCCGTCTCGCTGATACGAATGATATCGACCACGCGGTCGACACGGATCGCGAACCGGTCTCCGTCTTTTAGGCGCACCACAACGGCCGAGGTCCGCTTGGTATCCGAACTGCCCGAGGACAGACCCAAGAGTGCGAGCGGGTCTAGCAAGGCCAGTTCGTACCAATGGGACTTGATTGTACCGCAGCAGATCTCGCTGCGAGCGCTCCAGCCATTGACTTCGGAAGAAGGGATCGTGGTCTCGATCTGGGTGATGGGCAGGCACATCTGGATGCCATCGGTTTCAAATAACAAAAAGCGGTCGCTGTGGTCCAGATTGCGCTTGGCCTCGCGGGAATCTCTGACCAGCGGGACGCTCTCCGAGTACAGCTCTTTGATGTCAAGCAGCGGGAAAACCATCTCATTGTCCGTGGCCATCTTGCCCACGATCCGAGAGGGCTTGGCCCGGTTGTTGTGCCGCAGCTCGTGGGCGTCGCAGTCCGTGCGTTTGACTAATTTCACGGCGGATTGGGCCACGATCCCCAAGAGCATCTTTTCGTGTGTCAGAATGACGACCACGCTCCGCTCTGATGTCTCAGTCCCGGTGCTGAGCTCTAGAAATTGCGGCAGGTCCAGCACAGGCACAATCTGACTGCGCAGCGCGAAACAGCCCAGAACGCCCTGCTCGATAGAAGGAAGAGGGTCGAATTGGGCAGGGCAGGGCACGACTTCGCGCACCTGTGTCACGGGGACGGCCACGTTGAATTCACCTAGATCAATGACCGCCAACGTGTCCTCTCCGGCATGCTTCGCAGAAGAGGCTTTGGATTTGGCTTCGTTGGTGGTCGTGATCTCCATGGCCCGCCCCTTTTAAGTGTTCACCGAAGAAAGTGCCTCGATCAGTTCGACGACTTCTTTCGAAACCGAGTCCTGATCCTTGGCCAGTTCCGAAATGGTCGTGATCGACTGCGCGGTATTGTCCACGGCCTCGACGATGCTGCCAAAGGCTTTGCTGGCCGATTGCGACCGTTCGGTGCCCATCGTGACTCGGCTGGTGCTCTCGGAAATCAGTTTGGTGATTTCCATTGCCGCTTCGGAACTGCGCTCGGCCAGTTTGCGGACCTCTTCGGCCACAACCGAGAACCCAACGCCATACTCGCCCGCGCGGGCCGCTTCGATGGCCGCATTGAACGCCAGAAGATTGGTCTGGTTCGCAATGTCGCTGATCACACGGACCATCTCTGAAATCTCGTTCGATGATTTTGCGATCAACTCGATGCTGTCGATAGCGTTGTCCAACGCTTCGTTTCCGGCGGCCGCGCTTTGTTTGGTGTCCTTGGACCGCGACAGAGCATCAGCGGTTGATCCATTGATCGCTTCGATCGAGCCTGCCAGACGCGCCACCGCTTGGGTCATCGCAAGAGTCTTGTCGTTGATCGCCTCTTCGAGTTGCACCTTTTCGGTGATGTCATGGGCGTACTTGATCACCCCTACGATGTTGTTCTTGGCATCGACCAATGGTGAATAGGTGGCATGGATCCAGACGTCGCGGCCGAACTTGCCCATCCGGTGGAACCTGCCATCGCGCGTCTCGCCTTTGGCCAGCGAGATCCAGAAATCCCTATATTCCTTTGATCGGATGTAATCCGGCGAGCAGAGCATCGAATGGTGCTGATCTTTGATCTCGCGCATGGAGTAGCCGATAATGCGCAGAAAGTTGTCATTTGCCTTGAGGATATTGCCATCGAGATCAAATTCCACCACGCCCTGCGAGCGGTCCAGCGCCTCGAATTTTGACTCAAACTCTGCATTGCGTTTGCGGCGTTTGGTGATGTCCGTTGCGAACTTCACGACCTTGACCACGTTGCCGTCAATATCAAAAATCGGGTTGTAGTTGGCCGAGATGAAGACCTCTTTGTTGTCCTTTCCAATTCGGACATATTCCCCCGTGTGATATTCGCCCCGTGTCAACTTGGCCCAGAATTCAGCATAGGCCGCGCTTGCAGCCACTTCTGGGCTCACAAACATGCTGTGATGTTCACCGATCACGTCTCCGGGCTGGTAGCCCATGAGCGCCAAGTAATTCTTGTTGGCATGAATGATGCGACCATCTGTGTCGAACTCGACGATACTCTGCGCGCGATCCAGCGCTTTGACTTTGCCCTCGAAGTCTGCGTTGCGCATCCGGTTGGTTGTGATGTCCTGCGCTACTTCGACGATTTTGGCGATGCGGCCATTTAGGTCCAAAACCGGCGCATAGGTCGACTGAACAAAGAAGCTCATCCCACCTGCGCCATATTTCCGGTACTCTCCCGTTGTGGGGCGACCAGCGGCAACCTCGTTCCAGAAACGATTAAAGGCGAGCGTGGGTGTGCCCTCGCGCGACCAGAGTGCCGCAGCGGACAGCTCCGGAAGATCGCCCTTGGTGTAACCGGTCATTTCGTAGAACTTGCCGTTCGCTTTTAGAATGCGGCCATCCGGCGCATATTCGACCATCATGTGGTGCTTTTGCACGGCGCCTAACACGCCCTCAAGCTCGTTGGTCTGGACCTTGGCTTCCGTCACATCCATCGCGATCTTGATGACCTTGATGACGGTGCCGTCCGGCCCTGTAATCGGGTTGTAGGTTGCCTGAATCCAGACCGGCTCGCCATCTTTGGTATAGCGCTTGTATTCACCAGAATCGAACTCGCCGCGTCCCAGCTTTTGCCAGAACTGCTTGTAGGCGGGGCTTTCCCGCTCTTCGTTGTCGACAAAAATCCTGTGGTGTTTGCCTGCGATCTCTTCTTTTCGATAGCCCATCAGGTTGCAGAAATTTGAGTTCGCGCCAATGATCGTACCGTTCAATTCGAATTCGATGACGGCCATGGCCTTGCCCATCGCGCGCAGGCGGCCCGTGTTTTCAGCGGCCGCCTCTTTGACGGCGGTGACGTCCATCGCGTATTTGACGATGCGCACGATTTTGCCATCGGGCCCAATGATCGGGTTGTAGTTCGCACGAATCCAGACAGAGCGTCCATTTCGGGTGACCCGCTCAAACTCCCCGTCGCGCACTTCGCCCTCGCGCAGCGCTTTCCACAATTCGGTATATTCGGGGCTGTCCGCATAGGATTTGTGGCAGAACATCCGGTGGTGGCGGCCAATCACATCCTCGAGCGTGTAATTCATCAAGCGCAGGAAGTTCTCGTTGGCGTATTGTACGCGCCCCTCGAGGTCGAATTCAATCACGGCCTGCGCACGATCGATTGCCGAAATCTGCCCAACAAGATCAGTGTCCTGGGGCACCAGATTGCCGATGATCATAAGCGATCCGTCGTTCAGATCGCCTCGGCCATGCAGCACCAAGAAGGTTACACCCTGCTTATCGTCCTTCAGATGAAGGTGCAGCATCTTGTGCCCGCCTTCGTCCGCGGCTTTTCTGAGCGATGCGAGCAGGTAGTCGCCCTCGCGGACATAATTGGTGATTGGCGTACCAGCGAGGTCGCGCCCACTAGGGGTCAGCACCGTATCGGCGACATCGTTGGTACTGACAATCATGCCGTCCTTGGAACGCACCTGCATCACGAGGCTTGCGCCCATCATGAGTTTTGATGCGGATGTCACCAGCGGTGCAGGGAAATCTCCGGGCATGGTGCAAACTCTCCTTCAGTCTTGCGGACCGTTTGTTCTAACTCAGGCGCCGGAATTCGCGGCGATGTACTCTTGGATTCGGGCCATCATGTCGGGCGACATGCTGCTGAAATCCGGTTGTGCAGAGCCGGGCGCAACTGGCCGCAAGGTGAACTGGCGCAGCACGTCTTGAACTTCGCGGATCGACTTCTGCATATTCTGTGCCGACTCGGACATCGTTTCGGATTGTTGCGAATTTTCCATGGTCGTTGTGGTGAACGCGCCAAGGGCGTGACTGATCTGCGCAGTTCCGCGTGACTGCTCTTGGCTGGACTGTTCGATACGCTGAGTCTCGCTCTCGATTTGCACAATGTTCTCGGCGATCGTGGCAAAAGAATGCTCGGTTTCTGCCGCCAATTCGGCCCCCAGCGAAACGCGTTTGGTGGAGTCTTCGATCAGATCGGCTGTCTCGCGGGCAGCCTTGGCCGAACGTCCCGCAAGGTTCCGCACCTCTTGGGCAACCACCGCAAACCCGCGTCCGTGATTGCCTGCGCGTGCCGCTTCGACCGCTGCGTTCAGGGCCAGCAGATTGGTCTGGAACGCGATGTCATCGATGGCCTTGATAATGCGGCTGATGTCATTCGAGGATTTCTGAATATCCTCCATCGCGGTGACCATTTCTGTGATCTTGCCCTTGCCGCCGGTAACTACGGCCATTGCGTTGCGGACCAGTTCGGTCGAGCCCTTGGTCGCTTCGGCGTTGGCTTGCACCATGGAGTCGGTCTGCTCCACACTGGCAGCGATACGCTCGACGTTTTCTGACTGCAGTTGGGTGTTTTTATTCAGACTGGTCGCGCTTGACGCCACATCCGAGATGCCTGCACTGAGGTGATGGATCTGGCGATCAACCTCTGACACTTTGGCATTCAGGCCGGTGAACGCTTTGGAGAATTCCTCGACAATGCACTTGTAGACACCAACATGACGCTCGGGATCGATGTCTACAGACAGGTTGCCGTCAGTCATTGCCTCTGTCAGTCGCGAGATTTCTTGTGATACGTCGATGAGGCTCTGGCGTGCCTGCGCGATCGCTTCAGAGATTTGGACGCCTTCGCCTTGGAGGTCCGGGACTTCGATTTCTGTATCGCCGTTCGCGATGGCCTTCATCGCGCCCATGACGGTATTCTTGATGTCAATGTGGTGCGCGATCATGTTGTTCACGCCCTCGGCGACTTTGGCGTAGGTTGCATCAAGCGATGGGTCGTTGATCCGCGCGCTAAACTGACCTTTGGCCTGCGCGTCGGACATGGTCGAGACGCCGTTGATCAGTGCTTTGACCTGATTTTCGGCATGAATGGCTTCGGTGCGGTCGGTCCATTCGACATAGACACATCGTAGGTTGCCGGCATCGTCAAATTGGGGCGTGGCAGTGAAATGCAATGTGCGACCACCAAGCACAAAGCCAGCTTTGTGTGCGCCCGTCATGCCTTTGATCAGGTTGCGCTGTCGCGAAGGAGTCTTGTGAAACTGGTCGATCGATTTGCCAATGACCTGGTTCACATCAAAGTCGGGCAAGTCCTGACGGATTGCGCCCTCCAGATCTTGAAACATGCTGTACGCGGCCTTGTTCACGTATTCCACAGTCATGTCCGACCGCGCGACCATGATAGGATTGGATAGGATATCCAGTGCTGCGCATGTTTCAGGGTTCAGGTTGGTCATGTCTCGTCTCGCCGGTTCAGAAATCGTCCTACTTATCAACGGCAAGTCTCAGGCATCGTTAGCCTATCTTTTGGTGAACCTGATCCGGAATAAGGCATGCGAGCTAAACAGCTGAGAAAATGTATGAGTCATAGATGTTTAACGTAGGTCTTCTGCCCTCGTTGATCTGATGGAGTGTGCTTTGGACAAAAAAGAAGGGGCGCAAGTGCGCCCCTTCGATACATCTTAATCCTATGGATTTACTCCGACAGAACGAACGGTGCGGTGTAGTTGCCTGCATTGTCCGCGTTGATGATCATACAGTCAAACAGCTGCTTTTCTTCTGCGACCTTCAATTCGCCGGTCTTGATGAAGTGGTCTGCCTGGCGCACTGCTTCTTCCGAGAAGATGGCGACGGGCTGCAGAACGGTGTAGGCCATTTCGCCTGCTTTCACTGCTTCGACTGCGTCGGGCGAACCGTCAAAGCCGCCGATGGTCATGCCTTCCAGCTTGCCCGCTTCTTTCAGAGCTGCGATTGCACCCAGCGCCATCTCGTCGTTACCCGAGATTACAGCGTTGATGTCCGAGTTTGCCTGCAGCATCGACTGCATCTTGTTGTAGCCTTTGGTGCGGTCCCAGTCGGCCACTTCCATCGCCACTTTTTCCAGATCGGGGTACTGGGTCAGAACGGTTTCGTAGCCGTTCGAACGGGTCTGTGCGTTGTTGTCCGAGGGTGCGCCGAATAGTTCGACATACTTGCCTTCGTCGCCAACGACTTCAACCCACTGCAGCGCACCCAGAGCCGCGCCCTGTGCGTTGTTCGACACCAGCTGCGCTTTGGCCAGACCCGACTGGTTGATCTCTGCGTTCACAAGGAACACGGGGATGCCCGCATCCACAGCCTTCTTCACCGCACCGATCGAGCCGTCCGCGTTCGCGGGGTCAAGGATGATCGCTTTGGCCTGGTTGGTGATCGCGGTGTCGATCAGGGTGCTTTCGGTGTTGGTGTCGCCCTTGTGTGCGCCAACGGTGGTCTCGTAGCCAAGCTCTTCGGCGGTTGCCTTGGCGACGGCACCTTCGGTGAACCAATAGGGGTTCGAGGGGTCGTTTACGATGATGGTCATCAGGCCGTCTGCCCAGGCGCCCGACGCCATCAGGGGTGCGGCTGCAACTGCTGCGAGCAGGATCTGCTTACCTTTGGTGAACATGGTGGTCTCTCCCTTTGGATTTGGTTGTTTGAAACTGTGCCAGCGGACCGGCGGGTATCTCGCAGGGGGCGGCTCCTCCTTTGGCCGGGTGCCCCTGCGCAGAATTCAGGATTTTCTGGGCTTGGCCTTGTACTGGATGCTGTTCAGCAGCACGGCCAGAACGATCACGGCGCCGGTGAAAACGGTCTGCCAGTAAGCACTTACCCCAATGATAACGAGGCCGTCAGACAGGAAGCCGATAACAAAGGCACCCAACATGGTACCGCGAATTGTGCCGCGGCCACCCGTCAGGGCTGCGCCGCCAATCACAACGGCTGCAATCGCTGTCAATTCGTAGGTAGTGCCTGCGGTCGGACCCGCCGAGGTCAGCTGCGAGGACAGCACCAGACCTGCGATTGCCGCACAAACACCGGACATCATGTAGACGGCGATCTGCACACGCTTGACCGGAACGCCGGACAGTTCAGCGGCGCGGGCGTTGCCACCAGACGCATAGAGCCAGCGGCCAAAGGACGAGCGCGACAGCATCAGGCCGACCGAGATCGCCAGGACGGCCAGAATGATTACACCGATCGGCACATTGGCGATGCGGTTAAAGCCCAGCCAGTCAAAGCCGGTGTTGCCGAGTTCCGGCTTACCCGCCAGATTGTTGAAGGTCAGGCCGTTGGTCATCAAGAGCGCAACGCCGCGCGCCACGTACATCACACCAAGGGTCGCGACAAAGGCAGGGACCTTGAAGTAGGCAATGAGCACGCCGTTGACCGCGCCGACAATGGCCCCAAGGACGAGCGTCAGCAGGACGACAGCCCAAACCGGCGGGTACAGGATGACGCCAGCGGCCTCGATTGTGACGCCCTGCATCAGCCAACCCGCGACCACGCCGCAAAGGCCAAGGGTCGAGCCGACCGACAGGTCGATCCCGCCGTTCAGGATGACCAGCAGCATCCCGATGGCCAAGAAGCCAAAGATCGCCACGTGGCTGGACATGGTCAGGAAGTTGCTGACCGAGAAGTAGAAGGGCGACAGGATCGAGAAGATCACAATAATCGCGATCAAGGCAAAGAAGGCGCGACCTTCGAGCAGCAGGCGGCCAAGGTCAAAGCCTTCGCCGAACAGACCCGAGCGCGAGGATTTCGAAGATGAACTGAGTGCAGACATGATCTGGGAACTCCGTATGGATTAAGCGGCCACGGACTCGCCAGAGGCGGCCATGATCTGTTCTTTGGTTGCGTCGGGTCCGAATTCGGCACTGATATGGCCCTTGTGCATGACGATGATGCGGTGGGCGATGGACAGGCATTCACTGACTTCGGAGGTCGAATAGAGTACGGCGAGCCCGTCACGGGCGCGCTCTGCGAGCAGGCGGAACACCTCGGCCTTGGCGCCGATGTCGATGCCGCGGCTGGGTTCATCCAGCATGATAACCGTGGGGTGGGTCGCCAGCATCTTGCCGATCACGACCTTCTGCTGGTTGCCGCCTGACAGCGAGCCGATTGCCGCGTCGCCACCGTCCGTTTTGACGGTCACGTCACGGATCGAGTCCTCGATCAGCTGGTTCTCGTCCTTGCGAGAGGTGAAAATCCCGCGCGTGAACTTGCGGATGCTAGCCAGAGACAGGTTCTGCCCCACGCTCATGGTCTGCACCAACCCGTCGCGCTGGCGATCCTCGGGAACCAAGCACAGGCCGGACTCGATGCGTTGGGCGATGGTCAGGTGGCTGACCTCGTGACCGTGAAGCCGGACTTCGCCAGCCGCTTGGCCCATGCGGCCCGCGACGGTTTCCATCAACTCGGTTCGTCCGGCCCCCATGAGACCATAGATGCAGACGATCTCACCTGCTTTGATATCCAGCGACAGGTTGTCGACGACGGCAAAGCCTGCGCCAGCCTCGTCCATAACGGTCAAGTCCTGAATTGACAGGGCAGGGGCGCCAAAGTCGTAGCCTGACGGCGGGGAGCCCAGATCGAAGTTCTCGCCCACCATGTTGCGGACGATCCACTCCAGATCGATTTCCGAACGCGGTGCGTAGGCGGTCATGTTGCCGTCGCGCAAAACCACGGCGTGGTCGGTGATGGTGAGCGCCTCTTCGAGGTGGTGTGAGATGTACACAATCGACACGCCGCGGCTGGTCAGGTCACGGATGACCTTGAATAGTACCTCAACCTCGGTCGCGGACAGGGCCGAGGTCGGCTCGTCCATGATCAGGATGCGCGATTTGACCGACAGGGCGCGCGCGATTTCGACGATCTGCTGCTGACCCAGACGCAATTCCTCGACCGGGGTCAGGGGATCAATGTCTTCTTCCAGCTCTTCCATCAAAAGACGGGTCAGGCGTTCTTCTTCGGCGTAGTCGATGCCGGTGGGCGTGCGGATTTCGCGTCCCAAGAAGATGTTGTCGCGTACGGTCATATTCGGCGCGAGGCTCAGTTCTTGGTGAATGATCGAAATACCCAAGGACTGCGCGTGGCTCGACGACGTGAAGCTGACCGGCTGACCGTCCAGCAGGATCTTGCCCGTCGTGGGTTGGATCACACCGGACAGCACTTTCATCAAAGTGGATTTGCCCGCGCCGTTTTCGCCGAACAGGGTCGTGACCTGTCCGCGGTGGATATCAAAGTTCACACCCTTGAGCGCGTGCACGCTGCCATAGGATTTGGCCACGTTGCGCGCAGCAAGGACAACCTCTTGGGTGTCTGGCGTTGCCTGTGGGATATCGTTCATTGGACCGACAGCTCCACCGGCGTGACCAGCCAGTTCTTGGCGCTGAGCATGGTGAACACGCCCGTGACCTCGATGGTTTTGCCGGTCAGGTTTTCGCGGTCCAGATCTGCCAGAACCTCGGCTTTCATGGCGTTGTTAATGCCCGAGCCTGCGTTCTGGTATTCGATCTGGTTGGTGAAGTCGCCGAACGAAATGGTGCCCATCGCGTCGCGCAATTCGGTACCGTTGACGGCAGGGCCGGTCTGGACGCGGACCTTGGCGTCCTCCATCCCCTCGATCGCGACGTAGAAGGTGCCAGATTTGCCTTCGCCCACAACGCCAGTAAAGGTCACGGGCATCACAGGGGCGATCCCTGCCATCACGCCGTATTTTTCGCCTGCGGCTTTCTTGTCGGCGACCGCCTCGACAAACAAGGTCTTGGCGTCGACGGCACGTTCCTGAACAAACGTGCGCACTTCTGGGAACGTCTCTGCCCCAAATTGTTCGGGCGAGAAGCCCTGTTGGCGCACATCCTGTTCAGATCCAATGCGTACAACGGTGGTGTCGATGGCCATAGCGGCGACCACGGCCAGACAGATTGCCCCAAAGATGATCGCAGGGCGTTTGCTATTCTGGGCAATCTGATGCTGGGTCTCGGACTGGTAACTCATATCGGTCTGACCTTTCCTGTGACTGAAAGACGACGTGCGGCGACTTGGAACATGGACAGGGTCATGCTTGCTGACAGCAAATCAGCCGGGACTCGTCCCGAAGTGAACGGGCGTTTTGGCGCATTCTCTTTTCCTCCCTCTGCCGGAACATCCGCACCCTCCACTGTGCATCTGGACCTTCCGGGTCACCGACCGTAGTCGATGATATAAATAAGTTATAAACCACAAATATTGCGGTAGCTCTCTCATGGTCGAATGCTTTCGGTCAAGGCCGTTCAAAAGATCGTGCACCTATCAGTGGGGTGCCTGTCGTTTGATTCTCGTCAGATTCGCGATGCTGATGTGGCATCAATTCGTCTAACGATCCCTTAATTTAAGGGGAATATACGGCCTCTTCCTATTCGAAGAGAGCGAGGCGCTGTGCCCCGTGTGTCGATAACTGTACATGAAATTTTTTACGACGAAAGTAAAAAATTACATGTACAGCGCCGAATGTTTGCGTTATGTCTGTGATATGAAGGGCGCACCTATGGGGGTGCATAGGAACTTTGCGCGTTGTTGATGGCGTTTGTGGTCAGGGGAGTGACCAGCCTGTCCGACGCGAAAGGGAGGATACTATGAACGGGTACGACACGAGGGTGCGGCCATGACCGATATCATTATCGGCATCGACGCGGGCACTTCGGTGATCAAGGCTGTGGCCTTTGACCTGCGTGGCCGCCAGCTGGGGACGAGTTCTGTCCTGAACCACTATCTTAGTGGTGCTGACGGGTCTGCGTGCCAATCACTGGACCAGACATGGACCGACTGCGCAACGGCTTTGTGCGGGCTCGGCGAAAAGATACCGGATTTGGCGGCGCGGACGGCGGCTGTGGCTGTTACAGCGCAGGGGGATGGCACTTGGCTGGTTGGCGCGGGCAATTGCCCTGTGTCGAACGCTTGGCTCTGGCTGGATGCCCGCGCGGCTCCGACAGTGCAAGACCTGGCAGCAGGCGCACTGAACCGTGCGCGGTTCGAGGCGACTGGCACTGGTCTGAATACGTGTCAGCAAGGCACGCAGATGGCTCATATGGACCGCTACGCGCCGCACCTGCTGGATGGCGCCGAGGTCGCGCTGCACTGCAAGGATTGGCTCTACCTGTGCCTGACAGGTGAAAGGGCGACCGACCCGTCCGAGGCCAGCTTTACTTTTGGCAACTTTCGCACCCGTCAATACGATGACTTGGTGATCGAGGCATTGGGCCTGACCCATCGCCGCCACTTGCTGCCAAAGATCATTGACGGCACGCAGATCACCCATCCGTTGTCCGCTGAAGCGGCTGCACAAACCGGTCTGCTGGGCGGAACGCCCGTGTCGCTCGGGTACGTGGACATGGTGATGACGGCGCTCGGGGCAGGGGTCCACACCGGAACCGCTGGCGCGGCGTGTTCGACCATCGGCTCGACAGGCGTGCATATGCAGGCGAAACGGTCCGGCGATGTGCACTTGAATGCCGAAGGCACTGGCTATGTTATCGCGCTGCCCGTGCCGGATGTGGTTACGCAGGTGCAAACCAATATGGCGGCGACACTGAACATCGACTGGGCTCTGCGTTTAGCCGCGGACTTGATGAGCGATACCGGCAAGCCTGTAGATTACTCGGATCTGGTTGGCCGGATCGAAGGCTGGGTCAGCCGCGCCAAGCCCGGCGCGATCATGTACCACCCTTATATCTCGGAGGCGGGCGAGCGCGGGCCGTTCGTGAACGCCAACGCCCGTGCAGGCTTCACCGGCCTCGCAGCCCATCACCGGTTCCCCGATATGCTGCGCGCCGTGATTGAAGGGCTCGGGATGGCAGCGCGCGATTGCTACGCCGCGATGGATGCTGACCCGACGGAACTGCGGATCACCGGCGGCGCAGCGCGATCGAACGCCCTGCGCCAAATTCTGGCCTCTTGCATCAAGGCCCCGGTGCGCGTCTCCCAGCGCGAAGAGGCAGGTGCCGCCGGCTGTGCGATGATGGCTGCGGTTGCCATCGGCGCCTATGACACCATGGACGATTGCATCGCGGAATGGGTGACCCCATTGCTCGGGCAGGCCGAACAGCCCGACCCCGAACTGTCCCGAATTTATGATCAGGTCTTCCCCGCCTATGTCTCTGCCCGTCAGAGCCTGCGGCCCGTGTGGGACACCCTACAGGGCGACCCTCGTGCGCCTTGGGTGAACGCGACCGATCCCAAAGATGAACACACTGAAATGACTTTGGACGCGACCCTCTTGTCCGAAAGGAGCGAGCCATGACTGATAAAATGGTCGATCTGTTTGTAATTGGCGGCGGCATCAACGGTGCCGGCGTGGCACGGGATGCGGCTGGTCGCGGCCTGTCCGTGGTGCTGTGCGAGAAGGATGATTTGGCCCAAGGGACGTCCTCTCGTTCCGGCAAGCTGGTCCATGGAGGCCTGCGCTATCTGGAATACTATGAATTCCGTCTGGTCCGCGAGGCGCTGATCGAGCGCGAAGTTCTGATGAATGCCGCGCCCCATATCATCTGGCCGATGCGCTTTGTCTTGCCCCATTCTCCGGATGATCGCCCTGCGTGGCTCGTGCGGTTGGGACTGTTCCTGTACGACCACCTTGGCGGTCGCAAGAAGCTGCCCGGCACCCGCACCCTGAACCTACGCCGCGACCCAGAGGGCGCGCCGATCATGGATCAGTACACGCGCGGCTTTGAATACTCGGACTGTTGGGTCGATGACGCCCGCCTAGTTGTGCTGAACGCGGTCGATGCCGCCGAACGCGGGGCCGAGGTTCTGACCCGCACCGCCTGCACCAGCGCCCGCCGCGAGGATGGCGCGTGGACCGTGACCACCAAGAATTCGATGACGGGCGAGGAACGTACCTTCCGCGCAAAATGCATCGTGAACGCGGCGGGCCCGTGGGTTACGCAGGTGATCAACAATGTGGCCGGCTCGAACTCCAGCCGGAACGTGCGTCTGGTTAAGGGCAGCCACATCATCGTTCCCAAGTTCTGGGAGGGGCAGCAGGCCTACTTGGTGCAGAACCACGACAAGCGCGTGATCTTCATCAACCCCTACGAGGGCGACAAGGCCCTGATCGGCACCACCGACATCCAATACGAAGGCCGCGCCGAAGAGGTGACCGCCGACGAGTCCGAGATCGACTATCTGATCAAGGCCGTTAACCGGTACTTTAAGGAGAAGCTCCGCCGCGAGGATGTGGTGCGCAGCTTCTCGGGCGTGCGTCCGCTGTTTGACG
Source organism: Donghicola sp. XS_ASV15 (assembly GCF_041224595.1). Taxonomy (NCBI): domain Bacteria; kingdom Pseudomonadati; phylum Pseudomonadota; class Alphaproteobacteria; order Rhodobacterales; family Roseobacteraceae; genus Donghicola; species Donghicola sp. XS_ASV15. Next base: position 93,205 of record NZ_JBGFGN010000164.1, on the reverse strand, counting down.
ACGGGCAGGGCAACCCCAGCGCCGTGACCCGCGACTATGTGTTCGACATCGACGACCAGAATGGTGTGCCGATGCTGAACATCTTTGGCGGCAAGATCACCACTTTCCGCGAGCTGGCCGAACGCGGCCTGCACAAGATCGCTGACTACTTCCCGCAGATGAAGGGCGACTGGACCGAACACGCGCCTTTGCCAGGTGGGGATATGCCCGACGCGGACTACGAAGCCTTTCGCGAGAAAATGAAGGCCGACTACCCGTGGATGCCCCGCGCCCTGCGCAAGCATTACGGTCGCCTTTATGGCACGCGCATCGCTCAGATCGCCGGTGATGCGACGGCTCTGGACGGTTTGGGTCAGCACTTCGGCGGCAACCTATATGAGGCTGAAGTCGCCTATCTGGTGCAGAACGAATGGGCCCAAACCGCCGAGGATATCCTCTGGCGCCGGACGAAGCACCGCTTGCACATGACCGAGGCTGAACAGGCCGCCTTTACCGAGTGGTTCGAAGCAAACGTGGACAAGGCAGCGTAACGATGGCTCTGACACTTTCCCTGAACACCAATCCTATGGTGAACCGCTACGCTGACCCCGATGATCTGATCGAAACGGTGGCGCGGGATCTGAAGATCCGTGACCTGCAGCTGACCCACGAATTCATCAATCCCAGTTGGCAGGCCAGTACCATCCGCCGTCTGACTCGCCAGATGAAGGCCGCCATGGACCGGACCGGTGTGCGCGTGACCAGCGGGATGACCGGCCCTTATGGGCGGCTGAATCACTTTGGGCATCCCGACGCGGATGTGCGTCGCTACTACGTGGACTGGTTCAAGACCTTTGCTGACATCATCGGGGATCTTGGCGGGACGTCGGTCGGAACCCAGTTCGCGATCTTTACCTATCGGGATTTCGATGACGCGCAGCGCCGCGAAGACCTGATCCAGATCGCTATCGATTGCTGGGCCGAGGTGGCCGAGCACGCCAAGGGTGCAGGTCTCGACTATGTCTTCTGGGAGCCCATGAGCGTGGGCCGAGAGTTCGGCGAGACCATCGCCGAGTGCATGAAGTTGCAGGACCGTCTGACTGCCGCCGATATGGCGATTCCCATGTGGATGATGGCGGACATCGATCATGGCGACGTGACCAGTGACAATCCCGATGACTTTGACCCCTACGCGTGGGCGCGGGCCGTGCCGCAGGTCAGCCCGATCATTCACATCAAACAGTCGCTGATGGACAAGGGCGGGCACCGTCCCTTTACCGCTGAGTTTAACGCCAAGGGCCGTATCCAGCCGGAACCGCTGCTCAAGGCGTTCGACGAGGGCGGGGCGAAAGACAACGAAATCTGTCTCGAGCTATCCTTCAAAGAGCGTGACCCGAACGACCGCGAAGTGATCCCCCAGATCGCCGAGAGTGTCGCATTCTGGGCACCGCACATCGACAGCGGCGTTCAGGACCTGAATATTTGAGCCGACGCGACGACCTTTGCCGTGTTTGGCACGAAAAAGTCGCCTGCGGCGCTTGAACTTATCTTTCGGCGCGGGCACATCTGTACTGTTCTCAGGGCGGGGTGAAATTCCCCACCGGCGGTGATAGCCCGCGAGCGCCTGCCATAGCGGTAGGGTCTAGCAGATCCGGTGGAATTCCGGGGCCGACGGTTAAAGTCCGGATGGAAGAGGATGGTCAGTGGCACCGCTACACGCGGGGCCGGTGGCTTCTATCGCCTTGGGACCATTTGTTAATACCAAGGATGGTTCCATGACTGAAAAACTGAATATCGCCTTCATCAAAGCACGTTGGCACTCGGACATCGTCGATCAGGCGCTGGTCGGGTTTAAAGCCGATATGGATGCGTCGGACGTCGCCTATGAGGTGACTGCGATTGACGTGCCCGGTGCGTTCGAGATGCCCCTGCTGGCCAAGAAGCTTGGCGAAAGCGGCAAGTATGATGCGATCGTTTGTGCGGCTCTGGTCGTTGACGGCGGCATCTACCGCCATGATTTTGTTGCCCAAGCGGTTGTGACCGGCCTGATGGATGCGCAGCTGGCCACCGGCGTTCCGACCTATTCGGTCTCGCTGACCCCGCACCACTTCCAGCCTAGCCAAGAGCACATGGGCTTCTACTTCGACCACTTCGTCAAGAAGGGCGCAGAGGCCGCCAGCGCGGTCCGCATGGTCGCGGCCATCAACGTCTGATCCGACAGCGAAAGGCGGCGCGTGGCGTCGCCTTTTTCTTGTTGGTTGACTTTACCTTTGGTGAATTATTTTTCAGACTGAATAAAATTTTGCAAAGGCGGTGATGCACGGTGGCGAAGCCAAACGGAAACGGCGATTCAGAGATGTCCATGGCGCTGCGCGCGGCGTGGCTGCATTACGCGGGCGGCTTGACCCAAGCGGCTGTCGCCAAACGTCTTGGCGTGCCATCGGTGAAGGCGCATCGCTTGATTGCTCGCGCTGTTGCCGAGGGCGCCGTCAAGGTAACTGTCGAGGGCGATATCGTCGAGTGCGTCGATCTGGAAATGCAACTGTCAGAGCGCTTTGGCCTCGAGTTTTGCGAAGTTGCCCCCGATATCGGCGAAGAAGGGCTGCCGCTGCGCGCTTTGGGGCTGGCAGGGGCCAGCTATCTGCGGCGTGAGCTAGAGCACGGCGATCACGCGGTAATCGGTCTGGCCCACGGGCGGACCTTGGCCGCGAGTGTGCAGCAACTGCCGCGCATGGATGGGTTGAAGCAGCGTTTCGTGTCGCTCCTGGGGGGGCTGGCAAGAAATTTCTCGGCGAACCCGCACGAGGTGATGCACAAGCTGGCAGAAAAAACGGGCGCGCCTGCGTTTATGATGCCAGTGCCATTCTTTGCCAACACGGTCGAGGATCGTGAAGTCATGCTGCACCAGAAGGGCGTGGGCGAAGTGTTCGAGATGGCGAACAACGCGGATCTGAAAATCGTTGGAATTGGCACGGTAGAGCCGGATGCGCAGTTGGTGCATTCCGGCATGATCGAACACGAAGAGATTGAAGAAATCAAAGCCGCTGGTGGGCGCGGGGAAATGCTGGGGCATTTCTTTGATGCAAACGGGGCCGTGATGGAAACGACCCTGACAGCGCGGACCCTTGGAGCCTGCATGGGCGAGGGCGATGAGATCGTCGCGATTGCGGGTGGCGCGGATAAACTGGCCGCCATTCACGCTGTGCTCTGTAGTGGCAAGCTCAAGGGCTTGATTACGGATGAGTTGACCGCGCAGGCGCTGCTAAATCTCTGATCCGACATCGCTACAAAAAGGAAAAGCGGCCCGTGGGCCGCTTTGCACTATTCTGATTGTCGCCCGTGATTACAGGATCGACTGACCGGTTGCAGCCCAATCCTTGGCGAACTGGTCCAGACCTTTGTCGGTCAGAACGTGCTTGGCCAGACCTTTGATGACCGCAGGCGGGATGGTTGCAACGTCGGCACCCAGAACGGCAGCGTCTTTGACGTGGTTCGGCGTACGTACCGATGCGGCCAGAATTTCGGTCTCGAAACCGTAGTTGTCGTAGATCGCGCGGATGTCTGCGATCAGCTCCATGCCGTCGATGTTGATGTCATCAAGGCGGCCGATGAAGGGGCTGATGTAGGTTGCGCCTGCTTTGGCAGCCAGCAGAGCCTGGTTTGCGCTGAAGCACAGGGTGACGTTGGTTTTGACGCCCTTTTTGGTGAAGTAGCGACACGCCTTCAGACCGTCGAGGGTCAGCGGCAGCTTGATCACAACGTTGTCGGCGATCTGTGCCAGGTGGTCACCTTCGGCAACCATGCCGTCATAATCCATGGCAGCAACCTCGGCGGACACGGGGCCGTCGATCAGTGCGCAGATTTCCGCGATCACTTCTTTGAAGTCACGGCCCGACTTGGCGATCAGGCTGGGGTTGGTGGTCACACCGTCCAGCAGACCGTAGTCGTTCAGTTCTTTGATGTCCTCGACAACAGCGGTATCGACGAAGAATTTCATGGGGTCTCTCCTGATTAGGCCATCAGTGCTTTTGCACGTGCGATGATCGCCTCTTTGGTAATTCCGAATTGTTCATACAGCTCCTCTGCCGGAGCCGACGCGCCGAAGCTGGTCATGCCGATCACGTCATCTTCGCGGGCCACATAGCGTGTCCATCCGAACTTGCCAGCGGCCTCGACTGCGATGCGTGGAGCACTGCCCAGAGTCGCGGCCTTATAATCATCATCTTGGGCTTCGAACAACTCCCAGCTTGGCATCGACACGACAGCGACGGATTTGCCATCCGCATGCAGAGCCTCTGCGGCCTCAATGGCCAGCGACACTTCGGTGCCGGTCGCGAGCAGGGTGATATCACGGCCCTCGCCAAACTGGCGGATGACGTAGGCGCCCTTTTCCGACAGGTTTTCGCCGGTTTCCTCTAGGCGCAGTTGCGGCACACCCTGACGGGACAGGGCCAGCAGCGATGGGGTCTTGGCGCTGCGCATGGCGATATCCCAGCATTCCAGCGTCTCGACCACGTCGGCGGGGCGGAAGCTGTAGAGGTTGGGCATGGCGCGGAGCGATGCCATGTGTTCGACCGGCTGGTGGGTCGGGCCATCTTCGCCAAGGCCGATCGAGTCGTGAGTCATCACGTAGACGGTCGGGATCTCCATCAGGGCAGACAGGCGGATCGCGTTGCGGACATAGTCCGAGAACACCATGAACGTGCCGCCATAAGGGCGCAGGCCGCCGTGGACCAGCATGCCATTCATGGCCGCGCCCATCGCGAATTCACGGACGCCGTAGCCGACATAGCGGCCTGACTTTTCTGCGGTGAACTGGCTGTCGACAGCAGGCACGCGGGTCAGGTTAGAGCCGGTCAAGTCAGCCGAGCCGCCGATCATTTCGGGCAGGACTGGAGTGATCGCTTCAAGTGCGATCTGGCTGGCCTTGCGGGTCGCAACCTTTTGCGGGTTCGCGAACAGGTCCGCGCGGGCTTTGGCTATTGCAGTCTTGTAGGCATCAGGCAACTGGCTGGTCAGGCGACGGCTGAATTCACTGCGGGTGTCGGCGTCTTTGGCCGCCAAACGGGCTTCCCACGCCTGACGCGCCTCTGCGCCACGCGTGCCGATCGCCCGCCATTGGTCCAGCAGGTCTGCGGGAATTTCAAAGGGCGCAGCGTCCCAACCCAAGGCCGCTTTGGTCGCTGCGGCTTCGCCCCCGCCAAGGGGCGAGCCGTGCGAGCTGGCGGTGCCAGCCTTGTTCGGGGCGCCAAAGCCAATCACGGTCTTCATCGCGATTAGGCTGGGTTTACCAGTTTCTGCCTTGGCGGCGGTGATGGCCGCGTCCAGCTCGGCGGGGTTGTGGCCGTCACAGGATTGCACGTGCCAGCCGCAAGCGGCCAGACGGGCTGGGATGTCTTCGCTGAACGACACAGAGGTCGGGCCATCAATTGTGATCTCGTTGTCGTCGTACAGAACGATCAATTTGCCAAGGCCAAGGTGACCTGCCAGTGAAATCGCCTCTTGGCCGATGCCTTCTTGCAGGCAGCCATCGCCGAGGAACACATAGGTGTGGTGATCGACAACATCGCTACCGAATTCGTCGGCCAGACGGCGCTCTGCCATCGCCATGCCAACCGCGTTCGCGATGCCCTGACCAAGGGGACCGGTGGTGGTCTCAATACCCTTGGCGTGGCCGTATTCTGGGTGGCCTGCTGTGATCGCGCCCTTCTGGCGGAAGTTCTTGATCTGATCCAGCGTCATGTCTTCGTAGCCGGTCAGGTGCAGCAGCGAATAGAGCAGCATCGACGCGTGGCCGTTCGACAGGACGACGCGGTCGCGGTCAGGCCAATCGGGGTTCGCAGAGTCAAATTTCAGGTGGTTCTTGAACAACACGGTTGCTGCATCGGCCATGCCCATGGGCGCGCCGGGGTGGCCGGATTTCGCAGCCTCGACCGCGTCGATTGACAGGGCGCGAATGCAGTTGGCCAGAGCAAAAGTTGCGGGATCAATTGCGGCTTTGTCAGCCACCAGAACGTCTTTGGGCATCTCAGTCCTCCTTCGTTGGAGGTGTGTTAGCGCCCAAACTGAATCGTAACAAGAAAAAATCACAAAATCACAAAAATTGTGTTGATCATGTTATGTTTGATGTTACGACTGCACTCACCGTTTCGCTGGGGTATTTGAAGCCAAAGTGAAGCAGACAAAGGTTTGGAAGATGAAACGCGACGAGCGCCAACAAGCGATCATGGACCTGCTGGTCGAGCAGGGATCGGTAGATCTGGAGGATCTGGCGCAGCGATTTGTCGTCTCGAAAATGACCATCCACCGCGATCTGGATGAGCTGGAGCAGGCGGGCGTTTTGCGCAAAATCCGCGGTGGTGCGACGACCGAAGCAGGCACCCAGTTCGAATCCGATTTCCGGTTTCGCGAACGGCGCAGTGGCGCGGCCAAGGATCGGATGACGGACGAGGCGCTGAAGCTGGTCGAGCCCGGTATGACGGTAATGGTCAACGATGGCTCTACCGCAGCGGTGCTGGGGCGGCGTCTGGTGGAAAAGCGTCCATTGACTGTGATCACCAATAACGCCGCGATCATGGATGCGCTGAGGGATGAAAGCGGGATCACGCTGATCGCCTTGGGCGGGACTTATTCGGCGAAGTTTAATGCTTACTTTGGCGTTGTGACCGAAGATGCATTGGATCGCCTACGGGCGGACATTGCCTTTATCTCTGTGCCCGCGGTGGCGGGGATGGAGGCGTTTCACATGGACGACGAGGTGGTGCGCGCCAAGCGCGCGATGCAAGCATCGGCGCGGCAGAGTTGCCTTTTGATTAACCACACTCGTTTCGAACGCACGGCCCTGCACAAGCTGTGCGACCTCACTGATTACACTGCGATTATCACCGACGACACACCTCCGCAGGCCGCGCTAGACGCGATGGCCGAGGGCGGGGTGGACCTGATCGTCGCCAACTAAAGGACCCAAGGACATGACCGCCTCATTCTGGATCGGAACCAGCTGGAAGATGAACAAGACCCTCGCCGAAGCGATGGTTTTTGCAGAGGCTCTGGCCGCTGCGGATGGCGGTCGCGACGAGCGCATCCAGCGCTTTGTGATCCCGTCGTTCACCAATGTCCGTCAGGTCAAGGACGTACTGGCCGAGACCTCGGTCAAAGTGGGCGCGCAGAACATGCACTGGGCCGATCAGGGCGCGTGGACCGGCGAAGTGTCCCCCTTGATGCTCAAGGACTGTAACCTCGACATCGTGGAACTGGGGCATTCGGAGCGCCGCGAGCACTTTGGCGAGACTGACGAAACTGTTGGCCTGAAGACCGAAGCGGCTGTGCGTCACGGAATGATCCCGCTGATCTGCATCGGTGAAACCCTGCCCGAACGCGAAGCTGGCCGCGCTGCTGAAGTGCTGGAGCAGCAGGTACGCGGTGCCCTGTCCAAACTGTCGGATGACCAGAAATCGGCAGAGATTCTGCTGGCCTACGAGCCCGTCTGGGCCATCGGCGAGAACGGCATTCCCGCAACGTCAGAGTATGCGGATGCGCGTCAGGCCGAAATCATTGCCGTGGCCCAAGACGTGCTGGGGCGCAAAGTGCCCTGCCTCTATGGTGGTTCGGTCAACCCCGGCAATTGCGAAGAACTCATCAGCTGCCCGCATATCGACGGGCTGTTCATCGGCCGCAGTGCTTGGAACGTCGAGGGATACCTCGACATTCTAGCCAAATGCGCGGCCAAGATTTGATCCCAGAGGAGAGATCCACATGAAAATTGCAGTAGCAGGCGATAGCGCAGGCGAAGGTCTGGCAAAGGTTCTGGCCGATTACCTTGGCGACAAATATGAGGTGTCCGAAGTGTCGCGCACCGACGAGGGCCCCGATGCCTTCTACGCGAATCTGTCGGACCGCGTATGCAACGGCGTCCTGGATGGCACCTACGACCGTGCGATCCTGTGCTGTGGCACCGGCATCGGTGTGTGTCTGTCGGCGAACAAAGTTCCGGGCATCCGCGCCGCACAAACCCACGACACCTACTCGGCAGAGCGCGCAGCCCTGTCGAACAACGCGCAGGTTATCACCATGGGCGCGCGCGTGATCGGGTCGGAACTGGCCAAGGCGATTGCCGACGCGTTCCTGTCCAACAGCTTTGATGAAAATGGCCGCTCGGCGGGCAACGTCAACGCGATCAACGATCTGGACGTGAAATACCGCAAGTAACTCCCAAGGCTTGCGGTGATCGAAAGCGCGGCACACCCCAACGGTGCCGCGCTTTTTTGTGCCTTACTTCTCGGCTTCCATGCAGCGCAGATAGGCCTCGACCTCTTCTTTCGCGCCAAAGATCAGGGCGGAATGCTCGTGACCGTCGGTCGCGACTTTGTCGAGGATCTGCTGGTGGCCGTCCGTGGCCAGACCGCCCGCGGCCTGCATCAAATAGGCCATCGGCATCGCCTCGTAGACCAGTCGTAGGCGGCCGTTCTCATAGCCCTCGCGGCGGTCGCCGGGGTACAGGAACATGCCCCCTTGCAGCAGGATGCGGTGCAGATCGCCCACGGCTGCAGCAGGCCAGCGCATGTTGTAGTTCTTGCCACGTGGGCCGTCTTTGCCGGCCAGAATCTCGTCGATATAGGCGGTCATGCCAGCACCCCAATGGCGGGCGTTGGATGCGTTATACGCAATAACTTTGGTGGTTTCGGGCAGTTGCAGGTTTTCGACAGTGACGCGCAGCATGTCGCTGGCGCGGTCGTAGACGGCGATGGTCACGCCTTCATCCATGGCAAAGCCGAAATCCATCGAGTGTCCGAAGGACGCATAGCCTGCCGCAACGATTGAATGGCCGTCCTGCAAGAAGCCCTTGTCCGATGCGGGCACAATCGAGAACAGCATACCAAGGATCGCGCCAACGCCGATGCTGCCGGACCCGTCGATGGGGTCGATCGCAACGTCATAGGCGCCGTCTTCGTTCAGAGTCAGGACTTCTTCGGATTCTTCGGACAGCATCAGGCGCACGCCCGCAGCCTTCAGGACATCGACCATGTAAACGTGGGTGCCCAAATCAAGCGACTTCTGCTTGTCGCCGCTTTCGTTCACACCAACGATGGCCGCCGGATCGCCATAGAGCGCACCGGCCGCCAGACGGTCGGCGATGGGCATCAGCGAGTCCGCGATGGCTTTGATGATTTTGGCGGGACCACCGCGCGAGGCCAGATAGTCGTCCAGCGGCTGAGCGGTGCAAGCGGTGTGGTTGGTTAATTCCAGCATTCGTAACCCTTCGTGAAATGACTTGAGGGGCCACGTGGCTGTGCCCCGAACATCGGTGTGACACTAGCCATAGATCGGGAATGCAACAACTCTGCAATCGAGAAAAGCTGTTGCACCGCGTCTGTTTAGCGCAACCATCACAATGGGCGCATGTGGCGGGCCTGTGGTCGGCCCGCCAGCAGGTTCAGAATCCGATGGTTTTGAAGTCTTCGGCGCTGTGGCGTTCAGCCAGTTGGCCTTCGCCGGTGCGGTTTACCACATTGCCGCGCTGGACGGCGGGGCGGGCGGCCAGATCAGCGGCCCAACGCAGGACATTTTCATATTCGGACACGTTCAGGAACTCGGCCGACCCATCGTACAGGCGACCTTCGACCAGACCGCCGTACCAAGGGTAGATTGCCATATCCGCGATCGAATACTCATTGCCTGCAACGAATTTGCGATCCGCCAGATTGGTATCCAGAACGTGCAGCTGGCGCTTGGTTTCCATAGTGAATCGGTCAATGGCGTACTGGATCTTCTCGGGGGCATAGGCAAAGAAATGGCCGAAACCGCCGCCCACGTATGGGCCAGCGCCCATCTGCCAGAACAGCCAGTTGAACACTTCGGCGCGGGCACCAGCCTCGGTCGGCAGGAAGGCCCCGAATTTCTCGGCTAGATAGGTCAGGATCGAGCCGCTCTCGAACACGCGCTGGCCGTTCGAGCGGTCCATCAGCGCAGGAATTTTCGAGTTGGGGTTGATGTCGACAAAGCCGCTGCCGAACTGGTCGCCGTCCCCGATCTTGATCAGCCATGCGTCATAATCGGCCTCGGAGTGACCTGCCTCGAGCAGTTCCTCGAGCATGATTGTGACCTTCTGCCCGTTGGGTGTGCCCATCGAATATAGCTGCAGGCCGTGTTCGCCTACGGGCAGCTCGACCTCTTTGGTCGCGCCCGAGATGGGGCGGTTGATGTTGGCGAATTGGCCGCCGTTGCCGGGTTCCCAGGTCCAGACGGCGGGGGGCGTGTAGGGGGTATCGGTCATACTCAATCCTCTTGTTCAAACGCGTTAGCGGCAACTTAGGGGCGCAAACCGGAAAAGGGCAGGCCAAACTGCGAGGTTTTCTGTGAGAGAGGGCAGGGGCGGTGTGCATCTGCCTGCTGCCTGTACGCACATCTTGTCTGATGAGTCGCTTGGTGCGGAGTCGATTTGATCTAAGAAGAATCCGTAGATTCACTTTACTCGGATCTAGCACCCTGTTTTTCATGCTGATTACAAGTCTGTCATACGTATTGACAACTTGTCCGACAATTTGTCATACAAGTTGACGTCGGGCGCAGGAGGTGCGCCGAAGGGAGGACACTATGAACAAGATTTTGAAGATTGCTTCGGTATCCATTGTGGCGCTGACCAGCGCGGCATCCATTGCGCAGGCAGCAGAGTGGCGCGGGTGGGCAATCCACCCCGAGGATTATCCGAACACCGTCGCGATGCAGTCCTTTGCGGACCAAGTCGCCGAAGTCACCGAGGGCCGCATTGCACCCACCGTCTACGCCAACGGCATTCTGGGCAGCCAGCCCGACGCGATCGAGCAGGTCCGCAGCGGCGCGCTGGCTTGGGCGAACTTCAACATGGGTCCGATGGGTGAAATCGTGCCCGCGACCAACGTGCTGTCGCTGCCGTTCATCTTCCGCGATGTAGAACAAATGCACCACGCGATGGACGGCGATGTTGGTCAGCAGTTCAGCGACGCGCTGAGCGAGGCGGGCATCGTGGCTCTGTCGTGGTTCGATAGCGGCTCGCGCAGCTTCTACAACACCAAGAAGCCGATCCACACCCCCGCCGATGTCGAGGGTCTGAAGTTCCGCGTCATGAACAACGACCTGTACGTTCAGATGGTCGATCAATTGGGCGGCAACGCGACCCCCATGGCCTATGGTGAGGTGTATCAGTCCCTGCAGACAGGGGTGATTGACGGGGCAGAGAACAACTACCCCTCTTATGAGTCCTCCAACCACTACGAGGTCGCCAAGTATTACTCTATCACCAACCACCTGATCTTGCCCGAGTGCCTCTGCGTGGCTGAGTCGGTTTGGGAGGGTGTCTCGGACGAGGATAAAGCTGCGGTCAAAGAGGCCGCAATGGAAGCAGCTCAGCTCCAGCGCCAGCTTTGGGCTGAACGCGAAGCCAAGAGCCTCGAGGTGGTTGAGGCGGCCGGTTCCATGGTGAACGAGGTCGAAGATCCTGCGGCCTTCCAAGCGGCGATGGAGCCGATCTACGCGAACTTTATCAGCGCACATCCCGACCTCGAGTCGCTGATCAAAGACATTCAGGCGACTGAATAAGCGGGTATCGGGCCGCATGTCCCCAATGCGTGCGGCCCAGCATTCTTCGGGGAAGACCGACGTGGAACACGAACTAGAAAACACGGCGCGCGGGCCGGTTTACCGCGTTCTGGCGGCGCTGGCGCAGACCTGTTTGGTGATCGCGGGCGTGCAGCTGGTCACGCTGATCTCGATTTTTGGTTGGCTGGTGTGGGGCCGTTATGTGCTGAACGACACCCCTACATGGGTCGAGCAACTGGCACTGTTGCTGGTGGTGTGGATCACCTTTCTGGGTGCTGCGGCAGGCGTGTGGAACAAGAGCCACCTGTCCATCGATTTCGTCCGCGAGATGATGCCCAACCCGCTGCGGATCCCCATGCGCTGGATCGCCGTGATTGCTGTCTGTGTGTTCGGCGGGTTCCTTGCGTGGCAGGGTTGGACGCTGGCTGAAAAGACGTGGCCGCGGAATATCCCCATGCTCGGCATAGCCGAGGGCTGGCGCGCGGTGCCCATGGCGATCTGCGGTGCCCTGACCGTTGTGTTTTCCCTATATCACGTGGGCGAGTTGGCCCGTGGTGACTACAAACTGACAGGAGAGCTCTAGTGGGCCTCGCGGTACTATTCGGAATTTTCGGGCTGGGTCTGTTTTGTGGCATGCCCGTAGCATTCGCGCTGGGTCTGGCTGCGGTGGGTGGCTTTCTCTACGAAGGGCTGCCCCTGTTCATCGGGTTCCAACGCATCCTGTCCGGTGTCTCGGTCTTTTCGCTGCTGGCGATCCCGTTCTTTATCTTTGCGGGCGAGTTGATGATGCAGGGCGGGATTGCGAACCGTCTGGTGCGTCTGGCGTCTTCGGCTGTGGGGTCGGTGCGCGGTGGCTTGGGCGTTGTGAACGTCCTGTCTTCGATGTTGTTCGGCGGCATCTCTGGTTCGGCTGTGGCGGATACCTCGGCTCTTGGTTCGATCCTGATTCCTGTCATGAAGGACAAAGGCTACGACCCCGACTATGCGGTGAACGTGACGGTCACGTCATCGGTGGCAGGCATCGTAATCCCGCCCTCGCATAACATGATCCTGTATGCAGTGGCCGCAGGAGGCATGTCAGTCTCCAAGCTGTTCATCGCGGGCATCGTGCCCGGCATCCTGATGTGCCTGTGTCTGGCCTTGGTCGCTTATTGGGTTGCGGTGCGTCGTGGCTATCCGGCAGAAACCTTCCCCGGTTTCAAGGCGCTTGGCGTGGCGACCATCGTGGCACTGCCCGGACTGATGACGGCCGTGATCATTGTGGGTGGCGTTCTGTCCGGCGTGATGACGGTAACAGAGTCTGGCGCATTCGGGGCCATCTGGGCCATCCTCATGACCACGCTGGTCTACCGCGAACTCACATGGCCTGCTTTCAAGCTGGCGGTGATTACCTCGGTGCGGACGACAGCGCTGGTAATGCTGCTGGTCGCGACGGCCTCTGCCTTCAGTTATCTGCTCGCGCTGTATCGTGTTCCCGATCTTCTTGGAAATTTCGTTACCGGTATCAGCGATAATCCGTTAATCATCCTCCTGATGATCAATTTGATCCTCTTGGTTCTGGGAATGATTATGGACATGGCCGCATTGATCCTGATCTGTACGCCGATTTTCCTGCCCGTTGCGGTGGGACTGGGAATGGACCCAGTGCAATTCGGTGTGATCCTGATGATGAACCTAGGCTTGGGTCTGTGCACCCCGCCTGTCGGCGCTTGCCTGTTCGTGGGCTGTGTCGTGGGCAAAATCCGGATCGAGCAGGCGGTGAAATCGATCCTGCCGTTCTACCTCGCAATTCTGGTGGCGCTGATGCTCGTCACCTACGTGCCGGCGTTCTCTATGTTCTTGCCGAGCCTGATGGAGTGATTTTCATGATGAAACGACTATTGATCACTGGCGCTGCGGGCGGATTGGGCACCATGTGCCGCACCCGTCTGGCGCATATGGCCAACATCCTGCGTTTGTCTGACGTCGTGCCGATGGGAGAGGCTGCTGCCAACGAAGAGCATGTGGTCTGCGATCTGGCAGACGAAGCCGCGGTCTTTGAATTGGTCAAGGATTGTGACGGGATCATCCACTTGGGTGGTGTGTCGGTCGAGAAGTCCTATGACCTGATCGAGGCGGCTAACATTCGTGGTCTCTATAACCTGTACGAGGCGGCGCGCGCGAACGGCAAGCCGCGGATCGTGTTTGCGAGTTCCAACCATACGATTGGCTACTACCCGCAGGACCAGCGCCTGACCGCAGACATGCCCACGCGGCCTGATGGGTGGTATGGTATCTCCAAGGTATTTGGCGAAGCTGTTGCCAGCATGTATCACTCGAAGTTCGGCCAAGAGACGGCGCTGCTGCGCATCGGCTCGTGCTTTGAAAAGCCCAAGGATCGCCGGATGATGGCAACGTGGCTGAGCTATGATGATTTCGTGTCACTGATGGAGCGGGTGTTTGCAGTGCCGAAACTGGGCTGCCCGATCATCTGGGGCGCGTCGGACAATACCTGCGGATGGTGGGATAACAGCCATCTGGGATGGCTGGGGTGGAAGCCCAAGGACGACAGTGAAGTGTTCCGCGAAGAGATTGAGCAGCAGCCCCGCAAGGCCGCCGACGCGCCAGATGTCCTGTGGCAAGGCGGGATGTTTACGGCAGAACCTGTGCATCGTGACTGAGGCCGCTTCCGCCTCCGGCGGGAGTATTTTGAGCAAAAAGAAGACAGGAGCGCTTTGTGGTTTGGCTGTTGGGATGGCTTGGAGCGCAGAGGAGATGAGAGATGGGATTTGAACCGCACGGCAAGCATTTGGTGGCCGGTGAGTGGGTTGCGGGCGACGCGACGTTTAAGAACGAGCCGGTGAGCGGCGCTGCGTTCGCGTTCAGCGTTGGTACGCCCGAGCTGGTGGATCAGGCGTGTCAGGCCGCCGAAGAGGCGTTCTGGGAGTATGGCTATTCCAGCCGCGAGACGCGCGCGCAGTTTTTGGAAGCGATCGCCGACGAGATTGATGCGCGCGGCGAGGCGATCACCGAGATTGGGTGTGCTGAGACTGGCCTGCCCGAGGCGCGTCTGGTGGGCGAGCGCGGTCGGACTGTTGGACAGATCCGTTTGTTTGCCAGCCATATTCGCGCAGGGGACTATCTGGACCGCCGGTATGATGAGGCTCTGCCGGATCGGGCGCCTTTGCCCCGTCCGGACCTGCGGATGATGCAGCGGCCCATCGGGCCAGTGGCGGTGTTCGGGGCCTCGAACTTTCCTTTGGCCTTCAGCACGGCGGGCGGCGATACGGCAGCGGCTTTGGCGGCGGGCTGTCCTGTTGTGGTCAAAGGCCATGGCGCGCATCCCGGCACCGGCGAGATTGTGGCCGAGGCCATTGCGGCGGCGGTGGAAAAGTGCGGCATGCCCAAGGGTGTGTTCAGCCTGATCCAAGGCGGCAAGCGCGATGTGGGGCAGGCTTTGGTGCAGCACCCGCTGATCAAGGCGGTTGGCTTTACCGGATCGCTCGGCGGCGGCCGCGCGCTGTTCGACCTGTGCGCGCAGCGGGACGAACCCATTCCGTTCTTTGGCGAGCTTGGGTCTGTAAACCCGATGTTCATGCTGCCCTCGGCTGTGGCGGCGCGTGGGGCCGCTTTGGGCGAGGCGTGGGCCGGATCGCTGACCATGGGCGCGGGGCAGTTCTGCACCAACCCCGGGATCGCGGTGGTGCTTGAGGGTTCCGAAGGCGAGGCGTTCGCTGAAGCGGCGCGCGCGGCGCTGTCCGAGAGCGGCGCGCAGGTCATGCTGACCGACGGGATCGCGGCGGCCTACCGCGATGGCGCGGCCAAGATGCAGGGCGCGGCCGGGGTGCAGGACATGCTGACATCCATGTGCGACACCCGCGAAGCCAAGCCGTTCCTGTTCCGCGTTTCTGCCGATGACTGGATCGGCAACCACGCCCTGAGCGAAGAAGTCTTTGGCCCGCTCAGTCTGGTGGTCGTGGCCAAGGACGAAGCCCAGATGATCGAAGTCGCGAAGTCGTTCGTCGGCCAGCTGACCGCGACCCTGCACATGGACGATAGCGATGCCACTCTGGCGCGCCGTCTGCTGCCGGTGCTCGAGCGCAAGGCAGGCCGGGTGCTGGCCAACGGCTTCCCCACAGGGGTCGAGGTTTGCGACAGCATGGTTCACGGCGGGCCCTATCCGGCGTCGACAAACTTTGGCGCCACCAGCGTGGGCACCCTGTCCATCCGCCGATTCCTGCGCCCCGTGTGCTACCAGAACATCCCCGCGTCGATCCTGCCGGACGATTTGGCGTAAGACCATCCAAGGAGACTAGAAAATGACCCCCAACGAGATCAAAGCAGCCCTTGGTTCGGGACTGCTATCGTTCCCCGTGACCCATTTCGACGGCAACGGTGCGTTCCAGCAGGACAGCTACCAGAAGCATATCGACTGGCTCGCGGGCTTTGATGCACCGGTTCTGTTCGCGGCGGGCGGCACGGGCGAATTTTTTTCGCTGACCCCATCGGAAATCCCGACCATCGTGCAGGCGGCCAAGGAAAGCGCAGGCAAAACCGCTATCGTGTCTGGTTGCGGCTATGGCACCGAAATGGCGGTCGAGATTGCTCAGTCCGTGCAGAAGGTCGGCGCGGATGGCATCCTTTTGCTGCCCCACTATCTGATCGACGCCCCCCAAGAGGGCCTGTTTGAACACGTCAAGAAAGTCTGCCAGTCGGTCGATTTCGGCGTGATGGTTTACAACCGTGACAATGCGGTGCTGCAGCCCGATACCCTTGCGCGCCTGTGTGATGAATGCCCCAACCTGATTGGCTTCAAGGATGGCACTGGCGATATCGGTCTGGTCCGCCAGATCACGGCCAAGATGGGCGACCGTCTGACCTATCTGGGGGGTATGCCCACCGCAGAGCTGTTTGCCGAGGCCTATCTGGGTGCCGGGTTCACCACCTATTCCTCGGCCGTGTTCAACTTTGTACCCGCGCTGGCGAACAAGTTCTACAACGCGCTGCGGGCCGGGGATCGCGCCACTTGCGAAGACATCCTGAAAGGCTTCTTCTATCCGTTCATGGACCTGCGTTCGCGCCGCAAGGGGTATGCTGTTTCGGCGATCAAAGCGGGTGTCCGCCTGGTTGGCTTTGACGCGGGCACCGTGCGGTCGCCCTTGTCGGACCTGACCCCCGAAGAAGAGCAGATCCTGCAGCAGATCATCGACGCCAACCCCGTCTGAGGTCCAAAATGAAGATCACCGACGTTCGCACCCACCTGTTGGAATACCGACTCGAGACGCCGTTCGAGAGCGCCTCGATGCGGTTCGACCGCCGCGCCCACGTGCTGGTGGAGGTCATCTGCGACGATGGCACCATCGGGTGGGGCGAATGTTTGGGGCCAGCGCGCCCCAACGCGTCGGTCGTCGCGGCCTACAAGGGCTGGCTAATCGGTCAGAATCCCATGGAGACCGAGAAAATCTGGGCCACTTGCTATAATGCGCTGCGCGATCAGGGTCAGCGCGGGCTGGCGGTCACAGCCTTGTCCGGCATTGATGTCGCCCTGTGGGATATCAAGGGCAAGGTGCTGGGCCAGTCCGTGTCCATGCTGCTGGGGGGCCGCTTCCGCGAGAGCGTTCGCGCCTATGCCACCGGCAGCTTCAAACGCGACGGCGTGGATCGGGTCGAGGATAACGCCAGTGAAATGGCCGCTCACAAGGCTGCCGGTTTCCACGCCGCCAAGATCAAGATCGGCTTTGACGTAGACGAGGATCTGCGCGTCATCCGTGCCGTGCGCGACGTGATGGGCGACGACATGCGCCTGATGATCGACGCCAACCACGGGTATGACGTGGTGGATGCGGTGCGTCTGGGGAACAAGGCCGCCGACTATGAAATCGACTGGTTCGAAGAGCCTGTCGTCCCCGAACAGCTGGGGGCCTATGCCGATGTGCGCGCCCGCCAACCGATCCCCGTGGCAGGGGGCGAGACATGGCACACCCGTTGGGGCTTTGCCGAGCCGTTTGCCAAGCGTCTGGTGGATATCGCGCAGCCTGACCTTTGCGGGGTGGGCGGCTTTACCGAGATGCGGCGCGTGGCCGATATGGCGGCGACCAGCGGCATCCGTCTGGTGCCGCACGTCTGGGGCACGGGCGTGCAGATTGCGGCGGCGCTACAGTGGATGGCGACGCAGATCCCCAGCCCCGTGCGCCCCAATCCCGTCGATCCGATCATGGAGTTCGACCGGACCCACAACCCCTTCCGTCAGGCTGTTTTGACCACTCCGATTGAACACCAGAACGGCGTCGTCCAGATCCCGAACGCACCCGGCTTGGGGATCGAGATCAACCGCGACGCGCTGCGTGAATTTGCCATGAAGGATGCGTGATGATTGACCGCAAACTAACCGGCGAGCCGCCGAAAACCATCCTGCCGCGCGGCACCATCGACACCCAGATGCACATGTACGTGCCGGGGTATCCGGCGGTGGATGGCGGGCCGGGCCTGCCACCCGCGCCCCTTCCGACCCCTGACATGTACCGCCGCGCGATGGAATGGCTCGGGATCGACCGCGTGGTGATCACCCAAGGAAACGCCCATCAAGCGGACAACGCATGTCTTTTGGCCTGCGTGGCCGAGATGGGCGATCTGGGTCGTGGTGTGGCGGTGATCAGCAAGGAAACCTCGGACGCCGAAATGGAGCGCCTGACAGAAGCTGGTATCGTCGGCGCGCGGATCATGGATCTGCCCGGTGGAGCTGTGGGCCTGGAGCAGCTAGAGGCCGTCGATGCCCAGGCTGCCGATGCGGGTTGGATGACCGCCGTGCAGTTCGACGGCACCGCCTTGCCCGATCTGGAGCCGCGTCTGAAGGCACTGAAATCCCGTTGGGTTCTAGACCATCACGGCAAGATTTTCGGCGGCGTCACTCCCACCCATGTGGACGCGATCAAGCGCTTGATTGACACGGGCAATGTCTGGTTCAAGTTCGCGGGCTGCTATGAGGCGACGCTGGTCGGTGGCCCCGACTACCCCGATATCGCCGAAGTCGCTCGGGACATCGCTGCCTATGCTCCCGAACGCGTCATCTGGGGCACCAACTGGCCGCATAATCTGGCGAAAAAGACCGAAGATTACCCCGATGACGCTGACTTGACCGATACAGTTCTGTCTTGGCTGCCAGACGAGAAATCCTTGCAGTTGGCACTGGTAGAAAACCCTCAGGAGCTTTACGGTTTTCCCAAATGGGAGTGAGGCATGAGACTGGTTTCTATCGGGGAATGTATGATTGAGCTGTCGGGCGCCGGAGCGAACCTCTGGCGTTCGGGTTTTGCAGGGGACACGTTTAACACGGCTTGGTACGCACGGGCGACTTTGCCCGCCGGATCAGTGGATTACGTGACCTGCGTGGGCACCGATCCGGTGTCGCAGCAGATGCTGGATTTCATGGGGGCAGGGGGCATCGGCACCGAATACGTGATGCGCCATCCGACCCGCGTGGCGGGCCTGTATATGATCACGCTGAAGGACGGTGAGCGCAGCTTTACCTACTGGCGCGATCAGGCGGCGGCGCGCTGTCTGGCCGATGATCCAGCGGCTTTGGCCGCGGCGGTGGACGGGGCTGATCTGGTGTACTTCTCGGGGATCACCTTGGGCATTCTGACCGCTGATCGCCGCGCCGCTTTGCTCGAGGCTCTGCAGGGGCAACGAGTCGCTTTTGATCCCAACCTGCGCCCGCGCCTGTGGCCAGACACCCAGACGATGTGCGAGGCCATCATGCAGGCTGCGCGGGTCAGTGAGATTGCCCTGCCGAGCTATGAGGATGAAGCGGATTATTTCGGGGACGCGGACCCTCAGGCGACATTGCAGCGCTACGCGGATGCGGGCGCGACCGAAATCGTGGTCAAGAACGGCGGTGGCGACATGCTTGTGCTGGCGGACGGCGAAACCCACCTGATCGAACCCGGTCCCAAGGCGCAGCCCGTGGATACCACTGGCGCGGGCGACAGCTTTAATGGTGCGTATTTTAGTGCCCGCTTACAGGGCGTACCCGCACCCGAAGCGGCGCGTTATGCCCACGGGATCGCTAAGCAGGTGATTGGACACAAAGGGGCGCTCATGCCCATGGACCAGATCGCAAAGGACGCGGCATGACCCGCATTCTTGCCTTTGGTGACAGCCTAACATGGGGCCACAAGCCCGAAGATGGTACCCGCCATCCCGCAGAGTTCCTGTGGCCAAACGTACTAGAACGGGAACTCGGGGTCGAAGTGATTTCCGAAGGCCTCGGTGGCCGCACCACTGTGTTCGACGATCACTCCGGTCCCTGTTGCCGCAACGGCGCCAAGGTGCTGCCAATCCTACTGCAGTCCCATAGCCCGCTGGATTTGGTGATCGTGATGCTTGGGACTAACGACCTGAAGCCCACGATCTGTGGCCGCGCCGAGGGCGCAACGGCGGGGATGAAGCGTCTGGCGCAGATCATTCGCACGCACCCCTATGACGGCATCGGGCAAGCGCCCAAGGTGTTGCTCGTCTCTCCGCCGCCCTGCGTGATCGGGCCGGATGGTGTGACGGGCGGTGGGCGTGATGTGGCAGAAACCCAGCGCCTCGCACCCATGTATCAGCAGTTGGCGCTGGACCTTGGCGTTGCGTTTTTCGATGCGGGAACGGTTGCCACAACCTCGGCCATTGATGGCGTGCATCTGCCCGCAGAAGACACTGCTGCTATCGGCCGAGCTCTGGTGGAACCGGCGCGGGAACTTCTCGGGCTGTAGAGCTTAGAGCGCATCCCGCAAAAGGGCGCGGTAACGCTGCTGACTACCCTTGAGATGTTGACGCATGGCAGCGCGGGCGCCTTCGTCGTCGCCGTTTGTAATCGCGGTGACGATGCTGTCATGCTCGCTGTTGATCATCTCGATGTAGCGCTTCGAGGCCGCGTTCGGGTCCGCTGCGTCCAATCCACGCCGCGGGATGCTGTTGGGGCCGATCATCTGAAGAAATTCCCCAAAGCGCGGATTGTTCGTGGCTTCGGCAATAGCGAGGTGCAGGGCGAAATCTGCCTCAGTCGACGGTTCGCTGGCATTGTTGAGTAGGGTCACACTGCGCAGCGCGTCTAAGATATTTTCTTCTTGGGAGGGGCTTCGGCGTTGCGCGGCAAGGCCGGCGGCTTCGACTTCGACGGCAGTGCGGAGTTCCAGCAGTTCGATCATCGAGGATAGGCGTGCACTATCAATATTCGTGAACGGGGCGGCAACCTGCTCCGAAGGCGGCAAAATATAGACGCCGGAGCCTTGTCGCGCCTCGACCAAACCGTCTGCGCGCAAAGCGGCGATGGCTTCGCGTACGACGGTGCGGCTGACGGCGTGTTCGCGGGTCAGTTGGGCCTCGCTCGGGAGCTTGTCACCAGGATTGTAGCTGCCAGATTGGATCAGCGCGCGTAAATCGTCGCTGAGTGTAGCTACCAATGATCGTCTTGTTGGATGGCTGATCGCTTTGCTCCTGATTTCGGTGGGTTGGGCGGTGCCCATCCCTCTGAAGCGCCGTGGCGCTCTTGTCTTGTGTCCTGAGTATATAGTTACAGGACAGCCCAAGAGAATTGCAATTGCCGCTGTGCGAAGGGGTTAGATTCCTACGGGGGGCGGGGAACCGTTTCGGCTCTGATGGAGTTGGCTCATTGGCCGAAAAAGGAGAGATGCCGTGGTGGGAAAATACCTCTGGAAGCTGCGGCAGGTGCTCAAGGAAATCTGGGTACGGGTTCTTGGGTATGGTCTGGTGGCTGTGCTGGCGGCAGTGGTATCGCCCACGCTTGCGCCGTACGTGCCCCAGAATATGCGGTTCGATCCAGGCGACGGGGCGGTTGAAGAGGTCCTGCAGATCATCGCATCGTCAATGTTGGCGGTGACCACCTTCTCTCTGTCGATCGCAGTGCAAGCCTATGCCGCTGCCGCGACGTCCGCCACGCCTCGGGCGACGGCGCTGCTACAGCAAGACCCCACGACGCAGAATGTTCTGGCAACATTTCTAGGTGCGTTTTTGTTCAGTCTGATGGCGATTATCGGGCTCGAGGCAGGGCTTTATAGCGATGATGGCAAATTTCTGTTGTTCGTGGCGACAGTGCTCGTTGTGGCGACGGTTGTCTTGGCCCTGCTGCGCTGGATTTCGCATCTGATAAATTTTGGTCGGATGAATGATACGCTGGCGCGGGTCGAGCGTGCGGCGATCCAGTCGATCAAGGTTCGGGTCGAGAACCCTTGTCTAGGCGGTGTCCCACGGCTTGGCGCGGTCCCGCCTGACGCGCGTGCAATCTACCCCGTCGAAGTGGGATATGTGCAGCACGTAGATGTAGCAGGCCTGCAAAAAAATGTCGAAGAACAGGAGCGAGAGGTTTGGGTGGCAGAACCTCCGGGTCAATTTGTGCATCCTGCGAACCCGATCCTCTACGTGTCAGGCGGGCCACTAGACGAGGAGCAAGAGAATACCCTGCGCGAAGGCGTGACGGTCGGACCCGAGCGCAACTTTGATCAGGACCCGCGGTTTGGATTGGTCGTGATGTCAGAGATCGCGCTGCGCGCATTGTCCCCGGCTGTGAATGATCCCGGTACCGCGATTGACGTCATCTCGCGGCAGGCCCGTGTCCTGTCGCACTGGAAGCCTGTGTCCGTTGACGCTCCGGCGTGCGATAAAGTGCATGTGCCACCCATTACGGGACAAAACTTGATTGAAGACGCCTTTCACGCTCTTGCGCGGGATGGTGCGGGTTTTGTCGAAGTGCAGGTGCGGCTGCAGATGGTCCTGAGTGCACTGGCTGGAAGCGCGCCTGATATTTTCGAAGAGGCGGCGCGCGCGCTCGCGACACTCGGGATCGAGCGGTGCGAAACTGCAAAGATGTGCGAGGGTGACATGGCGAATGTCCAATCCCATGCATCTCTTGTTCGGAATGTGTAATTCCAAATTTGCGCCAAAAGTAATTTCGGAACCTTTTAACGAGTAGCGCGTCTCTGTACTAATTGCTGTATTTCGGGCGTCCGATTGGGGGGATATTTGTGAAGCAGACGATGAAACACGATCACGGTCCCGTCTGCGGGCAATTGGTGCCCAAACAGGATCTTCTTCAGCGCCTGCGCGACGAGAGCCGCAGCGCCCACGAAGCTCTGGATCAGAGCTTCCTTCCGTTTCAGAAAAATCCAGCAGAACACCTGAAGCCCTTTCTTGCGGCGCAAATGGCTGGTCTCACGGCATTATCAACAGCAGTGCGTACCTCGCCTGACCGCGAAACACTGGGTCTGATCTCTGAGATGTTGGACCGATTGGAGCAAGACTGCCGACATTATGGGCTCTCTGTTCCTGTGGTGCGGCACAAGCGTGAGCTGCATCCTGTGGCACTCTCCTACTTGGTGATCGGGTCGCGATTGGGGACCGAAGTTCTGCGGCGAAAGTTGATGGAAAGCGAATTGGACCACGTGCCACTTTATTTCGCGCCGCAAGAATACAAGGCAATATGGCGGGAATTGTGCCTCAGGTTGGGGGCAATGCCGGCTATCGGCGCCGAAGCAGAGGATATCTGCACTAGCGTAATTGCGGGTTTCGAGCTATTCCAAGAGGCTGAAACCCTGACACGCGATCTGACAGAGAAATCCTTGTGACAGATGCCATTTCTTCCGGTTCGCCCTACGAGGGCGAAGTTGATCTGACGACTTGCGACCGTGAACCGATTCACATTCTGGGGCGCGTACAATCCTACGGCGCGCTCGTCGCAGTATCGTCCGATTGGATGATTCAGCACGTCTCTGAAAATATCGGATCCTTTGTCGGATCGACGCCTGCAGAGCTTGTTGGTACGCCGCTGGACACGGTGCTGCCCGCAGCCGCCATGTCGCGCATCCGCGCCAAAGTTCTAGATGGCCGCGAAAGTGTGAACCGGTTGTTCGGTATCCGCCTTATGGATCCTATGGTCAGGTATGATGTGTCGATCCATCGGAGTGGCCGTCATCTGATCATCGAGTTCGAGCCAAAGGCAGACTCGACGCGCGATGATGATTCACTGTCCGACGTCTATCCACTGATCCAACGTATTCGCGCGGCGGGCTCGCTAACGCAGGTGACAACCGAAGCGGCACGGGCCGTGCGGCTCCTGTCCGGTTTCGACAGCGTCATGGTCTATCAGTTTCAGG
Source organism: Donghicola sp. XS_ASV15 (assembly GCF_041224595.1). Taxonomy (NCBI): domain Bacteria; kingdom Pseudomonadati; phylum Pseudomonadota; class Alphaproteobacteria; order Rhodobacterales; family Roseobacteraceae; genus Donghicola; species Donghicola sp. XS_ASV15. The sequence goes on along the minus strand of NZ_JBGFGN010000164.1, from coordinate 69,521 downwards.
CAGACGATTCCGGATCGGTGGTGGCCGAGGATCGCCGTGGTGATTTGCCTAGCTATATGGGGCTGCGGTTTCCTGCCTCTGACATTCCAGTGCAGGCGCGTGCATTGTACAAGCGCAGTCTGCTGCGGCTGATTGCTGATGTGAACGACGAAGGGGCCGCAATCCATCCCCAGGTCTCGCCCGAAGGCAAACCGCTGGACCTGTCTTTGTCGGTCACCCGTGCAGTTTCCCCGATCCACATCGAATATCTGCGGAACATGGGTGTCGAAGCTTCTATGTCCGTGTCCATCATGCGCAACGGAGAGCTTTGGGGCCTGTTCGCGTGTCACCATCGCACGCCGCGCCACGTAGAGTTTGAACGCCGCACAGCGATCGAGCTTTTTGCCCATCTGTTCTCTTATGAACTCACCCACCTTGAAGAGCAGCAGCGCAGCCGCGCCCAAGGAGAAATGGCCAACCTGCAGACCCGCCTGATGGCGTTGATGGCAGATGGCGATGACCTGTCGGAGAGTTTGCTCAAGGTTTCGGGGGATCTGCGGGATGTCATCCCCCATGACGGGATGGTGCTTTACGCTGATGGGGATTTCCACGCCACTGGCGGGACCCCGACCGAAGAAGAATTCAAGGGACTCGCACGGTTCTTGAACACCACAGCTGCGTCAGGTGTCTTTGCGACAGATTGCATCGGAGGTCAGTACCCTCCTGCAGCGGATTGTGTCGACCGGTTTGCGGGGCTGCTGGCCATTCCGATTTCGCGCCGGCCGCGTGACTATCTGGTGCTGTTCCGCCGCGAGATCGCAACTGCTGTGACATGGGCTGGAAATCCCACCAAGCCGGCCGTGCCAGGCCCGAACGGATTGCGCCTGACACCGCGCAAGAGTTTTGAAGCCTGGCGCGAGATCGTCGCAGGCCACTGTGCGCCTTGGAACCAACACACGCGTCATTCGGCGGAATTGCTTCGCGTCCTTCTGCTGGAGATTTTCCTGAAAATCACCGACGCGACGGCTGATGAACGCAAAAAGGCGCAAGAGCGGCAAGAGCTTCTGATCTCTGAGTTGAATCACCGTGTTCGCAATATCCTGAACTTGATGCGCGGACTGGTAAAGCAGAGCGTGCAAGAGCGCGACACTATCGGTGAGTTCACCACGCGTCTTGATGGCCGAATCCAGTCGCTTGCACGGGCCCATGATCAGCTCACAGATGACGAGTGGGATTATGCATCGCTTTTGGACCTGATTGATCTGGAACTGGCAGCTTATGTCGGCAAGAACAGCGAGCGGATTGAAATTCTGGGCACAGATGTTCAGATCGCGCCCAAAGCGTTCACCAATCTGGCTTTGGTGGTGCACGAGTTGGTCACCAACTCGGTCAAATACGGGTCTCTTGGAAGCGAAAGCGGTCGTTTGATCATCGCGTTGGGGCAGGACACCGCCGGTGCGTTGACCATCGATTGGCGCGAGCGCGGGGGGCCGCCCGTCACGCCGCCCAAGCGCCGTGGTTTCGGATCTTCGATCATCGAGCGTTTCGTCCCGTTTGAACTGCAAGGTGAGGCCGACATTCAATACAAGATGACCGGCGTCGAGGCGCGGTTCGTCATTCCGGCAAGCTACGTGCAGTTTGTGGCTAAAGAAACCAAGAGGGACGAGAACGCCGATGCTGCGAGCGGCCCCGTATCGTTGCAGGGTGTCTCGCTGGTTCTTGAGGATACTATGATTATCGCGATGGATGCCGCAGACATCCTGACCGAGATGGGTGCCCAAGACGTCAGGATCGCGTCAAACGTCGCGGATGCTCTGCGCGAGATCGAGGCAAACACCATCGAGCTGGCCGTTCTGGATGTGAATCTCGGGTCTGAACAATCCCTACCGGTGGCCGAAAAACTGGCCGAACTCGGTGTGCCTTTCATTGTGGCAACTGGCTACGGTGACAGGGATGATCTAACCGGTTTGTACCCGCCATGCCCCTTTGTCCGTAAGCCGTTTTCGAACGAAACGCTTGAAGTGGCTATATCCACGGCTATGTCGCACAGCAAAAAGTGATTTTGCTTTATGTGCTAAAGTCTGTAGGGTCGGTCATGTGAAAGGTGGGTTCCAGAGACGATGAGTATCCTTCTAGGTGATTTACATATTGACGCATCCGCGCTGGAGACAGTGATCGGGACCGTAGCGCGTCGCGCTGATCTTTGCGTCAAAGTCCTTGATCCGAAGGGCGTTATTCGAGCGGTGAACCCGCGCGGGCTCGACCTTTTGCAGGTTCAAAAAGATGACTTTTGCGGGAATGTTTGGACGGACCTGTGGGATGGCGAATCCCAACAGCGTGCCATCAAGGCGGTCGAGCAGGGGCTTGGCGGTATAGCGAACAGCTTTACCGGCACGTTCCAGACCGGAGACGGCGTGACGCGGTCTTGGGTCATTGAAGTTGTGCCGCTTGAGTTGCAGTCAGGTGGGGAGCCATCGCTGTTGGTCATCTCGTCCGATGTGACATCGCGCCCTTACACTCTTGATGCTTCGCCCGACGCAATCGCCTCTCTTGAGGCATTGTTCGAGGCAAACAAGGCTGCGCTTCATAATCTGAACAACATCGTGAGCATGACCGCAGGGGCGGCGCGCATTCTGTCCCGTCAACCAGATGCATCCAAAATCGAGATGCTCTCGCAGCACCTGCACGAGTGCAGCCTGAAGTGTAACGAAGCGATTGCCCGTCTGCAGGGCGCGGTCGAGGCTGTCGAAGGCACCCAGAATACGAAGAATTAACTCTTCGGCAGAGTGCGGGCCACCAACTCTACAAAGCTTGAATAGCTGTCAAAGCTGGCCGTCTTCGGGATGCTGGCCGGATCGGTCTTGTGGTAGCCGGCTGTGTACAGCAAAAAGGGCAGGTCCGCGCGGCGGGCGGTCTCTGCATCGACTTCGCTGTCTCCCACATAGAGAATTGCGCCTTCGCCCATTGCATCTGCGGCGGCAAAGAGCATGGCAGGGTCGGGCTTGTGATGGGGCAGAGTGTCGCCACCGACCACTGCGTCGAAGAATGATGCCAGATCCAAGTGCTTCAGGATCGCCTCGGTTGCAGCGAATGGCTTGTTTGTGCAAATCCCAAGCTTGTGCCCTTGATCTCGCAGCGAACAAAGAGCGTCAACAACGCCATCGTAGATTACGGTCAGGTCCACCGCACTGACGTAGCCAATCTTAAAGGCGGTCAACAGGCGACCTTGTTCGCTGTCTGGAATATCCCGCGCGGCCCGCATTCTGGCGACAAAGGTGGGTGCGCCATTTCCGATAAAGCTGCGGGTTTGCTCTAGGGTGATCGGGCTGTAGCCTTCGGCCCCAAGCACGCCATTTGCGACGGCTTGGATGTCCGGGGCGCTGTCGATCAGCGTCCCGTCCAAATCAAAAATGATCCGCGCCATTCAGAGTGCGCTTTCGGCCGCAGTGCGGATGGTGGAAATGTTCTTGCCATAGACGTCTGGCGCATCGACAGAACCGCCGCGGAACACCGCAGAGCCCGCCACCAAGACATCTGCCCCCGCAGCAGAGACCAGCGGCGCAGTGGTCGGATCAACCCCGCCGTCGATTTCAATGTGGACAGGGCGGTCGCCAATCATTTCGCGCAGTTTGCGGATCTTGGTGGTCATGTCGATGAACTTCTGACCGCCGAAACCGGGGTTCACGGTCATCACGCATACCAGATCCGTCAGGTCCAAGAGGTGTTCAATCGCATCCGCAGGGGTGCCAGGGTTCAGCGCGACGCCTGCCTTCATGCCAGCGCCGCGGATCGCTTGCAGCGTCCGGTGGATGTGAGGGCCTGCCTCGATATGAGCAGTCAGATAGTCGGCGCCAGCATCCGCGTAAGCGTCAATATACGCGTCCACGGGACTAATCATCAGATGTACGTCCATGACGGTTTTCACATGAGGACGGAACGCTTTGACGGCGGGCGGGCCAAAAGTCAGGTTTGGTACGAAGTGGCCATCCATGACATCCACATGGACCCAGTCAGCGCCTTGGGCTTCGATGGCCTGAATTTCCTGACCGAAGTTGGCGAAATCTGCCGACAGGATCGAAGGGGCAATTTTGATAGACCGGTCAAAGCTCATCTGGCGTCTCCTTGGTGGCGCGAAAAGCCGCGCGGAATCTTGATGATGGGTCTAGCGTATTTACCCGTTTTTGGCAGCGGCAAAATGCGCGCTGTGATACGAAGGTTGGGCTAAATGGTTCGCTCAAAAAATAAGCAATTGAGAGAATCATGGGTAATAATTGCGCGTTGCTTCATTGTGGTGTCACGCTCTGCGCGGGATAGTCCTCGCAGGAGGACAGAATGAAGACCCCGCCACTCATAGTTTTTACCGATTTAGACGGCACCCTTTTGGATCATGACACCTATGACTGGTCGCCAGCAGAGCCGGTTTTAACAAAGCTGACCGAGCAGGGTATTCCGGTCATCCTCACAAGTTCGAAAACCGCGCCCGAAATCGCAGAGTTGCGCAGTGCGATGGGACTCGACCGCTGGCCTGCCATTTGTGAAAACGGGGCTGGTGTGATGCCCGCAGGTGCAGGGGAGCTTCCTGATCCCGGACCCTATGCCAAGCTGCGCGCGGCCCTAAATGAGGTGCCCTCAGAGCTGCGGCAATACTATCGCGGGTTCGGTGATATGGATGCAAACGGCGTTGCCGATGCAACAGGGCTTCCTGTCGGTAGTGCCGCCAAGGCTGCGACTCGCGCATTTTCCGAACCGGGAATATGGTCCGGGTCGGACGCAAACCGCGACGCTTTTATTGCAGCCCTGGCTGATCTTGGGGTGACATGTCGGGATGGCGGTCGCTTTTTGACGCTAGGGTGGGGGCGCCTGAAATCTGATGCCATGGCCGAGGTGCTGGATATGTACGGCACACCGCCGAGCATCGCTTTGGGGGACGCGCCCAATGACATTGAAATGATCGAACAAGCCACCCATGGCGTGATCATCCCCAACCCACACCGCACGCCTCTGCCCCCTGTAAACGGAGAGCTGGAGGGGCGCGTGATCAGGGAACTTTCGCCTGGCCCGACAGGTTGGGCACACGCGGTTCAAACGCTCCTGCGCCGTTATGAATAATGAATAAGGATCAAAGCTTTGGCTGATTTTCACCAGAATGGACACATCGCTACGCTTCATAACCTGCGGGCCAAAACCGCAGAAGAAATGAGCCATGAGCTGACCACTTTTTCAAAGGACCGCAAGATCACCCTGATCCTGCCTTGTCTCTATTCCGAGTTGGAGCTGCCCGCGATTGAGAGCATCGTCGACGAGCTCTCGCGGGTCCCATATTTGCATCGGATTATCATCGGGCTCGACCGCGCGAATGCAGAGCAATATGCACATGCCGTCAAGTTCTTCTCGCGTCTTCCACAGAACCATGTGGTGATCTGGAACGATAGCCCGCGTAATCTGGCGATCGGGGAGCGGCTCAAGGCGCACGGGCTGTATCCTTCCGAGCCGGGTAAGGGAAAGAACGTCTGGGGTTGTCTGGGCTATATGATGGCCTGCCGCGATAGCTCGGTGATGGCGATTCACGACTGTGATATCGTGACCTACAACAAGGATATGCTCACGCGTCTCGTTTATCCGGTTGTGAACCCGCGGTTCCCCTATCAATTGTCCAAAGGGTACTATCCGCGGATCGGCGATGGAAAGATCAACGGCCGCGTCACCCGTCTGCTGGTCAGCCCATTGCTCATTGCCTTGAAGAAGGTGGTAGGGGACAAGGACTACATCGATTTCCTGCGCAGCTTCCGCTATCCGCTCTCGGGCGAATTCGCGATGCGTACAGCGATGTTGCCCGACCTGCGCATCCCCAGTGATTGGGGGCTGGAAATCGGTGTTCTGTCCGAAGCTTGGCGCAACTTGGCACCCAAGTCGGTGTGTCAGGTCGAGATCAGTGATGCCTACGACCACAAACATCAGGAGCTGTCACCCGAGGACGCGGAAACAGGTTTGAACCGCATGTCCACCGACATCTGCAAGGCGATCTTCCGCAAGCTGGCAGCGGACGGCACAGTCTTTACCGGAAACGTGTTTCGAACGCTCAAGGCGGTATACTACCGTACGGCTCTGGACCTGCTCGAAAGCTATTACAACGATGCCGAGATGAATGGCCTGTCGATTGACCGCCATAAAGAAGAGCGCAGCATCGAACTGTTTGCTGAGAACATCATGAACGCGGGTCATGCCTTCCTTGATAACCCGTTCGAGACCCCGTTCATTCCCACGTGGTCACGTGTGCACGCAGCGGATTCGATGCTGATGGCCGACATGCTGACAGCGGTCAAACAGGACTACGCAGATCTCGCCTGATCTCCAAGCTGCAAATCGGTAGCGACCCAGCTGAGGTATTCCCTGAGCGCTGGGTCGTTCCGTTTGCAGTAAGACCACTTCATGTGCTTTTGCACCGTGATGAATCCGGCTTGTCGCAAGATATCCAGATGCCGACTCGCGGTCGGCTGAGCGATCTGTAGTGCCTCGGCAATCAGACTCATACACACGCCGAATTGCTTAGGGTCCGCAGACCACTGACCTGCAAAGTGGGTTTCCGGTGCCGCCAAAAGGCGCAGGATCTGTAGCCGCTGCGCGCTGGCCATCGCTTTTATTTGAATTGATCGGTCCATGCGTCTATTCATATCGTTAATTAGCTAAATGACAATGGGAGGATGGTTGATGCTAAAGCTACCCCACACCTCGGTGATCGAAGGCAATCAGGTCCGTTGGGGATGCCTGGGGCAAGGACCTGCTCTGGTTGCTTTGCATGGCACACCGTTCTCCGCGCAGGTCTGGCGTCGGATCATTCCGCATCTTTGTGCGGACCGGACTGTCTATTTCTATGACATGCCCGGATACGGACAGTCAGAAAAGCGAGAGGGGCAGGATGTATCCTTGGGTGTCCAGAACACCGTGCTCGCTGGATTATTTGCGGAATGGAATTTGAACAAGCCAGATGTGCTGGCTCATGATTTTGGCGGCGCGACGGCCCTGCGTGCGTGCTACCTGAATGGTCTACGCTACAGGTCTTTGACGATATTTGATGCAGTCGCTCTTGCGCCTTGGGGCTCGCCATTTGTTCAGCATGTGCGCCAGCACCAAGAGGCCTTTGCGGGTATGCCAAGCTATATGCACGAAGCATTGCTTCGGGCATATTTGCAGACCTCGGCAAACGTGCCACTGACCCAAGAGGCGATGGGAATCTATGCAGAACCGTGGATCGGTCCGGTTGGCCAGCCAGCGTTCTACCGCCAGATCGCGCAAATGGATCAGCGGTATACGGACGACATCGAAGGGCTTTTTGGCGTCATGGACTGCCCAGTCACCGTTCTATGGGGAACCGAAGATGCGTGGATCCCGTTTGCCAAAGGCAAGGAACTCGCGGCCAAAATTTCAGAGGCACCGCTTGTTCCGATCTGGGGGGCGGGCCATCTGGTTCAAGAAGACCGCCCCGAAGCCATCGTTGCGGCGGTCCTGAAGACCATTCGCCTTACTGGCGATTGCTGATCCAGCGGCATTGATAAGGCTCGAGTCGGATTTTGGTCCCTGACGGATGGATCACGTCGCCGGTCAGCAGGTCGTACCAGTCGTGCCCGTCGATGAGGTTGATCGCGACGGGATCGATCTCAAGCACCTCGTCGCTGACGTTGTGGAGGGCAAAAATCGACTGATCTCGCTCCAGACTCTGGCGCCAGATGCCAAAAATCCGGTCGTCCAGTTGGAGCGTGAATTGCGTGGCGTTTGGATGGAACGCGGGCTGCCGTCCGCGGATCGCAATCCGTCGTTTCATCTCGGTCAGCACGCGGCTCTGGGTGCTTTGGGGATCAGACAGCGCGGTATTCAAGGCGGGATAATCCCAGCGATGGCGATTAATCGCGCGGTTCACACCCGTCTTCTCAACACCAGCCAGATCATTTGCGGTCGCTAGTAGAACATGGATGTAGAAGGCCGGGATCCCCTCTAGCGCCATGACAATGCTCTGGGCTGCAAGGAAACGTTCGATTTGCAGCGCGTCCTGCCCCTTCATCGTGCCCTTGAGCGCGTCAAAGAACGTAATGTTCAGCTCATACGGGCTTTGACCGCCATTGGGCAGGCTCCGCATGGAAACGAGGCCGCCGTGGGCTTTGACGCAATCGATGACCTGCTCGGTTTCGATAGGTGGCAGAATCCCTTCGGCGGGGCGCATTCCAATCCCGTCATGGCTGGCCGAGAAATTCAGGTAGGCACATCCAAGTTGAGCAGGGGGCATCGTCGCCTGCCATCGGTTCAGGTATTTCGCAGAGCCCGATAACATTGCGTGTAGCAGCAGGGGCGGCAGCGAAAAGTTGTAGACCGCATGTGCCTCGTTTCGATTGCCAAAGTAGGACAGATTTTCGGCATTCGGCACATTGGTCTCGGTCAGCAGGATCACAGGCTCCTGCGCGAAATCCGCCAGCAACCGCATCAGGCGCACAATGGCATGGGTCTGCGGCATATGGATCGATTTGGTGCCGATTTCCTTCCAGATAAAGGCCACGGCATCCAGACGAACGATGCGTACACCGTTGTCGATATGCAGACGGGTGACCCGCAAGAATTCCAAAAGAACCTCTGGATTGCGGAAGTCCAAATCGACCTGATCGTGGCTAAAGGTGCACCAAACGTGGCGTGTGCCGTTGGCGGTTTGCACTTCGCGCAGCAGGGGCTGAGTTCGCGGTCGCACCACGTCGGACAGATCATCTTCGGGCGAGGCCTCAAAGAAGAATTTGTCATAGGGCTCGTGGCCCTGACGGTATTCATTGAACCAAGTGGACTGGCTGCTGACATGATTCAGCACCAGATCGGACATCAGTTTGAACTCTTTAGCGATGCGCTGAATGTCCGGCCAATCCCCCAGAGTGGGGTTCACCGCGCGGTAGTCCGTTACGGCAAACCCGTCGTCTGAGGTAAAGGGAAAGAAGGGCAGGATATGAACGCCGTTCACCACACCTTTGAGATGACGAGTCAGAAAATCACGCAACAAATCCAAAGGTTTGTGCTGCCCGTCACGGATCGAATTCCCGTAGGTGATGACCATGCAGTCACGTTCTGACCACAGGTTGTTCGAAGGGAAACGCGCGCGTTTGCGGCGCGATGTGCCTTCGGGCCAGAAGGCGTCTTGAACTGCTTGGCTGAGGTCTGCGGGGTTGTGGTCGGGGTAAATCTGCGTGAGCAGGTCGTGCAGGCGGATCAGAAAAGGGTCGCGCATAATCAAATAGGGCCTTCTTTTTAGGCCAGACTAAGCGCTCGGTCTGCGAAGGAAAGCCCTGTAACTCAGGAAAGGCCCGTATGGCGGGCATCCGCTGAATAATTGGGCAAGGCGTTGTTCAGGCTTGGGGTGCGCAGAACAACTTGTAGAGCATATTGATAACCTGCGAGGTGCGATCATCAGCGAGGCTGTAATAGACGGTTTTGCCATCGCGGCGGGTCGCAACCAGACCTTCTTCGCGCAGACGGGCTAGCATCTGGCTGACCGCTGCCTGACGGATGTTCAGCAGTTGCTCAAGCTCGCCGACGCTGCGCTCTCCCGACCCCAGATGGCACAGGATCATCAGCCGGCCCTCATGGGCGAGGGTCTTTAGATAGGCCGCTGCCGCTTGGGCGCTGCTGGACATCTCTGTTGGTTCTGCTTGCAAGTCGTCTAAGGTCACTGTCGTTCGATTCTTTCGTTTAGTGGAAACAATATAGACACCGCGCAACGGGATTTCGAGAGGGTAGAGGTCTAGTCCGCTTCCGCAATCTTGCTAAGCAAACCTGCCAAACGGACGGGATCGGCAAAGAAGGGTGAATGGCTGCAATCCATCGCGTAGACGTCTGCCTCTGGCCAGGTTTCGGTCATCGTGCGCTGGTATTCAGGGGGGATGGTTCTGTCTTGGTCGCAGCGAATATAGCTTTTGGGAACAGAGGCGTAGTTGTCGCCGAGTTGGATCGCCGTTTCTTGCGGCTTAATTGCTTGTGGGCCCAGACGGGTCAGCGCGTAGGCGACGGTTTCGGGCGGGCAATCGTGATAGAAAACGTCTTGGGCCATTTCCGGATTGATCCCGAAGCTGAGCCCATCGGGGGACTTGATCACGGCTTTCATAAGCGGTTGGTAGGGAGCCTCTCGACGCATCTCTGCCAGATTGGCGCCATCACGGGGCGCGTAGGCGCATAGGTAAACCAGACGCGCGAACCGGCTGGGGTCCAGTTCGGCGGCACGGGAGATCGGGAAGCCTGCCATACTATGACCGACCACGATAGTCGGCCCCGCCATCGCATCCAGAATGGCATGCGCATATAGGTCCAATGTGACTTCGTCGAGGGGGGTGGCATCTGACCCGTGACTCGGCAGATCAATGGCACGCGCAGCGTGGCCGCGTGTGCCCAATGCGGGGATCAGGTCCCGCCAACACCACGCGCCGTGGCATGAGCCGTGGATCAACAGAAAATCACTCATGACAGGTGTCCAGTGGCGTTCAGAAAATCGGTCAGAACGCGGGCATAGGTCTCGGGCTGGTCGGCGCAGGGCAAATGGCCAGCGCGGCGGATCAAGGTGAACTCCGATCCGGGCACCAATTCGGTGGTTTCGCGCACCAGATCAGGCGGCGTCGAGGCATCGTTGACCGCTCCAATGCCCAAGGTGGGCAGCCTTAGTCCGCTGGTTGGCGTGTAAAAATCCGTGCCCCGGATCGCTTCCATTGCTGCGATGTAGCCCTCAGGCGAAGTGCGTTCGAGGATGTCTTTGATGCGTTGAATATGGGGCTGCGCTAGGTCTTGCCTCGGGAACCATCGCTCCAGCGAAGCTTTTACCATGGCCGAATGCCCTTGGGTCCGCGCCGCTTCGATGCGCTTGTCCCATAGGCTCTCGTGCCCAATACGTGCAGCGGTGTTGGACAAAATTAGGCTGCGCACCAGATCGAGCCGCTTCACCGCGATCCCTTGCGCCACCAATCCTCCGATCGACAGACCACAAAAGGCGACATCTTTCAGGCCAAGGTGTTCGAGCAGACGCTCAGCGTCACGCACCATCGCTCCCATCGTGTAGGGGCCAGAGGGCACGTCCGATTGCCCGTGGCCGCGCAGGTCATAACGGATAACGCGCAAGGTGTCAGGCAGGGCTGCGCAGACCGCGTCCCAGATGGTCAGGTCGGTTCCAAGCGCGTGGACAAGCACAAGCGCTGGGGCGTGTTTGGGGCCGTCGTCGCGGTAGTGGAGTCGCAAGTCCGGTAGGTAAGCAATGGGCATCTGAGACGTGGTGATGGAGGTTGTTAATCTGTGGAATTTAGGCCGCGGCCGGTATGGCGGCAACCTCTTCCAACGTGGGTGGTCGAAACCCGCCGATCAGTCCAGATGGGTCAGAGCCTGAGCAAAGATCGCAGGGTCGACGTTGCCGCCGGAAATGACGGCGATGACCGCATCCCCTTCGATCTGGTCCGCTTTGAAAAGCGTGGCCGCTAAAGCAACCGCACCGCCCGGCTCGGCGACGACTTTCAAGCGCAGGAAAGCGAGCGCCATCGCGCGCACCGCTTCGGCGTCGGTCACGATGATGCCGGGACCGCAAAGCCGCTGTAGTATGGGAAAGGTCAGATTGCCGGGCTGCGGTGTTATAATCGCATCGCACAGGCTTCCCGTGTGGCGATCGTTTGACAGGATCTGACCCGCCGCCAAGGAACGGGTCGTGTCGTCGAAGCCAAAAGGCTCAACAGGGCGCACCCGCATTTCGGGTGCGCGATCTTCTAGTGCCAGCGCAACCCCCGCCGTCAAGCCGCCGCCGCCGCAGCAGACCAGCACATCCGCTTGTGTGACGCCAAGGTCTGCCGCCTGCTCTGCTATCTCTAGGCCCACGGTGCCTTGGCCAGCGATCACCATTGGCTCGTCATAGGGTCTGACCAAGGTCAGGCCGCGCTCTGCACTCAGAGTTTCGCCGATGGCTTCGCGGCTTTCACCGCCGGCGCGGTCATAGGTCACGACTTCGGCGCCAAGGGCCTTGGTGTTGGCCAGTTTCAGGGCAGGGGCATCCTCTGGCATGACGATCACTGCTGGAACGCCGTGGCGCGCGGCGGCCATAGCGATGCCTTGGGCGTGGTTGCCGCTGGAATAGGCAAGAATGCCCTTGGCACGCGTTTCCGGGTCAAGGGCAGACAAAGCCGACCACGCACCGCGGAATTTGAACGATCCAGTGTGTTGAAGGCACTCTGGCTTGAGAAGGACGCGGCGACCCGCGATCTCATTCAAAAAGGGTGACTCCAGCAGCGGGGTGCGGCGGGCGTGGCCCTTTAGTCGTTCAGCAGCAGCGGCGATTGCAGCGATGTCGGTCATGCGGGAACCTGAATACTCTCTAGAACAGCGTTAATCGCCTTTAACGCCTCTGGTTCATCGAGAAAAGGCACGTGTCCGCGTTCAGGCACAGTGACCGAAACAATGTCGGGATGGCGGCGGGCCATCTCGGCCACCGTCGATTCTGACAGCAGGTCGGAATTTGCCCCGCGGATAACGGCAACCGGTTTGCCTTTCAACGCATCGAAAAAGGGCCATAGATCCGGCAGCGTGCCGTCAGTTGATTGTTCGGCCAAAGCCGTCGCAAGGCGCGGATCATAGCGCAGAACCACTCTGTTCTCGCCCTGCCGATACAAGGCGGCGGCATGGTCGCGCCAGCGGGACAGGGGCACATTCGGGTTCTCCTGGCCTTCGGATTTGGCCAACGCCTGCGCGGCGCTTTCCAGATCGGGGTAATCTGGTGTGACGCCGACATAGTCCTTGATCCGAGCAAGGCCCGCTTCGTCAATATGCGGTCCAATGTCGTTCAGGATCACACCTGCCAAAAGTTCGGGATGTGTGGCCGCAAGCCCCATGGCGATCAAGCCCCCGCGAGACGTGCCCAAGATCACAATGCGGTCCAGACCGAGATGTGCACAGAGTTCAAGCACATCGCTTGCCTCTCTGGGGACAGAATAGTTCAGATAGTCGCCGTCCCATTCCGACAGTCCACGACCGCGACTGTCTAGGGTGATCACTCGCACGCCTTTGAGATGGGGCAGGACATATAGAAAGTCGTCGCTGTTGCGGGTCAATCCGGGCAGACACAAGACCGCAAGGCCTTTGCCTTGATCTGTGTAATGCAGGCTCAGGCCATCACTGGTGTCAAAGCGGGGCATCAGATTTCCTCCAAAACATCTGTAACTGCAGTCAGGTCTTTAGAAACGAAACGTGGCCGCCATGGCATTCTGTCGACCGGCAACCCTGCACGGTTCACCCACAGCGTATTGAAGCCGTAGCCCGCGGCACCTGCCGCATCCCATCCGTTCGAAGAAACGAAGAGCACATCATCCGCGCTCGTGTCAAACGTTGAGCCAACCAGATCGTAAACGGCGTAGTCTGGTTTATAGACGCCTGCTTCCTCAACAGAAATCAAGCCGTCCAATAGATCGGCGACTCCGGCAGATGTGACAGCATCCTCCAGCATCTCCGGGTCGCCATTTGACAGTATAGCGCAGCGGACGCCGCGCGCCTTGAGGGCGCGCAGTGTGGCTGGCACTTCGTCATAGGCAGGCAATGCCCGATACAGGTCCAAAAGCTGGGCCCTGAGACTCTGGTCTTCGTGTAGGCCAAGTGCCTCTAGCGACCAGTCCAGACTGTCTTGGGTCACCTGCCAGAAATCGGTGTGTGCCCCCGTGATGGCCCTGAGCCACGTGTATTCCAGCTGCTTTGCTCGCCACCTCTCGGACAAGGCGGGCCAATGGTCCGCCAATGCCTGTCCCTCTGGCGTGGACGCAGCCTGTTTGGCGGCGCCCGACACGTCAAAGAGCGTGCCATAGGCGTCGAAAATACAGGTTGATGTCATCAAGGTCTCCTCCCCTTGTCGGGACAGAGTGCACGTATTCCCTATAAAATAAAAGCGGTTTGCAATCCGGGGGGACGATCCCTAAGTTTGTAAGCATCGCAAAGGAGAACCCGCGCAACGGACCGTGGCCTCCGCCAACTCACCCTCCGAAAATGTAGAAAGCGAGTCCCTCATGACCGAAGCAAAATCGGGCGATAAAGTACGCATCCATTACACTGGCACCCTGAACGATGGCAGCCAGTTTGACAGCTCGGCGGGTCGTGACCCACTGGAATTCACTCTGGGCAGCGGCCAAGTGATCGCTGGCTTTGACAAAGGCGTCACTGGCATGACTGTCGGTGAGAAAAAGGAAATCACCATTCCCGCAGCCGAAGCCTATGGCGAGCGTCAGGAAGAAGCCTGCCAGCCCGTGCCGCGCGCGGACATCCCCGCAGACATCCCGCTGGAAGTTGGCCTGCAGCTGCAGATGCAGACTCCCTCGGGTCAGGTTGTTCCTGTGGTCGTTCAAGAAGTCACCGAAGAGCAGGTGGTTCTGGACGCAAACCACCCGCTGGCCGGGCAGGACCTGACCTTCGCGCTGGAGCTGGTCGAGATCGCCTGATCTCTTAGCTCAAGTTGATTTGACAGGGCGGCCTTTGGGTCGCCCTTCATTTTTTGGGGGAGGCAAACGGAAAACGCGCACCCGTGAGGATGCGCGTTACGAGATCAGGTCGCGAGCAAGATCAGAGGTTGTCGGCCTGCGGCATCCCCAAAACATGGAAGCCGCCGTCAACCGTGATGATCTCGCCACTGGTGCATGCGCCGTAATCAGAGGCCAGATAGACAGCGGTGCCGCCCACCGCTTCGAGCGTGGCGTTGTCCCCGAGGGGGGCATTCGTGCCGGTGTGCTTAAAGGTTTTGCGTGCGCCGCCGATGGCTGCGCCTGCCAGTGTTTTCATCGGGCCGGGCGAGATCGCATTCACGCGGATGCCCTGTTGGCCAAGATCGTTGGCCAGATAGCGGGTTGCCGACTCCAGCGCTGCCTTGGCCACGCCCATCACGTTGTAATAGGGCGTCACGCGGTTAGAGCCCTGATAGGTCAGGGTCAGCAGGGTACCGCCGTTCGGCATCATCTCGGATGCGCGGCGCGCCACGTCGATGAAGCTATAGCAAGAGATTTCGAGCGAGTGCTTGAAGTTGTCACGGCTGGTGTTGATGAAACGGCCGGTCAGCTCGTTCTTGTCCGAATACGCGATCGCGTGAACGACAAAGTCGATGCTGTCCCAACGCTCTTTGAGCGCGGCAAAGCCTGCGTCCAAGGAGGCCTCGTTGGTGACATCCATGTCGACCAGCAGGTCTGAGCCCACGCTCTCTGCCAGCGGTTTGACCCGCTGACCGAACGCCTCGCCTTGGTAAGAGAACGCCAGTTCCGCGCCCTCGGCGGCCATTGCGCTGGCAATGCCCCAAGCAATCGAGCGGTTGTTGGCGACACCCATCACCAGACCGCGCTTGCCCTTCATCAAATCAGCCATCTTCTAAAATCACCCCAGATACTTGCTGAGCAGCATGGACCCGTTGGTCCCGCCGAAACCAAACGAGTTGGTCATAACAGTGTCGAGACCCGCGTTATCCACGCGCGCCGTTGCAATCTCTTCGGGCTTCAGCGCGGGGTCCAGCGTTTCGACGTTGATCGACGGTGCGATGAAGTCGTTTTGCAGCATCAAGAGGCAGTAGATCGCCTCTTGGGCACCGGTGGCACCTTGGCTGTGACCGGTCATCGACTTGGTCGACGAGATCAGCGGCGTGCTGCCCTCGCCAAAGACGCGGCGAACCGCTTCGACTTCGCCCACATCGCCCACGGGGGTCGAGGTGCCGTGCGCGTTGATGTAGCCAACTTTGCGCTCGGGGTTCAGGGACTGAAGCGCCAGACGCATGGCGCGCTCTCCGCCTTCGCCGCTGGGGGCAACCATATCGTGACCGTCCGAGGTCGCGGCGTAGCCGGTGACTTCGGCGTAGATTTTTGCGCCGCGGGCCAGAGCGTGCTCTAGGTCTTCCAGAACGACGATGCCGCCGCCACCACCGATGACAAAACCATCACGGTCCGCGTCGAACGCACGCGAGGCTTTCTCGGGGGTGTCGTTGTATTTCGAGGACATCGCGCCCATCGCGTCGAACAGACAGGACAAGGTCCAGTCCAGCTCTTCGCCGCCGCCCGCGAACATCACGTCCTGCTTGCCCATCATGATCTGCTCGGCGGCATTGCCGATGCAGTGCAAAGAGGTCGAGCACGCCGAGGTGATCGAGTAGTTGATGCCCTTGATCTTGAACGCGGTCGACAGGTTCGCCGAGATGGTCGAGCTCATACACTTCGGAACCGCAAAGGGCCCGATCCGCTTGGGCGACATGTTCTTCAGAACCGTCTGGTGGGCAGCGAGCATGGAGCTGGTCGAGGGACCGCCCGAACCAGCCACAAGGCCGGTGCGCTCGTTCACGATGTCCGACTCTTCAAGACCGGCATCGGCGATGGCCTGCTGCATGGCGATATGGGCATAGGCCGCACCGGGGCCCATGAAGCGCAGGGTGCGCTTGTCTAAGTGCTGGGTGACATCAAGGTCGATCGCGCCTGCGATCTGGCTACGAAAGCCGTATTCCTTCATGTCCTCGTTGGCGGTGATGCCCGAGCGGCCAGCCTTGAGGCTGTCCAGAACTTCGGCGGCATTGTTACCAATGGACGAAACAACGCCCAATCCTGTGACGACGACGCGGCGCATGGCGCACTCCTCTTCCCTGATGGAAATCGTGATGGATTAGCTCTCGGAGAGAGCGACCTTCATATCTTTGACCTGATAGATGACTTCGCCATCGGCCTCGACGATACCGTCGGCCACGCCCATGGTCAGACGACGGGTCTGCACGGCTTTGGTGAAGTTCACGCGATAGGTCAGCATTTTGCGATCGGGGCGGACCATACCGGTCAGTTTGACTTCGCCGACACCCAGTGCGTAGCCGCGACCCTGCCAGCCGCGCCAGCCCAAGTTAAAGCCGGTCAGCTGCCACAGGCCGTCCAGACCCAGACAGCCGGGCATGATCGGGTTGCCGGGGAAGTGGCAGTCAAAGAACCACAGGTCCGGTGTAATATCGAATTCTGCGATGATGTGGCCTTTGCCATGCTCGCCGCCATCGCCAGACACCTCGGTGATCCGGTCCATCATCAGCATCGGCGGGGCGGGCAGCTGTGCGTTTCCGGGTCCGAACAATTCACCGCGGGCGCATTTCAGCAGCTCTTCTTTGTCGAAGCTGGTGGGATAATCGGCCATCGAGGCGGCTCCTTACTATGGATTTACGGTCATTTCGCGTTTCGCACCCCTTAGCACCCGCGCGCAAAGGGTGGCAAGGGCATGACGATGATCCGCGGCGTTATACGTCCGATTGGATGATCAATTCGAGGCGTTGAAAAACCCTAGGGAAACGTCCTATATTCTCTTCTAACCCAGAAAAGCCCGAGGCAGCATGACTACCAAAGCGACAGAACGCGGAACCGACTGGCTTGCGACAGCAGGTTTGCGCCCGACGCGGCAGCGTTTGGCTCTTGCCGAGTTGCTGGTTGGCGATGGCCAAGACCGCCACGTCACCGCAGAGAGCCTGTATTCCGCTGCGCTGAAGCAGGGGCACAAGGTGTCGCTGGCGACAGTATACAACACCCTGCGTGCGTTTTGCGACGTGGGCCTGATCAACGAGGTGACGGTGGATGGCTCCAAAAGCTATTTCGACACCAATACCTACGACCATCCGCATTTCTATTGGGAAGACGAAGCGCGACTGACGGACGCCCCGGCCGAGGATCTGGAGATCATCAGCCTACCCAACGCCCCCGATGGTATGGAAATAGCCAAGGTCGACGTGGTAATCCGCCTGCGCCGCAAGTAACAGCCACGCACTGGGGAAGGGGAGGGGCCGCACGAGGCCCCTTTTTTATTGCTCAATTGTGATCTTCAGATCTTGGAGAGTCCTAACGACATCTTCTCTGGCAATGCGCCAGCTTTGCTGAAGGCCGAGCACACTTGCTGTGATGTCATAGTCTGGGTCGGTCTTTAGGCCGGTTTGTGCTGCCGCAAGGTCATGGTGGAAATCAGCCAGACCAAAGCTGCCCGCTGAGCCTGCGGTTTTGTGCACCATCGACGTGATCTCGACACGGTTCTCGTCCGTGTGTGGCATCTGGCCGAGTTGTTCCATGACCTGGTCTGTCTCGGACAAGAAGCGGCCCACCAGTCCTGCGATCTCTTCGGCTTGCAAATCGCGCGCAAGAGATTTGATGACGTTGTCTTCTTCGGCGTCCATGTCCCCGTCATCGAAATCGTCGTCGATGTCTTCGTCCTCTCCGATCCACTCGTTCAGGCGCTTGGTCAACTCGTTGCGCTGGACGGGCTTGTTCAGGACCGCATTCATACCTGCATCGATAAAGGTCTTCACCTCTTCGGGCATTGCGTGGGCCGTGACGGCTAGGATGGGGGTTAGTTTGTTCGGGCTGTCACTGCTGCGGATGTGTTTTGTGGCAGTTATGCCATCCATGCCTGGCATGCTGATGTCCATCAGGATCGCGTCATAGTGGTCAAGGCTGCTCTTTTCGACAGCCTCCATCCCGTTGTGGGCTTCTGACACCGTATGGCCCTGATGCTCTAGCATTTCGCGCAGGACGCGGCGGTTGATCTCGTTATCTTCGACCATCAGCAGATTTGCGTCACGGTTCGGGGTGGCGAGCGCGGCAAAGGGCATGGCTTCTTCGGAGCGCTCAGTCATCACGATGGGTAGGCGCACCCAGAAGAGGCTGCCTTCGCCCAATTCGCTTTCGACACCAATCTGTCCGCCCATCATCCGCACCAGTCGGCGTACGATGCCGAGTCCAAGGCCGGAGCCTTCGGCGTTGCGATCGTAATCGTTGTCGACGGTTTCGAAGTCGTCAAAGACACGATCCAGTTCGGTTTCTGGAATGCCGCAGCCGGTGTCAAGAATGCGCAGTTCCAGTTCATGCCGCCCGTCCACGGTCAGCGGTTCAAGGATTTCAGCTTCGACAGTGATCTCGCCATTGCGGGTGAACTTGATCGCGTTGTTCACGAGGTTGAGAAGGATTTGGCGCAGGCGGGCACGATCAGAGAGAACGCCCTGAGCCACATCGCCAACCCATTCGTAGTGAAGTTGGTTTTCGTTATTGCGCGCCAGCGCGAGTTGTGAGGCCATGACCTCTTGGATCAGGCGTTCGGGATCAAAGCTGGAGTTGTTCAGTACGTCGACGTCAGTCTCGAGCTTGGTCAGATCGAGCACGTTGTTGATCAGGTCCAGCAGAACGCGACCAGAGAACTCCATATTCTCTATATAAAAGCGTTGTTTTTGGTCGACCTTGGTCTGGCGCAGCAAGTCCAACATACCGAGCAGACCGTTCAAAGGGGTCCGCATTTCGTGGCTCATGATCGCCAGGAAGCGTGATTTCGTCTTCTCGCCTGCCAGCGCGCGATCCCGGGCGTCGACCAGTTCCCTCTCTGCTTGCTTGCGATCAGAGATGTCTCGAATAAAGCTGACAAAGAACGTCTCGTCATCGGTTTCGACCCGCTCAATTGACAATTCGACGGGGAAGATCGCGCCGTTCTTGCGCATCGCTTCGATCTCGATCCGGCCGCGGCCAACAAGACGTGTCTCTCCGCGATCCCGCATCCGCTGCATGCCGATTTCGTGGGCGCGGCGGTATTCTTCGGGGATGATCAGATCGGTCAGGCCGTGACCGACAGCCTCGGCGCGGGTGTGGCCAAAGACCTTTTCGGCCGCGCCGTTGAAATGGTGGATAAAGCCGTCTGTGTCGACCACGAGGACGGCGTCGAGCGAGGTGTCTAGAATTGTCTGGAGACGGGCAGCCAAGTGGCGTTGTTCGGTCGCAACGCGTTCGTTTTTGCCTGCAAGCCGGAACAAAATTAAAACTGTGATCGCCAGTGCGATCATCATGCCGATCGTCATCGCGCCAAGCAATTGCATGGTGCTCAGAATGGTCTCACGCGCAATCGAGGAAATTGCTACGAAATTCTGTAGGTTTTCAAGCGATGCACTGCGGACGAGCGATGCGATGCGCTGGTCCATTGCGCGAAGTTGGTTGATCCCGTCCGCGAGGGCGGCGTCATTCGCATCAATCAGCGGAATAGCGCGATCCAGTTCGTTTCGGATTACGCCAAAGATCGCACGCGTTTCCTGCCCGCTTTCATACTTGTACAGCCCCCGCAGGTTGGAAACCGTGTCGACGCGGCTGTAAAAGATGTCGAACTTCTGACGCAAATCCCTGAGCTTCGCAGGATCAGAAGAATGGCTGTCGGCATCCAGAAGCGAGCTCGAGAATTTCAGGTATTCGACTTCGAGCTGAGAAAGGGTCCAGATGACGCTGTCAGAACTGGCGTATTGCAGCTCTTTTTGTTTTTGGAAAACAGAGAGCGTCAGGGTTATGACGGACGCCAGCGCGATAAAGATGAACAGAATTAACGCGACCATTCTCAGGCCGCGTCCTTTTTGCAGGATATTTTCCGCTTTTGCTCTCCGCGTCACACCCGTGCCTCGGCCTTAGTCCAGAACTTCGATGGAACGGAGTTGCCAGATGCTGTTCGAGTAAATCACCTCGCTTTGGAATTTGATGTCCATATCGTAGGGGTACACGAGCCAGAGCGGACCTTTGGTGCGGACCGACATCGGCGCCCCATCCAGTTTGGTCGCGATCACCGGTCCCGGAAACCCATCCGTTCCTGCGTCCATCTCGATGGCGTAATCGTTCAGCGCGGTCGCGCGCAGTTGCGTTGTGCCAGCGCCCACGGCCTCTAGAATGGATTGCAGCGTTGGGCCGGAAAATTCGGGTTCGCCTTCGGTCCATTGGGTGGTGGTGGCAAATGTCTCCACCCCGAGAGCTTCGAGCATTTCAATGTCAAAATCCGCCTGATCGCCGTTGTTGGTTTCGGTGATTTGCCCTGTGACGGTCAAAACCACTTCTCCGCTTGGTGCATCAAGTGCAGCGGCGGCAATGGGGGTCAGAGCAAACGTTGCGAGTGTGACCACTTTACCCAGAAATCCTATGGCAGACATCAAGGCCCCTCCTATATTGAAATCTCTAGGAAATGACTTACCACGCCCTCCTAATGGCGGGCACCTGATCAAAGGGGCGTGTGGTACATCCTAAAGGTTGTATTTGGGTCAAAACCACTGACCAGGCTCCATCAGGCCCAAATCCATAAGCTGGGCCGAATCCCATTCGAACCTGGTCGACGCATGCCACATAAAGGTATTGATATTAAAAGCGCTTCCGGGGTTTCGCCGCAGCGCTTTGGCCGCACGAAAACTGGCGACGGCAGCCGTCAGGTTGTGGTGCCACGGACAGGAATAGGTATTGTATTCTTCCTCAGTGAACGTGAAGTCATCGCGCAGCAGCACATCGGGCTTTGCTTTGAAAATCGAGATTCGGTCGATTTTGCGTTTGGGCTTTGGAACGAATTCTTCGAAGCGCCATCTCAGACCTCCAAAGAAATCGAGCTGCCGTTCTTTGGGGTGGCGCATGGCATCAGGTCGGCCAAGTGCGAAGTAGCCTGAGCGGTCCAGATAGGCCTCGTCTAGACTGACAGCGTCGGGGTTTGCTTCCAGATCCTCCGCATAAAGGTCGATGACGTAGGTCAGCATCGCATCCCTACGCTCTTCGGTGTGGAAGGTGACCATCTCGCCGATCGTTCGGCTCTCGCAGAACGGAAAGAAAAGATACTCGGCGTTATAGCAGTAAAAGAGCCACTCTTTGGGCATCTGCATTGCAACCGCGTTGACGGCCTGTTGCACCGCGTGGTCCGGCAAAAGATCGTACGCAACGAAGTGAACCTTTTCCGAATCCGGACCCTCGGTGATGTGGGGTTCGATTTCGATCGTCGGCCCACCAAAGACGACCACGTGCCGAAATCCAAGGCACAGGTGGTGCAGAATGGTCGAGTCGACCTCGACCGGATCCTCTGCAAAAATCAGGGCCACCGGACCTTTGGCAAAAATTGCCGTCCCACGTTTCAAAAAGTCGTTCAAATTCGCGTAGTTCATTCGCTGATCCTATGATGCGATCGCGCACAGGTTGGGTCATTCTGCCCGCCATTGCAAGATAAGGCCCGAGGGGATAAAAGCTGCGCTCAACTTTCCCCATAGAGAACCGGAACCGCGTCATGGCCGAGCCCAAGAAGCTGTACATCAAAACCTATGGCTGTCAGATGAACGTCTACGACAGCGAGCGGATGGCCGAGGTCATGGACGGGTACGTCAAAACCGAGACACCCGAAGACGCGGACATGATCCTGCTGAACACCTGCCACATTCGTGAGAAGGCCGCTGAAAAGGTCTATTCCGAACTGGGCCGGTTCAAGAACCTCAAGGTCGAGAAGCCCGATCTACGCATTGGTGTTGCAGGCTGTGTCGCTCAGGCCGAGGGCGAAGAGATCATGCGCCGCCAGCCCATGGTCGATCTGGTAGTCGGTCCCCAGAGCTATCACCGTCTGCCCGAACTCGAGGCAAAGTCGCGCGCCGGTCAGAAGCCCGTGGACATCGACTTCCCCGAGGAAGACAAGTTCGAAAAGCTGAAAGGCCGCCCCAAAGCGTCGCGTGGCCCGACCGCTTTCCTGTCCGTCCAAGAGGGTTGTGACAAGTTCTGCGCGTTCTGCGTGGTGCCCTATACTCGCGGTGCCGAAGTGTCGCGTCCCGTTCAGCAGATCATCCGCGAGGCAAATGATCTGGTCGAACGCGGCGTGCGCGAAATCACCCTGCTGGGTCAGAACGTGAATGCCTACCACGGCGAAGGCGAGGGCGGCACGTGGTCGCTGGCCAAGCTGATTTGGGAACTGGACAAGGTCGATGGCCTGGAGCGCATCCGCTTCACCACCAGTCACCCCAATGACATGTCCGATGACCTGATCGAGGCACATGGCACCTGCAAAAAATTGATGCCTTACCTGCACCTGCCTGTGCAGTCTGGCTCTGACAAGATCCTGAAGCGGATGAACCGCAGCCACACCGCCGAAGAATACCTCAAGCTGATCGAGCGTATCCGCGAAGCTCGCCCTGATATTCTGATGTCGGGCGATTTCATTGTCGGCTTCCCCGAAGAAACTGAAGAGGATTTTCAGGCGACCATGGATCTGCTCGAGGCGGTGAAATACGGCTACGCCTATTCTTTCAAATACTCTACCCGTCCCGGCACGCCCGCAGCAGAGCGTGAACAGCTGTCCGAAGACGTGAAGTCTGAACGCCTGTCGCGCCTCCAAGAAGTTATCACACGTCACCAACGCGAGGTGCAGGATGATATGGTCGGCCGCAAGGTAAACGTACTTTTTGAAAAGCCCGGTCGACTAGAAGGTCAGATGGTCGGTAAATCAGAGTATCTGCACGCGGTGCACGTTCAGGCCGATGGCGTACAAGCTGGCGATCTGCGCGAGGTGGAAATCACTGAAAGCGGTCCAAATTCCCTACGCGGCCAGATCGCCTGATTCGGTTGCTAAACCTCTCAAAGTGTTGACTGTCCCGTTATTCTCATCATTATGGGGGTAACGGGCTTATTGTTTTCGTTTGGGTGTTGGTTACGTTTCTCTTAGCCGGATTTAAATCATTTTCCCCAATAGATTAGACATGAGCCTTTGGGGTAAGTTTGAATTAATGTTCCTATTTGCGAAAAAGTTCGGATCGGGGAAGGATCGATGACAAAAATAATTACACGCACAGTGAGCGCGGTTGTTGCAGCTTGCACTGTGGTGGTGGCGGGCGCTGCATTCGCGCAGCAAGGCTTCGTCACAAACGAAACATACGGGGTGCAAAGCGTGCGTCAGGGCGCGACCGTTACTGTCCAAGGTGAGCGTTACACTCCGACGATCTGGATTGATCCCGACGGGTGCGAGCACTGGGTGATGGACGATGGTGCCGAAGGCTACATGACGCCCCATGTGCGCCGCGACGGCACGCCTGTCTGCCACGAGCGCAACCTGTGCGGTGTCCTGAATACCGATCAGTACTTTGCGACAGACAGCTACAAAATCAGCAGCGCTGGCCGTCAAAGCCTGATGCAGTTCTTTCAGGGTGCGGATGCGCGCGCTTACATCGTTGCGGGTCACACGGACAGCCGTGCCAGCGACGAGTACAACATGAAGCTTTCGCTGAACCGTGCCAACGCGGTGGCTGCCGTCGGCAACTCTGTTGGCGCTCCGGTGATTGATATTCGCGGCTACGGCGAACGGATGCCCAAAGCATCTAACGCGACCGTAGAGGGCATGGCGCAAAACCGCCGCGTCGAAATCTTCTGCATCCGGTAAAGTGAGGAAAATATGAAACTCATCAAATCCCTTCTTATCGGTTCTTGCGTGCTGACCCTGGCCGCCTGCGAAGGTGGCACTTGGGAAGGTGGCCTCGTTGGTGGCAACAACGGTGATATGACCCGTGACCGCGGCATCGACTCCAAAGATCTGAGTCAGCTACAGGCCGGTATCTGGGTTGATCCGACCGGCTGCGATCACTGGATTATCGACGATGGCGTCGAAGGCTACCTGTCTCAGCGTCTCGACAAATACGGCAAGCCCGTATGTTCCGGCGCGGCCCCGCCGACCATTGCGACTGGCGACTTCAAAGAGGGCGCGACCGCAATCATCGGCGACCCGATCTAAAAATCGCAACTGCTTCAAAATTCACAGGAACCCCGGCTTCGTGTCGGGGTTTTTCATTATGTGCTTGTCACAATCGCGTACCAAGACTTGCGCAGGCCTTCTGAAGTTGGCAGCATCAAGAAAAGACTTAGCGGAGAGCAACTTGAAATTACGTGCCCCGTCCGCCAGCAGAAGTGAGCTGGCCCATGGCTGAACTCTTCATTGAATTCGAAGATAACCGTCTGCTGTCAACGCTTTGCGGCGAATACGACAGGCACCTGACCCAGATCGAAAAGGCGCTGACCGTTCAGTTGGTCCGCCGTGGGAACCAGATCACCATCATTGGCGAACAAGAGAATGCAGACACCGCTTTGGATGTGCTGGAGACCTTGTACG
The DNA here is from genome assembly GCF_041224595.1 of Donghicola sp. XS_ASV15. Taxonomy (NCBI): domain Bacteria; kingdom Pseudomonadati; phylum Pseudomonadota; class Alphaproteobacteria; order Rhodobacterales; family Roseobacteraceae; genus Donghicola; species Donghicola sp. XS_ASV15. The sequence goes on along the minus strand of NZ_JBGFGN010000164.1, from coordinate 44,630 downwards.
AACGTTTGGAGACCGGACGTCCGGTCGAGCCTGCGGATGTGGACCGCGAATTGCGGATGGACACCCATCCGCCGGAGCCCGCGTCGAAAGGCGACCAGCTCGAGATGTTCGGGCGTGGCAATTACGAGATCAAGACCCGCAAAAAGGTCATCGAGCCGCGCACCGACGCGCAGAAGGCCTATGTGAAGTCCTTGTTCGAGAACGAATTGGCCTTTGGCATCGGTCCCGCAGGCACCGGTAAAACCTATCTGGCTGTGGCTGTTGGCGTGTCGATGTTCATCGACGGCAAAGTGGATCGCATCATCCTGTCCCGTCCCGCGGTCGAGGCAGGCGAGCGTCTGGGCTTCTTGCCCGGTGCGATGGAAGACAAAGTCGATCCGTATATGCAGCCGCTCTATGACGCGCTGAACGATTTTTTGCCCGGAAAGCAGCTGGCCAAGCTGAAAGAGGAAAAGAAGATCGAGATCGCGCCGCTGGCCTTTATGCGCGGCCGGACTCTGTCGAATGCCTTTGTAGTGCTGGACGAGGCGCAGAATGCCACGACCATGCAGATGAAGATGTTCCTGACCCGCTTGGGCGAAGGCAGCCGCATGGTGATCACGGGCGACCGCTCGCAGGTCGACCTGCCGCGCGGTGTTCAGTCGGGCTTGGCTCATGCTGAGCAACTGCTAAATGGGATCAAGGACATCAGCTTCAGCTACTTCACGGCCAGCGATGTTGTGCGACATCCTCTGGTGCGCGCGATCATCGAAGCGTATGACGAGGACTCGCAGAAGGCGTTTGAACGCCAGCAGCAGCGTCAGCAGCAACAGTAGGGCACAGCATGATCACCGATTGCGTCATCGAGGACGACCGCTGGGAAGAGGTCGGTCTCGAAGAGTTGGCCGAAAAGGCCGCAACCGCAGTCCTCGACCATCTGAAACTTGGCACGGACGGCTGGGAAATCGCCGTCCTTGCCTGCGATGATGCGCGGATCAAAGAGCTGAACGCCGACTTTCGCGAAAAGGACAAGGCCACGAACGTTCTGTCTTGGCCATCCGAAGAACGCGCGCCCGATTCGCCGGGCGAGACTCCGTTTTACCCCGAAACTGCCGATCCCGACGGCCCGCCCGAAGAGTTGGGCGATATCGCAATTTCCTATGACACCTGTCTGGCCGAAGCCGAGGCGGGGGGCATTCCGTTCGAGAACCATGTGATTCATCTGACCGTTCATGCCGTGTTGCACCTGCTCGGGCACGACCATATCGATGACATGGATGCAACGCTCATGGAGGGGATCGAAACGGAAATACTTGGCAAAATGGGTATTCCTGACCCATATACTCTATAAAGCAACGGACAGGTTGCGGGTTTTGGAACAGGATTAATGGGCGACACCAACGACGGATCTTCTATCGCAGCGCCAGGCGCGCTTCCGGTGGATGGGGATGAAGCGGCAAATAACAGCGGATTCCTGCGGAAATTCTTTTCAATCATAGGCCCTTCTGGCGACGAGACCGAAGACGGTGAGGACACCCCAGACGGGGGCGCACCCACGGTTGGTCTGGCGAACTTGCGCCGCATGAGGGTCGAAGATGTCGCGATTCCCAAAGTTGAGATTGAAGCTGTCCCCAACGACATTTCCCTCGAAGGTCTGGTCGATGTGTTCCGCGAGAGCGGGATGTCGCGTCTACCGGTGTACGAGGGCACTCTCGACACACCCGTTGGGATGATCCACCTCAAGGACTTTGCCCTGAAGCACGGGTTTGGCGAGACCGAGACATTTGACATCAACGGGCTGATCCGACCGCTGCTTTTCGTCCCGCCGTCGATGACGATCGGGGTGCTGCTGCAAAAGATGCAGACAGAGCGTCGGCACATGGCACTCGTGATTGATGAATATGGTGGTGTGGACGGTCTGCTGACCATTGAAGACCTGATCGAACAGGTCGTGGGCGAGATCGAGGATGAGCACGACACAGATGACGACCAGTTCTGGACGAAAGAGCCGAACGGTCGTTACATCGTGCTGGCCAAGACGCCTCTGGACGACTTTGAAGAAGAACTGGGGCACTCCCTGACCGACAACGAAGACGTCGACGAAGAAGAGATCGATACCTTGGGTGGTCTGATCTTTATGTTGGCTGGCCGTGTTCCAGCGCGCGGCGAGGTGATCCAGCACCCTGCGGGCTTCGAGTTCGAGGTGATTGATGCTGATCCGCGACGCATCAAGCGCATGCGCGTCCGTCCAACACCCGAAGGCGGAGTGGCCGCTGAATGACCCAACGCTTGCGGCGCCTCATGATCGGGTGGGGCGCCCCTCTGGTATCTGGCGCCGTGGCCGCGATGGGTCAGGCGCCATTTGATTTTCTGCCCGCCCTTATTGCGGGTTTCGTGGCGGCTTTCTGGTGGTGGTCGCGATGCGCTTCGCCGAAACAGGCTGCCAAGTTCGGCTGGCTCTTTGGTACCGGCTATTTCGCTGTCACGCTGTCATGGATTGTCGAACCCTTCTTGATCGAACCAGAGGTGTTCGGCTGGATGGCCCCCTTTGCGTTGATCTTTATGGCGGGCGGTTTGGCGCTGTTTTGGGCGTTGGCGGGCTATGTGGCGCGCCAGCTTGGTGGTCATCCTGTGGCCTATGCGGGGATGCTCGCGCTGGTTGAACTCTTGCGGGCGTATGTGCTGACCGGCTTTCCTTGGGCGCTGGCCTCGCAGGGTTTGGTGGATTGGGGTGCCTATCAGGCCGCCGCATGGATTGGACCGCATGGCGTGAATTTGGTCTTCTTGACGGTCTGCGCGTCGGTGCCTTTGGTCGCGCGGCGGCGGTGGGTGGCTGTCCCCGTCGCGGCTGCACTCGGGGGGGGAACCTTTTGGCCCATTCCTGTTCAAGACATTTCAGAGAATGCTCCGATTGTCCGCATGATCCAACCCAACGCGGTTCAGAGCCAAAAATGGACTGACGACAACATCCGCAAGTTCTTTGACCGGCAAGTGGCCTTTACTGCGGCGCCTGCGGAAGCCCCTCCGGATTTTGTGGTTTGGCCGGAAACATCGGTGCCCTTTTTGCTCGAATACGCTGGTCCCGCGCTCGGCCATGTCGCGCAGCAGGCCGGGGGCGCCGACATTGTGCTAGGCATTCAGCGCCGCGGAGAGGCGAATGACTGGTACAACTCGGCTGCTCTGGTGCTGCCCGACGGCGAGATTTCAGAGATCTATGACAAATACCATCTTGTCCCGTTTGGCGAATATCTGCCATTTCAGAAGTTCTTTGATCGCTTTGGTTTGACCGGTTTGGCCGCCATGGGAGTTGGCGGTTACTCAGCAGGAGACGGGCCGCATCTGGTCGATGTCCCGCAAATCGGTCAGGTCTTGCCACTCATATGCTACGAGGCGATTTTTCCGCAAAATGTCTTTTCCGCGCCCGAACGTCCGGCGCTGTTGGTGCATTTGACCAATGACGCATGGTTCGGTAATTTCTCCGGTCCCTATCAGCACTTGGCGATTGCGCGGATGCGCGCGATCGAGTCCGGTATCCCTGTGGTTCGTGCCGCGAATACAGGGATTTCTGCCGTGATTGATAGTTATGGGAATGTCACCGGATTGCTTGGCTTGAACACTGCGGGCTATTTGGATCGGCCTCTCCCGCCTGTCCGAAAGGCGACAATCTACAGCCATATTGGCGATTGGTGCGCGTTGCTCTTGATTTTAGGAGTAGTTGCGACAGCTTTCCAATTTCGCGGTCCGTTTTCCGTTGACGCGGAAGAAGGACAGGCATAGGTCCCTTGTTCATATTCCTGTCACAACGGCTTCCTGACGTGGCGGGCAAACTTCTATCGGAGCACTTCAATGACCAGACAGAACTACATCTTCACCTCGGAATCCGTCTCCGAGGGGCATCCTGATAAGGTGTGCGATCGTATCTCGGACGCGGTGCTCGACGCGCTGTTGTCAGCCGAGGAAAACGCGCGCGTGGCTTGCGAAACCTTTGCGACCAGCGGGATGGTGGTTGTCGGCGGCGAAGTGGGCTTGTCCGATCAGGAGCAGCTGCGCAACTACATGGGCAGCATCACCCAGATCGCCCGTGATTGCATTCGTGACATCGGCTACGAGCAAGAACAGTTCCACTGGAACACCTGCCACGTGCTGAACTTCTTGCATGAGCAGTCCGCGCACATTGCGCAGGGTGTGGACCGTGATGGGGCGGGCGACCAAGGGATCATGTTTGGTTTCGCGACCAACGAAACCCCCGAGCTGATGCCCGCGCCGATCCAGTACGCACACGCGGTGTTGCGCCGTCTGGCGGATGCACGCAAATCCGGCGCGGAGCCGACCCTGCGTCCTGACGCGAAGTCGCAGATTTCGTTGCGCTACGAGGACGGCAAGCCGGTTGAAGTGACCTCGATCGTGCTGTCGCACCAGCATGCGGACGAAGCGCAGACCAGCGACGACATCCGCGCGATTGTCGAGCCCTATATCCGCGAGATCATCCCGGCTGAATTGCTGACCGCGAAGACCGAGTGGTGGGTGAACCCCACTGGGACGTTTGTGATCGGTGGCCCCGATGGGGACGCGGGCCTGACGGGTCGCAAGATTATCGTGGATACCTATGGCGGCGCGGCCCCCCACGGCGGCGGTGCATTCAGCGGCAAAGACCCGACCAAAGTGGACCGCTCTGCCGCCTATGCTGCGCGGTATCTGGCGAAAAACATCGTGGCTGCAGGTCTGGCAGACAAGTGCACCTTGCAGGTGAGCTACGCGATTGGCGTTGCGAAGCCCCTGTCGATTTACGTGGATTGCCACGGCACAGGGAAAATCGAGGAGGCCGCAATCGAGGCAGCGATTCCCCGCGTGATGGACCTGTCACCCCGTGGCATCCGCACGCATCTGGACCTGAACAAGCCGATCTATTCGCGCACCGCAGCCTACGGTCACTTTGGTCGCGCGCCCGAAGCGGACGGCGGATTCAGCTGGGAGCGCACCGATCTGGCAGAGGCTCTGGCCCGCGAGATCCGCTGATTTTCGGTGACATAGAGATATGCAGGCGGGGCCCCTTGTGGGCCGTGTTTCGTTTTTGAGTATTTAAGGCAAAAAGAAGCTGGGGCTTGTTTTGGGCAGAGCGCGGCTTTATTGGGCAGGCCATGAGCGACGAGACACCGAAAACACACCCCTCTGGCGCGCCTTGGCGTAACTTCTACGGACGGTTCAAAGGGAAAACCTTGCGGCCGAACCAGAAGGAGTTTCTGGCAGAGGATCTGGAGCCTTTGTCCCCTGGTCCGGTCGGTTGGGATGTGAACCCTGACCGCGAGAAGCTGGATGTGGAGGCCATTTTTGACGGGCGTCCGTTGTGGCTGGAGATCGGCTTTGGGGGCGGTGAGCATCTGGTGCACATGGCTAAGACCTATCCCGATATGGGGATCATAGGGTGTGAGCCGTTTATCAACGGTGTTGCCATGCTGCTGGGGAAAATCCGCGAGGCTGGCGTGACCAACCTGAAGGTGCACCCCGGTGATGCGCGCGATCTGTTTGACGTGCTGCCCGATGGCTGTGTTGAGAAGGCGTTCCTGAACTACCCTGATCCTTGGCCGAAAAAGCGGCACCATCGCCGCCGGTTTGTCACCCAAGAGCATTTGCAGCCCTTGGCGCAGGTGATGGCCCAAGGGTCTGAGTTCCGTGTGGCCACCGATATTCCCGACTATGTCCGCCAGACCATGCAAGAGGTTCCGCAAGCCGGTTTCGAATGGCTGGCCGAGGGGCCTGCTGACTGGCGCGCGCCTTGGGGGGACTGGATTTCCACGCGCTACGAGCAGAAAGCTTTGCGCGAGGGGCGCACGCCCCATTACATGACTTTCCGTCGCCGCTGAGGGCGATAGACCATGCCCTTTGTTTGCGATAACAGAAGGGCAGATTGATTGAACGAGGAACGCCCGATGTCTGCACATGGCACGCCCATCCCGATGACCGCCTATGCCTCTGGTCCGTTGACCGGCGAGGCCCATGTCCCCGGGGACAAGTCGATCAGCCACCGCTCGTTGATCCTTGGAGCTATGGCTGTGGGCGAGACCAAGATCACAGGTCTGCTGGAAGGGCAGGACGTATTGGATACCGCCAAGGCGATGCAGGCGTTTGGTGCCGAAGTCACCAACCACGGTGGCGGCAACTGGTCGGTCAAAGGTGTCGGCGTTGGCGGCTTTGCAGAGCCTGACAACGTGATCGACTGCGGGAATTCCGGCACTGGCGTGCGTCTGATCATGGGCGCAATGGCGACGTGCCCGATCACCGTGACCTTTACTGGCGATGCCAGCCTGAACAAGCGCCCGATGGCACGCGTGACCGATCCGATCGCGCTTTTTGGCGCGCAGGCGGTTGGTCGTAGCGGTGGCCGTTTGCCTATGACCATTGTGGGCGCGGCAGAGCCGACCCCTGTGCGCTACACCGTGCCGATGCCTTCGGCGCAGGTGAAGTCGGCGGTTCTGCTGGCTGGTCTGAACGTGCCGGGCGAGACAGTGGTTATCGAGAAAGAAGCCACCCGCGACCACACCGAGCGCATGCTGGCTGGCTTTGGCGCCGAAATTTCGACTGTGGAGACCGAAGAGGGCCGTGTCATCACCCTAAAGGGCCAGCCGGAGCTGAAGCCACAGGACATCACCGTACCGCGTGATCCATCGTCGGCGGCGTTTCCTGTCTGTGCGGCGCTGGTGACCCCCGGCTCTGACGTGCTGATCCCGAATATTGGCCTGAACCCGACCCGCGCGGGCCTGTTCACCACCCTGCGCGAGATGGGCGCGGACCTGACCTATGAGAACGAGCGTGTCGAGGGCGGCGAGCCTATGGCCGACTTGCGTGCCAAGTATTCGCCCAACATGAAGGGCATCACAGTGCCGCCCGAGCGCGCAGCTTCGATGATCGACGAATACCCTGTGCTGTCTGTGGTTGCGGCGAACGCGACCGGTGACACCGTGATGCGCGGCGTCAAAGAATTGCGCGTCAAGGAAAGCGATCGGATTGATGCAATGGCCAAGGGCCTACGCGCCAACGGGGTCGAGGTCGAAGAGGGCGATGATTGGTGGATCGTCAAAGGTCTGGGTGCAGGTAATGTGCCTGGCGGCGCGACCTGTGAGACCCATCTGGATCACCGCATTGCCATGTCCTTCCTCGTGGGGGGGCTGTGTAGCCAGCAGCCGATCAGCGTGGATGATGGCGGCGCGATTGCCACCAGCTTCCCGATCTTCGAGACGCTGATGGGCGGCCTTGGGGCGAAAATCGAGCGGACGTAATGTCTTGGGGCGGCCTTCGGGGCGCCCTATCGCTTTCAGAAGGGATGCATGGTTCAGGGCGGGTGCTTGTGCGGGGCAGTCAGCTATAAGGTCGATGCTGAGTTGGGGCCGATCACCGGTTGCCATTGCAACCAATGTCGTAAAATCAGCGGTCACTCTTCCGCGGCCGCCCCAGCGCCCAAAGACGCGGTCGCGATTACGGGCGAAGTGCGCTGGTATCGCTCTAGTCCCGGTACGCAGCGCGGGTTTTGCCCGACCTGTAGCAGCTATCTGTTCTGGGAGGAATTTGATGGTCTGCTTTACCTGATGGCGGGCACGTTCGAGGCCCCGACCGGTTTGACGATGGATAGGCACATCTTCTACGGGTATAAGGGCGACTACTACGAGGTCGATGACGGGTTGCCGTGTTATCAGACTGGTCGTCGTAGCCCCGTGATCAAAGGCTGAAACGGGGCGGGTTGCCCCTGTGGGCCGCTTGGGCTACCAATCTGTCCTCTGACCCAGATGGAGGCGAAAACGGTGGCGTTTACTGTGGCAATCGATGGACCTGCGGCGTCCGGCAAAGGTACGATTTCCCGAGCAATCGCGGCCCATTTCGGGTTCGCGCATCTGGACACGGGCCTGCTCTATCGTGCGACAGGGCGCAAAACGCTGGACGGAACCCCCGCGCTCGAGGCGGCTCAGACTCTGGTTGCAGAAGATTTGCAAGGGGACGGTCTGCGCGCACCCGAAGTGGCGCAGGCGGCAAGCAAGGTCGCTGCGATGCCTGACGTTCGCAAAGCGTTGGTCGATTTCCAGCGCGCTTTTGCGGCGCGGGCTGGGGGCGCGGTTCTGGATGGGCGCGATATTGGCACCGTCATTTGCCCCGATGCCGAGGTGAAGCTGTTCGTCACAGCCAGCGATGATGTGCGGGCCGAGCGTCGCTGGAAAGAACTGACCTTCAAAGGGCACAAGGTGTCGTTGGAAGAGGTACTGGCCGATCTGCGGGAGCGCGACCGTCGAGACAGCACCCGCGCAGATGCGCCCATGATTGCAGCCGATGATGCACTGCAACTGGATACCACCAGCTTGTCGATCGAAGATGCCGTCGCTGCCGCCGTCACACGGATTGAGACGCGTCAGGCGGAACTGGCCAAGCTCTGATGGGATAGGCTGACCTGCATTTTGCGATAGGGTTGGCCTTCTTTCAGCGCGGGTTTGCCAAAGGGCGCAAACCCAAAACGTGCGTAAAAGGGCATGGCGTTTTCGCGGGCGCTCAGCCACACGCGGGAAGCGCCTTGGTCGGCAGCGCGCGCCAAAGCATGACGCATCATTTGGGTGCCGATCCCCTTGCCCTGACAGTCGGGACGGGTGGCAAACTTGCGGATGCGGGCCGAGGTCCCTTCGCCAAACAGGGACAGGACGCACACCAGATCAGGCCCTAGATAGGCACCGAAATGCTGGGCCGACTCGTCGCCCTCCACGCGGCTGAAATCCACCGGATGATCGGGCCAAAGCACGGAATGGCGTAGGGGCAGGGTGTCCTTGGCGCTGATTTGAACGATTTGAACCTGCATTGGGGCCTGTTTCGCTGGGTTTCACGGGGTCTGGTGCTTGCCAGTGGGACGAAAATCGCTTATCCCGCGCCTCGTCAACATGGCAATGGCCAGACGGAACCCAAGGGTCGGATACACCAACCGGCCCTGATTTGTTTGAAAATCGCCCGAAAGACCAACCCAAAGACCGGCGGAGACAACCGCTCGGCCAGAAAAAACGTTAGTAAAGGAAAAACGGACGCTATGGCGAACGCAATGATGGAGGAATTCGAAGCCCTCCTGCAAGAAAGCTTCGAAATCGACACCCCCGAAGAAGGTTCGGTTGTCAAAGGCAAGGTCATCGCAATCGAAGCGGGCCAAGCCATCATCGACGTAGGCTACAAAATGGAAGGCCGCGTTGATCTGAAAGAATTCGCAAACCCCGGCGAAGCTCCTGAAATCGCAGTCGGCGACGAAGTAGAAGTGTTCCTGCGCTCTGCTGAAAACGCCCGCGGCGAAGCTGTTATCTCGCGCGAGATGGCACGCCGTGAAGAAGCATGGGACCGCCTGGAAAAAGCATACGCAGACGATGCACGCGTCGAAGGCGCGATCTTCGGTCGCGTCAAAGGTGGCTTCACCGTCGATCTGGGTGGCGCAGTTGCGTTCCTGCCCGGCTCGCAGGTTGACGTACGCCCCGTACGCGACGCAGGCCCGCTGATGGGTCTGAAGCAGCCCTTCCAGATCCTGAAAATGGACCGTCGCCGTGGCAACATCGTTGTGTCGCGCCGCGCCATCCTGGAAGAGTCGCGCGCCGAGCAGCGTGCAGAAGTCATCGGCAACCTGTCCGAAGGTCAGGCCGTCGAGGGTGTTGTCAAGAACATCACTGAGTACGGTGCATTCGTTGACTTGGGCGGCGTTGACGGCCTGCTGCACGTCACCGACATGGCATGGCGCCGTGTGAACCACCCCTCCGAGATCCTGTCGATCGGCGAAACCGTCAAGGTTCAGGTCATCAAGATCAACAAAGAAACCCACCGCATCAGCCTGGGCATGAAGCAGCTGCAAGCCGATCCGTGGGATTCGGTTGCTGCGAAGTACCCGCTGGAAACCGTCCACACCGGCCGCGTCACCAACATCACCGACTACGGTGCGTTCGTGGAGCTGGAGCCCGGCGTCGAAGGTCTGGTGCACGTTTCGGAAATGTCGTGGACCAAGAAAAACGTCCACCCCGGCAAAATCGTTTCGACCTCGCAGGAAGTCGAAGTCATGGTGCTGGAAATCGACGAAGCCAAGCGTCGCGTTTCGCTGGGTCTCAAGCAGTGCATGCGTAACCCCTGGGAAGTCTTTGCTGAGACACACCCCGAGGGCACCGTTGTCGAAGGCGAAGTCAAGAACATCACCGAATTCGGTCTGTTCATCGGCCTCGAAGGCGACATCGACGGCATGGTTCACCTGTCGGACCTCACCTGGGAAGGCCGCGGCGAAGACGTCATCGGCGACTACACCAAAGGCGACGTTGTCAAAGCGGTTGTCTCGGAAGTCGACGTCGAGAAAGAGCGCATCTCGCTTTCGGTCAAAGCAGTTGACGGCGATCCCTTCGCGGACGCAATCGGCGGCGTGAAGCGCGGCTCGATCATCACTGTTGAAGTGACTGCGATCGAAGACGGCGGCATCGAAGTCGACTACGAAGGCATGAAGTCCTTCATCCGTCGTTCGGACCTGTCGCGTGACCGTGCGGACCAGCGCCCCGAGCGTTTCCAGGTTGGCGACAAGATCGACGTGCGCGTCACCAACGTCGACAGCAAGTCGCGTCGTCTGGGCCTGTCGATCAAGGCACGCGAAATCGCAGAAGAGAAAGAAGCCGTCGAACAGTTCGGCAGCTCGGACTCGGGTGCATCGCTCGGCGATATCCTTGGCGCAGCGCTGAAGGGCAACGAGTAATCCTCGTTCCTTAAATCAAAGTGTTACGAGCCCCGCAGGTTTCTGCGGGGCTTTTTCGTGCCTGATTCGGCTGCGAAGTGCACAACTTTGGCGATTTCTGTGCTGCGGCATTCCTGCAAAAACGGGTTTGGCTGGTGGAAACACACCATTTTTGAGGTGAACGCTCCGATTTCATTTCGTTTTCAGATGTTTGACCCTATTATTAAATTTACAAGATACAAAGCTGGCGAGGGGGAGACATCTGATGATCCGTTCGGAACTCATTCAGATCATTGCCGACGAGAATCCGCATCTGTACCAACGCGATGTCGAGCGCATCGTGAACACCGTGTTCGAAGAAATCACCGAGGCGATGGCACGCGGTGACCGGGTTGAATTGCGCGGCTTTGGCGCATTTTCGGTCAAGAAGCGTGATGCGCGGATCGGTCGCAATCCTCGAACAGGTGAGACTGTTGAAGTCGACGAAAAATTTGTACCTTTCTTCAAGACCGGCAAGCTGCTGCGTGACCGGTTGAATGGTTTGGAAGAGTCTGAAGAAGAATAATGATCCGCTATATTCGTTATGCATTTTTGGCCGTGATTGCGGTCGTTTTGGTCGCGATCGCCGCGGCCAACCGTGAAGCTGTCAGCCTGCAATTGCTGCCCGAAGGTCTGGCGGACATCGCTGGCTGGAACTTCATGATCGAGCTGCCCTTGTTCCTTGTGATCTTTGCCAGCGTGATCACTGGTCTTTTGATCGGGTTCGTCTGGGAGTGGATGCGCGAACACAAGCACCGCGCCGAAGCTCGCCGTCAGAAAAACGCGGCGCAGAACCTGAACCGCGAAGTCGAGAAGCTGCGCGGCGAGAAGCACAAGGGCAAGGACGAGGTGCTGGCCCTGTTGGAGAGCAACGGCTAACCCATGCCCTCTGGAATCAGAGTTAAGATCTGCGGTCTGAGCACCGCAGAAGACGTGCGCGCTGCGGCAGAGGCCGGGGCGCGCTACGTTGGTTTTGTGTTCTTTCCCAAGAGCCCCCGTAACGTGACCATCGAACAAGCCCGTGATTTGGCCGTCGAGGTGCCTTTGGGTGTGGCCAAGGTGGCTTTGACTGTGAACGCGGATAACGACCTGTTGGATGCGATCACAGGGGCTGTACCGCTCGATATGATCCAGCTGCACGGGTCCGAAAGCCCAGAGCGTGTGACCGAGGTCAAAAAGCGCTATGGCCTGCCTGTGATGAAGGTCGTGGGTCTGTCGGGCGCGGATGATCTGGCGCGTATTGCCGAATACGAGACGGTTGCCGACCAGATCCTTGTGGATGCCAAGGCGCCCAAGGACGCGGATTTGCCAGGTGGCAACGGGTTGTCCTTCGACTGGCGTCTGCTGGAGGGGCGCGAGTGGGCGGTGCCGTGGATGCTGGCAGGCGGTTTGCACGCAGGCAATGTGGCCGAGGCGATCGCGCGGACGGGCACCCGTCAGGTTGATCTATCTTCTGGTGTCGAAAGTGCGCCGGGCGTCAAAGATCCCCAGAAAATCAAGGAATTCATGCAGGCCGCTCTGGCCTGATGCACCCCTTTGTGGCGGCGGTTTCGCGATGGCGGGACCGATTGCCGCTTTTCGCTGGAAATGCCGCTCTATGTTGCATATCCACGTGCAAAATCTCAGTTGAAAGGCGCCCGAGATGAATGATCTTTTCAACAGCTTCATGACCGGACCCGATGACAAAGGCCGCTTTGGCAAATTCGGCGGACGGTTCGTGTCGGAAACGCTGATGCCGCTGATCCTCGAGCTTGAGGAGCAGTACGAGCATGCCAAGACCGATCCCGAGTTCTGGGCCGAGATGGACTACCTGTGGAAACACTACGTAGGCCGTCCGTCGCCGCTGTATTACGCAGAGCGCCTGACCGAGCAGCTTGGCGGGGCCAAGGTGTACTTCAAGCGCGACGAGCTGAACCACACCGGCGCGCACAAGATCAACAACGTGCTGGGTCAGATCATTCTGGCACGCCGCATGGGCAAGACCCGCATCATCGCGGAAACTGGCGCAGGCCAGCACGGCGTTGCGACCGCGACCGTCTGTGCGAAATTCGGTCTGAAATGCGTTGTTTATATGGGTGCACACGACGTTGAGCGTCAGAAGCCCAACGTGTTCCGGATGCGCCTGCTGGGGGCTGAGGTTGTGCCTGTGACCAGTGGTCGGGGGACCCTGAAGGACGCGATGAACGATGCACTGCGGGACTGGGTGACCAACGTGGAAGAGACCTTCTACTGCATTGGCACCGTGGCTGGTCCGCACCCCTATCCCGCGATGGTTCGCGATTTCCAAGCCATCATCGGCAAGGAAACCCGCGAGCAGATCATGGAAGCCGAAGGCCGTCTGCCCGACACTCTGATCGCTGCGATCGGCGGTGGTTCGAACGCGATGGGCCTGTTCTATCCGTTCCTTGACGACAAAGAAGTCGGCATCATCGGTGTCGAAGCGGGCGGCAAGGGCGTGAACGAAAAGATGGAGCATTGCGCTTCGTTGACCGGCGGTCGTCCGGGCGTGCTGCATGGCAACCGCACCTACCTGCTGCAGGACGAAGATGGCCAAATCCTTGAAGGGCATAGCATTTCTGCAGGTCTCGACTATCCGGGCATCGGCCCAGAACACAGCTGGCTGCACGAAACGGGCCGCGCGGAATATGTCTCGATCACCGACAAAGAGGCGCTTGAGGCGTTCCAGCTGTCGTGCAGCACCGAAGGCATCATCCCCGCGCTGGAGCCTTGTCACGCGCTGGCCCACGTTGCCAAGATCGCGCCGACTCTGCCCAAAGACCACCTGATCGTCATGAACATGTGTGGCCGTGGCGACAAAGACATCTTTACCGTGGCGCGCCATTTGGGTGTGAACATCGCGGGCGAAGAGGGCCGCGATCTGGGCTAAACCCCGCCGAACAGCTTAATGACTGATGAACAGCCCCGCAGGTTCGCCTGCGGGGTTTTTCGTGTCTGGCCCATGAAAACAAGGGGTTTGGCGATGCCAGTTCACGTATGGCTGGCGTATGGCCCGCGTCATGACGTTCGGTGCAGCGAAACGTTCGCGTGAGACAGATGCAACCGGCTGATTCCAGTGAATCATTCCAATTTGAGAGAGTTGGGTGCGGGGCAGGGGAGGCGATCTGCTTGAGGTCTCCTGCCACGCGGCAGTGATGAAGAAGACCTATCGCGTTTGGGTTGAGGTTATTTTGAATAAAGTTCGGCGCAATGTTGCGAATTTATATATTGAGACCGACGGAACGCTAGGATCTGACGCGTATAAACCAGAGTTTATGCAAGAAATCCGGCGCATTTTTCACATGTTTATATCTCTGAGAGAATTCACGGACCTGTGAGAAGGCGGCAGGCAAGAGAGGTAGCCAGCGACAATTGCTGGCCCAAAAGGAGACCTCGAAATGACCAAGCTTTCAAAGATCCGCGTTGCCCTGCTTGCTGGTGCGGTAGCGATTGGTGCGCCCGCCAACGCAATGACCTTTGCCGATGTGGCGATCGCGGCCGCTGGTGCGTCCCATGCAGCGCGCGCCGGTCATGACAAAGCTGAACGTGCCAAGCCTGGCCGCTCGAAGAAGCAGCACAAAGGGGGCCGTAAGAAAGGTCACGGTAAGCATAAAGCGGACGAGACCGATGACACGTCGACTGACGATACGACGACAGACGATACCTCGACTGATGACACCACGGACGACACGTCGACCGACGACACCACGACGGATGACACCACCACTGACGATACGACGACCGACGACACCACAACAGACGACACCACTGCGGGCTAACCTCGCGGATCACGGATGCCTGTGACCCGCGTGACAGGCTTACAAACTTCGGGCTCCCTGCGCCGTGCGCGCGGGGGGCTTTTGGTGATTTTACGGGGCTCATCCTTGATACAAAAGCTACTGACTTTGATGTTTCTTTGCCTCTGGGTGCTGATGCCCGGTGCGGCGCAGGCGCAGTCCATCAAGGATGCGTTCATCGCGGAACTGGCCGCAGAGGGGTATTCCGAAATTCACGTCTCGCGGACGCTGCTGGGGCGGCTCCGTTTCGTGGCGACGGGCGCTGCCGGAACCAGAGAGCTTGTCGTTCTGCCCGGCAATGGCGCGGTTCTGCGCGATCATACTGTGCCGAAGGATGAGAGCGCCGAGGGCGACGCGCGGACCAAGACGGTGACTGCGGCCGAGGAGCCTGTGGCCCGGACCACCGAGGCGCCAGAAAAACCCAACAATCCCGAGCCAAAAGGCGACAAAGGCAAAGACCGCTCTGATGGGGGCGAGGATAGAAGCCGCGACCACGGGTCCGACGACAAAGGGCATGACAAGGGCGGAGACCGCGGAGGCCGGCGATGACAGAGCATGTCCAAAAGAAGCGCATCGAACGGGCGGCCATGGTGTCCGTCATTGGGTTGCAGGCCTTTTGCGCGCTGGTCTTTATCTGGGAAATTGTGATTTCTGTCTTTGAGCTGCCATTCAATCTGGTCCCATGGAGCCTGTTTGAACTGGTTGAAATCGGCGCTGCTGTGGGCTTGTTTCTGGGGATTGTTCTAGGGGGTGTTGTTCTACGGACCACCGCCCTGCGAGCGAAGCGCGCCGAGGATCGCTTGCGCGCAGCGTCGCGCGAATTTCTGGATCTGCTCGAAGAGCGGTTTCTGGAGTGGGGGCTGACACCGGCCGAACGGGACGTGGCGCTGTTTGCCTTTAAGGGGCTGTCCACCGCCGAGATCGCGGGGATGCGCAACACGTCCGAAGGCACGGTCAAAGCGCAGACCGCCGCCATCTATCGCAAGGCCAGTGTGTCCGGCCGTGCGCAGTTGATGAGCGTGATTATTGAAGACCTGCTGATGGACGAAACCCAGCCCAGTCCGTTCCGTCAGGCGGCAGAGTAAATTTCGAGCACTTCGAGCGGGATGATGTCGAGGGCGCGCTGGTGTGTGGCCTCGAGATCAACCTGAGGGGCGCAGCCCTCGTCATGGGCCTGTAGGAAGCGGCTGGCGCAGAGGCACCATTTGTCGCCGGGTTTCAAACCGGGGAATCCGAACTCCAGTCGCGGGGTGGACAGGTCATTCCCCACATATTTCGAGAATGCGAGGAATTCGGCGGTCATGACGGCGCAGACCGTGTGGCTGCCTTGGTCCTGCCAGCAGGTGTTGCACGACCCGTCGCGGAAGAAACCGGTCAGCGGATCGGTGGAGCAGGGGCGCAAGGGGCCGCCGTTCACGTTGAGGGAAGGTTCCTTTTCCATCTGCTCTGCCTTTCTGAATGCCTTTGGTAGGATAGCCCAGCGCGGGCGGCTGACCAGCCCTAGCGGAACTTGTCGGCCAGCTTTTGCAAGGGCGTGCGCGTGTCTTCGGCAGGGGCCTGCGGTTCGGGCGCGGCTGCGGGCTTAGGTTCTGGCTTCGCCTTGGGCTTTTTCGCAGGATCGCCGCCGGTGCTGCCATTGCGGGGCGGGTTCACGCGCAGGGCGACCGCGTTCTGGAATTTCGAATTGTCCCCACGGGCGAGGGCAGGGGCCCCGTCCGAGATGCCGCGCATCATGTCGTCGAGCCAGCCTTGTTCAGCCTTGGCGAAATCATTCAGCACGTAAGAGGCGACTTTGTCCTTGTGACCGGGATGGCCGATGCCCAGACGGACGCGGCCATACTCGGCCCCGATGTGCTGGTGGATCGAGCGCAGGCCGTTGTGGCCCGCGTGGCCGCCGCCCTGTTTGACGCGCAGCTTGCCGGGGGCAAGGTCGAGCTCGTCGTGAAAGACGATGACGTCTTGCGGCTCTAGCTTGTAGTAGCGCATCGCCTCGCCGACGGACTGGCCGGACAGGTTCATGAAGGTTTCGGGCTTGAGCAGGATCGCGCGGTCGGAGCCAAAGCGGCCCTCGGTGATTTGGCCGTTGAAGCGGGACTTCCACGGGGGGAAGCCGTGGTCGGCGGCAATCTGGTCCAGTGCCATAAAGCCGATATTGTGCCGGTTGCCTGCGTATTTCGCACCGGGATTTCCAAGACCGACGAAGAGGAGCATCTGGAACCTTCCTTGCTGATGTGTTGCGGTGGCATATATGCCAACTCAGGGCAGCCTTCGCCACCCTTGCCGCAATGACAAAGACGTAAAGGAGAGGCTGATGTACCTCACGATGAACCGGTTCAAAGTCAAAAAGGGATCCGAAGAGGCGTTCGAAGAGGTCTGGCGCAGCCGCGACAGCCATCTGAACACCGTTCCCGGTTTCAAAGCGTTCCACCTGATGAAGGGGCCAGAGGCCGAGGACTATGTCCTGTATGCCTCGCACACCGTGTGGGAAGATGAGGCGTCGTTCGTGGCGTGGACCAAGTCCGAGGCGTTCCGCATGGCCCACAAGGGGGCGGGCAGCAACAAGGACATGTATATGGGACCGCCAGAGCTAGAGATTTTCGAGACCGTCCAGTCGGTCGCCTGATCCCCAGACCCCAGACCACTGGGCAACAAAAAACGGAGCCCGAAGGCTCCGTTTTCCGTATCCGATAGGATCAGAGGGGGGAAGATTACTCTTCGCCGCCTTCTGCTTCTTCTTCGTCGTCGCCACCAACGAGGCCCGCGGGCGCCGAGATGTTCGCGATGACGAAGTCACGATCGGTGATGGTGGGGCGAGTGCCCTCGGGCAGGGTGATGTCCGAGATGTGGATCACGTCGCCGATCTGGCGGCCTGCCAGGTCAACAACCAGCTTCTCGGGGATGTCGCCTGCGGTAACCATCAGCTCTACGTCGGGACGTACAACGGTCAGAACGCCGCCTTTTTTCAGGCCGGGGCACTCTTCGTCGTTGATGAACTCTACGTGGATGTAGAGGTTCACGCGCGAGGTGCGGCGCAGACGCATGAAGTCAACGTGGGTCGGCAGGTCTTTGACAACATCACGCTGGACGTTGCGGCAGATGACGCGCACGTCTTCTTGGCCTTCGACCTTCAGGTTCCACAGCTGCGACAGGAAGCGGCCGTTCTTCAGCGCTTTGATCAGCTTGTTGTAGGGGATGTTGATCGGCTGGGGGTCAACGCCACCGCCGTAAACAATACCAGGGACGAGGTTCTCGCGACGAGCTTGACGAGCGGCCCCCTTGCCTGTCCCCGTGCGCACTTGTGCTTCGAAATCAAGGACTTCACGTGCCATGATTTAATCTCCAAAAATTGTGGGCATCCTCCAAGGGTGTATGCCCGGTCAATGCCGGTTCGCGCCGGCCCAAAAACGAAGCGTCCCGCGCTGGTGGGCTGCGGGACGATCCGTTCGCGGGCGTATAGTCGAAATTAGCTGAAAGGGAAAGAGCGTATGGGCGCAAAACAGGCCGGAAAGGCTGGAAAATCCCCTGTTTTGCGGGCGTAGAGGCTGTTTCGGGCCGCCGGTCAGGCGGCTGATTCGGTGTCCTCTTGGGGGGTGCTCAGATAACCGCCAGATGCAATGAGCGCGTCATAGAGCGCGTATTCATCGGCGCGTTCCTCGCGGAAGCGCAGGGCCAGTTCGTCCGAGATGGGGGTGGGGGCCTTGGGCGAGACGTTCTTGCGCGGGATTTTCATCGGCTCTTCGAAGATGTTGGCCAGAAATTCGTCCAAGAGTTCCGCGTGCTCGATCGCAAAGAGATGGTGCATGCCGTTCTTGCCGGATTTGCCCGCGAGAAAGTTCATTTGGGTGCCGACGGCGGCAACCGAAGGCGGTTTGAACTGGAGCGAGAGTTCGATGAACTGCTCGAAACTCATATTGGCGGTCGAGTTTTTGTCGTCGGCTTTGAGCCGCGAGCGGTATTTGTACCAGCTGCGCATCAGGTCGAGCGGTTCGCGCATGACGGCCATCCGTTCGGGGTGCAGGTTGAACGCTTTTCGCAAGAAGGGGCCGAAGCTGCGCTCGTACTTGCGCATGTTCAGGTGTTTCACCGCAGGGGCGCCGCGCATGACGATGTCGGCCTTGCCCTTGAGGGCGGCTTGGTAGGAGGTTGTGCCGGTCTTTGGGACGGCGAAGAAAACCAGATTGTGTTTCAGAAAGACCAGCATCAATTCATCCGTGTTTTCTTATGGTTGTCTGTGAGGGTGGCGACTTGTCAAGCTGTCTGACCGGTTGGAGGGGCTGTGTTGCGCGCGTGCCGCGCGTGGGGCCTGCGGCCTGATGGGTATTTGGGCCAAGAAAGAGGAGGCGGGGTCGCTGGAAATTCGGGTGGGGGTCGCGTATTGCTTGGAAATGATTGTGTTTGGAGGATGCCATGGCGCCTGAAGAGGTCGAAGCTCTTTTTACCCGCAGCAGTGGTGAGTATCTATTTGCCCGCTGGGGCCGCCCGATTGCGCCGGTGGTGTTCGGGGTCGAAGAGGCGACTTTGCAGGTGGTCAAGGGCGCGCTGGAGGCTGTGGTCGCGCTGGCGGGGCATCAGCTGGCCGAGACCGATCCGGAGCTGGGCTCGAACCTGATGGTGTTCTTTTTCCGCGAGTGGAAAGAGTTGACCGAGGTGCCGCACATGGAACAGTTGGTGCCGGATCTGGGGCCACTGGTTGGGCGGCTGGAAGCGGCGGATGCCAACCAGTACCGGTTCTTCCGGTTTGACAAGGACGGGGCGATCCGCGCGGCCTTTGTGTTCCTTCGGATGGACAAGGAGCTGTCCAAGGTGCCGGCAGAGACCCTGGCGCTGAGCCAGATCGTGCAGACCATGCTGCTCTGGTCGGACGAGGCGTTTCGGGATCGCAGCCCCTTGGCTGTGGCGGGGGATCATACGATCCTGCGGCCCGATTTTGCGGGGCTGATCAAGGCGGCCTACGATCCTGTGATGCCCGCGATGGCGCAGGACCCGAGCCACGCCCTGCGCTTGTCGGCGCGGGTGGCGATGTACGCGCCGGACTGACGCGGGGTGTAAGCGGGTGTTGTGGGTTGCTCGTGCTGAGGGGCGGCCTTAGGGTCGGCCGTGTTCAGCAAGAGGCACTTTTATGACGCACCGGTTTTCCTTGCGGGTCTATTACGAAGACACCGATCTGGCGGGTATTGTTTACTATGCCAACTATCTGAAATTCATCGAGCGGGCGCGGACCGAGTGGGTGCGCGGGCTGGGTGTGGATCAGAAGGCCCTGAAGGAATCAGAGGGAATCGTTTTTGCGGTGCGGCGCGTGGAGGCCGATTACCTGTCACCTGCACGTTTCGATGACGATTTGGTGGTCGAAACCACGCTCGAGGCGGTCACGGGCGCTCGCATTATTCTGCACCAACAGGTCAAGCGCGGCGAGGAAGTGTTATTTGCCGCACAGGTGACCGTGGTCGCGCTGTCCGAAACGGGCCATCCGGCGCGGCTTCCGGCGAGTATTCGCCTGCTTCTGCACTAAAAATGCCACTATTTCGCCTTGCTGACGCGCTTGTGTTGGCAAGGCACTCCAAAACTCTGTATTTTGCTGCGAAACTAACCGCGCATTGAAAAGTGCGGATCTGAAGGCAAGAGCAGGCATATGGACGCAACGACCCTCGCAGTGGCGCAGGAGATTGATTTCTCCTTCTGGGCCCTTTTTGCACGCGCGACATTCGTCGTTAAAATCGTAATGATCCTATTGATCGCCGCCTCTGTGTGGGCGTGGTCAATCATCATCCAGAAGTACATCGTGTACCGGAAGGCCAAGCGCGAATCCGCGGTCTTTGACGATGTGTTCTGGTCGGGCGAGCCCTTGGACGAATTGTTCGACAATCTGGGGCCGGACCCGGAGGGACGACAGGAACGGATTTTTGCGGCCGCGATGACAGAGTGGCGCCGCAGCCATGACGCCGAAGGCCATCTGATCCCGAACGCCCAAGCGCGCATTGAACGCAGCATGAACGTGGCGATCACCCGCGAGGCGGATGATCTGCAGGGGCAGCTGGGCTATTTGGCGACCATCGGGTCGGTGACCCCGTTCGTGGGTCTGTTCGGTACAGTGGTCGGTATCATGAACTCTTTCATTGAGATTGCAGAGCAGCAGAACACCTCGCTTGCGGTTGTTGCCCCCGGTATCGCCGAGGCGCTGCTGGCGACCGCGTTGGGTCTGCTGGCGGCGATCCCGGCGGTTGTGTTCTACAACCAACTCAGCACCATTTCGGACAAGATTTTGGGCGGGTACGAGGCGTTTGCCGACGAATTCTCGACCATCCTGTCGCGCCAGCTGGATAGCTGATCCATGGGCGCGGGTGTCATGAAACGAGAGAGAGCGTCCGGCGGCCGTCGCCGCAGTCGGGCGCAGCCGATGGCCGAGATCAACATCACGCCTTTTGTGGACGTGATGCTGGTGCTCTTGATCATCTTTATGGTCGCGGCGCCGCTGATGACTGTGGGTGTCCCCGTAGAACTGCCGAAATCGGCGGCGGGCGCGCTGTCTTCGGATCAGGAAGAGCCGCTGACCGTGACCATGACCGGCGATGGCCGCGTGATGATCATGACCACCGACGTGGCGATGGAAGATCTGGTCAGCCGTCTGCAGGCCATTGGCGCAGAGCGGGCGACGACCAAAGTGTTTTTGCGGGCCGATGGCAACGTCCCGTATTCGGATGTGATGACAGTGATGGGTGCGCTGAGTGCGGGGGGCTTCCCCGATATCGGTCTGGTGACCGATGCTGGCGGGGCGCGCCTGACAGGGTCTGGGAACTAGGGGCGAACGGTGAAGACCGGCACCTATATCTCTGGCGCAGGGCACACGGTGCTGCTGCTGTGGGTGATCTTTGGGGGCACCTTCAACTCGGAGCCTTTGCCTATCGAGAACGCCACCGATGTCTCTCTGATCTCGGCCGAGGAGTTTGCCGCGCTGACTGCGCCGCAGACCGCCGAGGACGCCGAAGAGGTCGTGCCCCAGCCGACAGAGGCCGAGACGCCACAGGAGTTGGATCAGGCGCTGCGCCCTCCCGAACTGCCTGTGACGCCGCCGCAGCCCGAGCCGGAACCGGAGCCTGAACCCGAACCGGTCCCGCAGCCGGAGCCCGAGCCCGTGATCCCCGAGGTCGCGGCAGAGGCCCCCGATGCGCCGCCGAGCGACACGCCGACGCCCGAAGAGGCGCCCCGCGTGGCGCCCGAGCCGGTCGAGGCCCCGCCCGAGGATGTCGAGGTTGCGCCCGAACGCCAAGAGGCTGCGGATGCCGAGGTGCCCGCAGAGGCCCCTGTGCAAGAAGAACAGCAAGCCGCCGCACCCGAGGCCGCAACGACAGAGATCGTGACCGAAGCCGAGGAGCCTGCCTCGTCGATGGAGCGGTCCTTGCGTCCGATGATGCGCCCGAACCGTCCGACGCCGCCACCGGTCGAGACCGCTGAGGCCGAAGAGCCGGCAGAGGAAGAGCCGCCCGCCGAGACGCCGGCAGAAGAGCCGGAACCAGCTGCCGATCCGTTGGCCGGTGCGCTGGAGGGCGCGTTGGCCGAAGCTTTGGGCGGCGCGACCAGCGAGCCTGCGCCAAGCCGCAGTGCCGCCCCGCCCCTGAGCGCCGGAGAGCGTGAAGGTCTGCGCGTGTCGGTCCAGCAGTGCTGGGTTGTGGACGTGGGATCGCAAGCGGCAAACGTGACGGTCGTGGTCGGCATGAACATGAACCCCGACGGAACCGTGGATCAGGGCAGTATCAACCTTGTGTCCGCGTCAGGGGGCGAAGGCCCCGCCGTCGAGACCGCCTATCAGGCCGCGCGCCGCGCCATTTTGCGCTGCCAACGCCAAGGATATCCGCTGCCCTCGGAAAAATACGAGCAGTGGAAACAGATCGAAATGACTTTTGATCCTTCGCAGATGAGATTGCGTTAGGGTCACCCCAGGAACA
This sequence comes from Donghicola sp. XS_ASV15, assembly GCF_041224595.1. NCBI lineage: Bacteria > Pseudomonadati > Pseudomonadota > Alphaproteobacteria > Rhodobacterales > Roseobacteraceae > Donghicola > Donghicola sp. XS_ASV15. Next base: position 22,170 of record NZ_JBGFGN010000164.1, on the reverse strand, counting down.
GAGACTCACCGAACGTGAGGATGGAGTAATGATGAAACCCTTTGCACACGCCCTCGCTCTGGCACTTGCTCTGGTCGCTGGCACCGCTGCGCCTGTTTTTGCGCAGGGCGGGCCGCTCCGGATCGATATTACCCAGGGTGTGATCGAGCCGATGCCGATCGCGGTCCCGCAATTCGTGGCGGAAACCGCTGGTGCGCAGGATATGGCCGCGCAGCTGACCCGCGTGATCGCCGCCGATCTGGTGGGCACCGGCCTGTTCCGCGAGATCCCGCGCGAGGCGCATATCAGCACCATCAGCAATTTCTCGGCTCCGGTGCAGTATGCCGACTGGAAGGCCGTGAACGCGCAGGCGCTGGTGACGGGCGCGGTGTCCACGGATGCGAGCGGTCGTCTGATCGTGAAATTCCGTCTGCATGACGTGTTTAGCAACGGCGAGATGGGCGAAGGCCTGCAGTTTGCGGGCACCACCGATGGCTGGCGCCGCATGGCCCACAAGGTCGCCGATCAAGTCTATAGCCGCATCACCGGCGAGGGCCCGTATTTCGACAGCCGCGTTGTGTTCGTATCCGAGCAGGGCCCCAAAGCCCAGCGTCAGAAGCGTCTGGCGATCATGGATTACGACGGCGCGAACGTGAACTACCTGACCGACAGCAGCAGCATCGTGCTGGCGCCGCGCTTTTCGCCCACAGGGGATCGCGTGCTTTACACCAGCTACGAAAGCGGCTTCCCCCGCATCTATGTGATGGACGTGGGCAGTGCGACCCGTCGCCCGCTGGCCGATCAGCCCGGCACCATGAGCTTTGCCCCCCGTTTCGGGCCTGACGGTAACACTGTGGTCTATTCGGTGACCGAGGGCGGCAATACCGACCTCTATTCGCTGAACCTTGCGTCGGGTCAGCGCAACCGTTTGACCAGTGCGCCCTCGATCGAGACTGCGCCGAGCTTTAGCCCCGATGGCAGCAAGATTGTGTTCGAGAGTGACCGCTCGGGCAGCCAGCAGCTGTACATTATGTCCGCGAGTGGCGGCGAGCCGACCCGCATCAGCTTTGGCGATGGCCGTTATGGCACGCCCGTGTGGTCGCCCCGCGGCGATATGATCGCGTTCACCAAGCAGAACAAAGGCCGCTTCCACATTGGCGTGATGCGCGTGGATGGCAGCGAAGAACGTTTGCTGACCGCATCGTTCTTGGACGAAGGCCCGACTTGGTCGCCCAATGGCCGCGTGATCATGTTCACCCGTGAAACGCAGGGCGAGAATGGTGCCGCAGCGCTGTACTCGGTCGATATCTCGGGCCGCAATCTGAAGCGTGTCAGCATTCCCGCAGGCGGATCGGACCCCGCGTGGTCTCCGTTACAGCGGTAACCGTATCTTGGGCGCAAGCCTTGTGTTATAAAGCTCAAAAATCGAAAGAGCAGGAATCTAAATCATGAAAACTCTTGGCACAATCGCAGTTCTCGTTGCGGCCCTTGGCCTCTCGGCGTGTTCCAAAACCGGTGCGGACCGTTTTGGCGCGGACGGGGGCGCTGGTGCGGGCGCAGGCTATGGCGCAGGCGCAAATGGTGCCTATGGCGATCCGTCGAGCCCCGCGTATTTCCAGCAGGCGGTTGGTGATCGCGTGCTGTTCCTTGTGGACCAGTCGTCGCTGACCGCAACCGCGCAGGAAACCCTGTACAAGCAAGCTCAGTGGCTGCTGACCAACAGCGATTACAAAGCAGTGATCGAAGGTCATGCGGACGAGCAAGGCACCCGCGAATACAACATCGCGCTGGGTGCGCGCCGTGCGACCGCTGTGCGTGATTTCCTGATCTCGCAGGGTGTGCCCGCGACCCGTCTGGAAACCGTGTCGTATGGCAAGGAACGCCCCATCGCTGTCTGTTCGAGCGAGGACTGCTATTCGCAGAACCGCCGTGCTGTGACCGTGATTTCGGGCAGTGCCTTTTCCAGCTGATTTGTGACCGCGTTTAAAAGGAGTTTGGGATGATCCGGCAGACCTTGGGTGCGCTGATGATCGGGACAGTTCTGGCTGTTGCGCCTGTTTGGGCGCAGCAGGCGGACGAGGCAACACTGGCGGATTTGCGTCAGCAGTTGTCTGTGCTGAATGTGGATATCCAGCGCCTGAAGCGCGAGCTGTCCACCACAGGCGCGCCCGGTGGATCGGTGCAGGGCGGATCGGTGCTGACCCGTGTGGACGCCATCGAATCCGAAATGACCCGTCTGACCAACCGGATCGAGGAGTTGGGCCACCGGATCGAAACCGTCGTCACCGCGGGTACCAACCGCGTGAACGATCTGAACTTCCGTCTGTGCGAGTTGGAAGCCAGCTGCGATATCTCGACCCTAGAGGATATGCCGCGTTTGGGCGGGGCAGAGACGGGGGCGGCTATGCCGGTCTCTCCGATCCAACCTGCGACGGGCGGGTCCGAGTCCGCTGGCACCGAATTGGCTGTCAGCGAGCAAGCGGATTTCGACCGTGCGCAACTGGCCCTGACCGAAGGGCGCTTTGACGAGGCGGCGGCGGATTTCGCTGCGTTCATCGAGGCGTATCCAGGCAGTCCTTTGACCGCGACGGCCCATCTGGGACGCGCCAAGGCGCTGAAGCAGCAGGCTGACACCCGCGAAAGCGCGCGCGCTTATTTGCAGGCGTTCTCCACCGATCCCGAAGGGCCCGGCGCTGCCGAAGCCTTGACCGGATTGGGATCGGCTCTGGGCCAGCTTGGCCAGTTGAACGAGGCCTGCGTGACCTTGTCCGAGGTCAGTGTCCGTTTCCCCGGTGATCCGGCGGTGTCCGATGCCAGCACGGCGATGGGCGATCTGGGCTGCTCGTGAGCGCGGCGCTTCGTAACGTCATTGCGCGGCTTCGGGCCGCGCCACAGCCCCTCGGCATTGCGGTGTCGGGGGGCTCTGATTCTGTGGGGTTGATGCGGGCTGCGGTGGCGGCGGGGCTGAAACCGCAGATCGTGACCGTGGATCATGGCCTGCGGGCTGAGTCGCGGGCCGAGGCCGAGGGCGTTGCCGAAGCGGCGCGGCTCTTGGGGTTGTCCCACGACATTTTGGAATGGACCGACTGGAGCGGGCACGGGAACCTGCAGGACGCGGCGCGCCGTGCGCGGCAGCGATTGATCGGTGCGTGGGCGGCGGAGCGCGAGATTCCCGTGGTTGCCTTGGGGCATACTCAGGACGATCAGGCTGAGACGGTGCTGATGCGGCTGTCGCGGGCGTCCGGCGTGGATGGACTCTCGGCGATGCCCGAGTGGCGCGAATCCTATTGGGGCCACTGGTGGCGTCCGATGCTGGATTGCCCGCGTCAGGACATCCGTGACTGGCTGACGGATAGCGGAGTGTCTTGGGTCGATGATCCGTCCAACGAGAACGAACGCTTCACCCGTGTGAAAATGCGCAAGGCAATGCCGCTGCTGACAGAATTGGGGATCGGGGCAGACGTTTTGGCGCAGGTGGCCCTGCACCAGCAGCAAGCGCGGGACGCTTTAGAAGAAATTACATCGGATTTGGCTGCGCAAATTGCCACAGTCGATGGCGGCGTGCTGGAATTACAGGCAGAGCCCCTGTGGGCCGCCCCGACAGAAATTTCGCGCCGTCTGATATTGGCGGCGTTGCGCTGGATCGCGCCCGCGCCCTATGCGCCGCGATCTGATGCGGTCGAAGGGGCGATCGCGAATCTGCGGGACGATCAGCCCACGACCTTGGCCGGATGTGCCCTGCGCCCGCGCAAGGGCACGATCGCGATTTTCCGTGAATACAACGCCGTGCGCGACATCACAGCCACGCCTCCAGCCTTGTGGGACGGGGTGTGGCAAGCCATCCCGCCGACAGGTGCCGAACCCGCCGAAATCCGCGCTTTGGGCCCCGAAGGCATGCGCCAACTGCCCGACGGGCGCCCCGACACGCGCCCCTACGCTGCCCTGATCGCAGAGCCAGCGGTGTGGAAAAACGATCGATTGATCGCCGCGCCGATGGCCGGTTGGGCCTGTGGATGGCAGATTCATCGTGAAATCGGGGCAGATGATTTCACTCAAAGCATCTTATCGCATTGAACCTCGCTTCTGACTCTCTATTTTGATGTGAAAAGGTCAGGGCGCGTCTCTGGCTTTGGACTTCAAGGAGATGACTTTTGCAAAACGCGCGTAGCATCGCATTCTGGGTCGTGCTGTTTCTGCTGGTCCTTGCCCTGTTCAATCTGTTCAGTGGCAGCGGCACCTCGATGCAGAGCCAGACCGTCAGCTATTCGGAGTTTGTGCAGTCTGTGGACAACGGCAACGTCGCCCGTGTGACGCTGGATGGGGAAACCATCCGCTTCCAAGGCAGCGATGGTCGGGACTACCAGACGATCAAACCCGGTGACGCTCAGATCACCCAGACCCTGGTCGACAACAACATTCCGTTCGAGGCACGGAGTCAGGAACAGAGCGGTCTTCAGACCTTCCTCGTGTCCCTGCTGCCGTTCCTGCTGCTGATCGGCGTCTGGATTTTCTTTATGAACCGGATGCAGGGCGGCGGCGGTGGCCGTGGCGGCGCTATGGGCTTTGGCAAGTCCAAGGCCAAGCTGCTGACCGAGAAGCATGGCCGCGTCACCTTTGACGACGTGGCAGGCATCGACGAGGCCAAAGAAGAGCTGGAAGAGATCGTGGAATTCCTGCGCAACCCGCAGAAGTTCAGCCGTCTTGGCGGCAAGATCCCCAAAGGTGCGTTGCTGGTTGGCCCTCCGGGTACCGGTAAAACGCTGCTGGCCCGCTCGATCGCGGGTGAGGCGGGTGTGCCCTTCTTTACCATCTCGGGCTCTGACTTTGTGGAAATGTTCGTGGGTGTGGGCGCAAGCCGCGTCCGTGACATGTTCGAACAGGCGAAAAAGAACGCGCCCTGTATCGTGTTCATCGACGAAATCGACGCTGTGGGCCGTGCCCGTGGTGTTGGCATCGGCGGCGGCAACGACGAGCGTGAGCAAACCCTGAACCAGCTGCTGGTCGAAATGGACGGCTTCGAGGCGAACGAGGGCGTGATCATCATCGCGGCCACCAACCGCCGCGACGTTCTGGACCCCGCACTGCTGCGTCCGGGCCGCTTTGACCGTCAGGTCACCGTGCCGAACCCCGACATTAAGGGCCGCGAAAAGATCCTGGGCGTTCACGCGCGCAAGACCCCGCTGGGCCCCGACGTCGACCTGCGCATCATCGCGCGCGGCACGCCCGGTTTCTCGGGTGCGGATTTGGCGAACCTCGTGAACGAGGCCGCGCTGATGGCCGCTCGTATCGGTCGTCGTTTCATCACGATGGAAGATTTCGAAAACGCCAAGGACAAGGTCATGATGGGCGCCGAGCGTCGCAGCATGGTCCTGACCGCTGACCAAAAGGAAAAGACCGCTTACCACGAGGCTGGTCACGCCGTGGTCGGTCTGGAACTGCCCCAGTGTGATCCGGTCTACAAAGCGACGATCATCCCGCGCGGTGGCGCCTTGGGCATGGTCGTCAGCCTTCCGGAAATCGACCGCCTGAACTGGCACAAGTCGGAGTGCGAGGAAAAGCTGGCGATGACCATGGCGGGCAAAGCCGCCGAGATCATCAAGTACGGCGAAGACATGGTCTCTAACGGTCCGGCTGGCGACATCCAGCAGGCGTCTGCTCTGGCCCGTGCCATGGTCCTGCGCTGGGGCATGTCGGACAAGGTCGGCAACATCGACTATTCCGAAGCCCACGAAGGCTACTCTGGTAACACCGCAGGCCTGTCGGTCTCGGCCCACACCAAAGAACTGATCGAAGAGGAAGTGCGCGGCATCATCCAACGCGGATACGAGCGCGCCTACCAGATCCTCACTGAAAAGAACGAAGAGTGGGAGCGTTTGGCCAAGGGTCTGCTCGAATACGAGACCCTGACCGGCGAAGAGATCAAGCGCGTCATGCGCGGCGAGCCTCCTCAGGCCTCTGGTCAGGATGACGAGGATGACGCTGGCTCCAGCAGCATCACGGCGATCCCCAAAACCCGCGGCAAGAACAAGCCGTCGGGGGACACACCGGAACCTGAACCCTCGGCATAACGCCATATCAAACGCCCCGCCCAAGAGCGGGGCGTTTTGCTTTTCCGGCCTCAGGCGCCCCGAACGAAATTCCCCGCTTCTTTTTGCCGAAAATACTCACTATCCCGAAGGGGCACACAGTCTCGACGGACGAAAGGACTCACCATGCCCGCCCTCAAGCCCACATCCTTCTCCGCAAAGATCACGTGGCTGGGGCACGTGCCAGACCGCGACGCATCGCTGGCGTCAGAGCCGCTAGAGCAGATGGACCTGACGTGGGCTGGCGTTGCAACCGAATCTCACGGGGGCGAAACCCGCCCTTCTTGCAGCCGCGTGAAATCACAACACCCCAAGGGCACCGAGATCGCCAATGTCCGCCAGCTAACGATTCTGTCGGCCGAGCAACTGTCTGAAATCGCTGCCGAGATGGGCGTTGATGCGTTCAACCCCGCGTGGGCGGGGATAAGTATCGTGATTGAGGGCATTCCCGATTTCACCCATGTGCCGCCGTCGTCGCGCCTTCAGGCCGAGAGCGGGGCGACGATTGTGATCGACATGGAAAACCGCCCCTGCCATCTGCCCGCCAAGGTCATTGAAGAAGAGGCGCCCGGCAAAGGCAAAGCCTTCAAAACTGCCGCTCTGAACCGGCGCGGTGTGACCGCTTGGGTCGAGCGTCCTGGTGCGCTGAAGGTGGGCGATACCTTGCGCCTGCACATCCCCGACCAGCCAGTTTGGCAGCATCTGGACGCCGCGCGCGCTGAATAAAGCGGTTAGGGCCGATCCGGCACTTGTTCTGAGGTGCAGAACCGATTACCTGCGGGCGCAACACTCGCCCGCAGGAGATATGACAGGATGGACAGGACGCGCCGCGCCCCTACCGAATGCCCCGACATGCCTACCTTGCGTGCCCAGATAGATGATCTGGACACCCAGCTTGTGGCCCTATTGGTTGAGCGCGCGACCTATATCGACCGCGCCATCCAGTTGAAACCGGACGCAGGTTTACCCGCCCGTATTCGCGACCGAGTCGAGGAAGTTGTCGCTAACGTGCGCAATAAGGCGGATTCGCAGGGGCTTGACCCCGATTTGACTGAGAGCCTCTGGCGCAAGATCATCGACTGGTCGATCGATCGCGAGGAACGGGTTCTCGGGACCCACAAGGAGTAACCAGATGACCGCGAAGATCATCGACGGCAAGGCCTTTGCGGCCACGGTACGCGAAAAGGTGGCAGGCCATGTTAGCCGCCTGAAAGAAGAGCACGGCATCACCCCCGGTTTGGCGGTGGTTCTGGTGGGTGAGGACCCCGCGTCGCAAGTTTATGTCCGCTCCAAGGGCAAGCAGACGGTCGAGGCTGGCATGAACAGCTACGAGCACAAGCTGGACGCCGCCACATCCGAGGCGGATCTGCTGGCGCTGATTGATCAGCTGAACAACGATCCGGCGGTTCATGGCATTCTGGTGCAGTTGCCGCTGCCCGATCATCTGGACAGCGATCTGGTGATCAACTCGATTGATCCGGCCAAGGACGTGGACGGTTTCCATATCTCGAACGTGGGTCTGTTGGGGACCGGTCAGAAGGCCATGGTGCCTTGCACGCCGCTGGGCTGCCTCATGATGCTGCGCGATCATCACGGGTCGCTGTCGGGTATGGACGCGGTCGTGATTGGCCGTTCGAACATCGTGGGCAAGCCGATGGCGCAACTCCTGTTGGGGGAAAGCTGCACTGTTACCATCGCGCATAGCCGCACGAAGGATCTGGCCGATGTGGTTCGCCGCGCCGATATCGTGGTTGCCGCTGTTGGCCGCCCCGAGATGGTTCCCGGCGACTGGATCAAAGAAGGCGCGACCGTGATCGACGTGGGCATCAACCGCATCGACGCTCCGGAGAAGGGCGAGGGCAAAACCCGTCTGGTGGGCGACGTGCATTTCGAGAGCGCTGCTGCCGTTGCGGGCGCGATCACCCCTGTTCCGGGCGGCGTGGGCCCCATGACCATTGCGTGCCTGTTGGCGAACACCGTCACCGCGTGCTGCCGCGCGAATGGACTGGCAGAGCCTCAGGGTCTGACCGCGTAAGCCGGTTCAGGATGGGCGAATTCAAAGGTGCGCGGTCCGCGGGACCGCGCGCTTTTTTGTTTGTGGGGTGCTCGGGACCTCACCAAAGCAGCAACGAAGCCTGCCCGCGCGCATGGACTGGCGTGACAGGCGGCGGCCTCCGTCTCAAGGAAAATAGCGGTATCCCCGCGTGCCGCGCGGAGCCTCCGCGATTTGCCTTGCGCCGGAGCCCTTTGCCCGTCTCTTGGTCCTGCGTGCGAGGGCAGGCTCCGAAGCAGCAGGGGTCAGGTGCGGCGTTCAAGCTTGGTGGCGAGGTGGATCAGGCTCTCGATCTCTTTGACGCCGCGGGCGCTGCCGATCCATTCGAGGGTACGGTCCAAAGTGGCGGTGTCGTCTGTGGCAACCTCGATCACCAGATCATAGCGGCCCGAGGCGCTGTGGATGGCCTTGACCTCTGGCAGGGATTTGATGCGTCCTACGATGGCCGAGGTTTCGTGAGGATCTGTGCAGACCAAAAGCGTGCCGCTGATGGCGGGGCGGGCGCCCGCGCCGAGGCGGATCGAGTAGCCCTCGATGACGCCGGATTTTTCCAGACGTTCAAGACGCGCTTGGACCGTAGTGCGGGCCAAGCCGATGCGGCGCGCGATGGTCGAGACGCTCATGCGGGCATTTTCCGACAGGGCTGCGATCAGGGCGAGGTCTGTTGCGTCAAGTTGCATGGTCTGCACCGGTCCTTGGGCAAATTGCTTTGCCGAATCATACGATATGACTTTGCATTTCGGCAAGGTGATGAATGCCTGACAGTCTGGCGCGGATGGATGATGGTGGCTGGACTTGTTGGATAGGCCGACTACTGTCGGAAGAAAGACCGCTATGGAGGACAGCATGGAGAAGTTCGGCAAGAGCCAGCCGGTGACGCGCCGCGAGGACATCCGTTTTCTGACCGGCGGGGGGCGTTATGTCGATGATATCGTGCCCGACGGCGCAGGTGTCGGGGTGTTCTTACGCTCTCCGGTGGCCCATGGGCGGATCACCACGCTGGACGTATCAGCAGCGCGCGAGGCGGAGGGCGTGCTGTGTGTGTTGACCTGCGAGGATCTGATCGCGGCGGGCATGAATGTGGCCATGCGCGGGATGGTTCTGACGAACCGCGATGGCAGCAAGGCGGCTGCGCCGGAGCGGCCCATGCTGGCGCGGGACGTGCTGCGATTCGTCGGGGAGCCTGTGGCGCTGGTTGTCGCCGAGACGGCGCAAGCGGCCAAGGATGCGGTCGAGTTGATCGAACTGGACTACGAAGAGCTGCCCGCAAAGCTGGATTATGATGCGGGCGGGCCTGTCGTGCATCCCGAAGCGCCGGACAACTGTGCCTTTGATTGGGACATGGGGGACGAGGCTGCGACGGAGGCAGTGTTCGCCGAGGCCGCCCATGTGGTGTCGCTGGAGATCGAGGACAACCGGATCATCGTAAACTCGATGGAGCCGCGCGGCTGTTTCGCCGAGTGGGACGGCAGCCGCTTGCACTTTGCCTTTAACGGGCAGGGCGTGTGGGCGATGAAGGGCGATCTGACCAAGGCGATGGGCTTGGAGCCAGAACAGATTCGCGTCACCAACCCCGATGTGGGGGGCGGTTTCGGCATGAAGGCCATGGGCTATCCTGAATATTTCGCGGTGGCGCAGGCGGCGCGGGTTCTGGGCAAGCCGGTGAAATGGTTCGCCGAGCGGACGGAGTCGATGCTGTCGGACAATGGCGGGCGCGATCTGGTGTCTTGCTGCGAGATGGCTTTTGACGCGGATCTGAAATTGGTGGGGTACCGCGTGGACACGCGATGCAATCTTGGGGCCTTTAATTCCGAGAATGGGCAGCTCATTCAGGCGGGTTTGTTCGCCAAGGTGCTGACCGGCACCTACGATGTGCAGACCACCTATTTACGGTCGCGCGGTTTTTACACCAACACGGTTCAGGTGGACGCCTATCGCGGCGCAGGCCGCCCGGAGGCGATCTATGCGCTGGAACGCTGCATGGATCACGCGGCGCGGATGCTGGACGTGGACCCGATTGAGCTGCGGCGGCGGAACTTTATCCCCGTGGATGCCTTTCCCTATAAATCGGCGTCAGGGGAGTTGTACGACGTGGGGGACTTCAATCGCGTTCTGGATCGGGCAGAGGCCGAGGCGGACTTAAAGGGTTTTGCCGCTCGTAAAGACGCGAGTGCGGCACAGGGGCGTCTGCGTGGCATGGGCCTGTGCTACTACATCGAGAGCATCCTTGGCGATCCGTCCGAAGGGGCGAAAGTCGAATTTCACGACGATGGCACCGTGTCGATCTATGTCGGTACGCAGTCGAACGGGCAGGGGCACGAGACCGTCTATGCGCAGTTCCTGAGCGACCAGACCGGCATTCCGGTGGAGCGGATTTCTGTGATCCAAGGCGATAGCGACCTGATCGCGCAGGGCGGCGGCACGGGCGGGTCCCGCTCTGTGACCACCCAGAACACCGCGACTTTGGCAACGACGGCCAAGATGATCGAAGCCTTCGCGGCGTTTCTGGCCGAGGCTGAGGACGTATTGGCAGATGATGTCAGCTTTGACGACGAACGCTTCCGGATCGAGGGGTCGAACACCGCCCCCACCATGCTGGAGGCGGCGCAGATGGCGCGGGATGCGGGGCGTGACGATCTGCTGACCCACGAGGCGCGGGCCAAGCTGCCCGGTCGGTCTTATCCGAACGGCGCGCATATTGCAGAGGTCGAGATTGACCCTGATACCGGCGTTGTGACCGTGGACCGCTATACCGTGGTCGATGATTTCGGCAACCTCATCAACCCTTTGCTGGCCGAGGGACAGGTCCATGGCGGGGTCGCCCAAGGGATTGGCCAAGCCATTTCCGAGCATGTGGTGTATGATGATACGGGCCAGCTTTTGACCGCGACCTTTATGGATTACGCGATGCCGCGGGCAGTCGATTGCCCTTGGGTGTCGTTCACGTCAGAGCCTGTTCCCAGCACGGCAAATATCATGGGAATGAAGGGCTGCGGCGAAGCTGGCACAGTTGGTGCACTGGCTGCTGTAGGGAATGCGGTGCAGGACGCCGTTTGGAGCAGAGGGATCACGCGGGTCGACATGCCGTTCACCCCTCTGAAAATGTGGGAGCTGTTGAAGAGCCATGCAGTGGCGGCTGAGTGATACGATTCTGGGTTGGCTTCGCGCCCGCCCCAAGGAAATCCACACGGCGCGGCAATACACCCGCCAGCCGGTCACTCATGTTATTATTCTCGACGGTACCATGTCCCGCCTCACCTTGGGGATGGAGACGAATGCCGGCCTGACTTACCGCCTGCTGCACGAGGTTGGGATGCCTGTGTCGCTGTATTACGAAGCGGGCATCCAGCTGCAGGATTGGCGCAGTTGGAACGACGTGATGCAGGGCCGGGGGCTGAACCGCCAGATCCGGCGGGCTTATGGTTATCTGGCCTCGCGCTATCATCCCGGCGATCGGATCTTCTTGTTCGGGTACTCGCGGGGGGCTTATGCGGTCCGCTCATTGGCTGGGGTGATCGACAGTGTTGGCCTGCTGAAGGGGCCAGAGGCAACGGTGCGCAATGTGCGCAACATCTACCGCATGTATCAGCGCGGCGTGCATGACACGGATCGCGCGTTCCTGAGCCGCGTGTGTCACGACGAGGTCCCCATCGACATGGTCGGCGTTTGGGACACGGTCAAGGCGCTGGGGAACCGTCTGCCCTTTTTCGCGGCGGCGGCGGACCGGAAATACAAGTTCCACAACCATCTGCTGGGGCCGTCGATCCGCCACGGCTATCAGGCGCTGGCGCTGGATGAGACGCGCGTCGGGTTTTCGCCAGTGATGTGGGAGACGACGGATGATTGCCCCTCTCATGTGGAACAGGTCTGGTTCCGCGGCACCCACGGGGATGTGGGCGGGCAATTGGATGGCTTCCTAGAGGCGCGGCCCTTGTCCAATATCCCGCTTGTCTGGATGCTGGAAAAGGCCGAGGACTGCGGGCTGACATTGCCGCAGAACTGGCGCTACCGTTTTCCCACGGACCCTAGGGCGCCGAACATGGGAACGTGGCGCGGTCTGGGAAAAGTGTTCTTGGCGCGCAAGGCACGGACCGTGGGCGCAGACATCTCTGAGTCGCTGCACGAAACGGTTCATGGCCGCTATGATGACCACGTGTGGGCCAGCGATCAGGCTGCGCGGGCGGCTGTGGTGCCCCCGCCGACCTTGGCGTCAGAAGCGATCCCGCCCAAGGATATCGTGATTAACTGATCGTAAGCATCGTGGTCGACGCGGTGGCGTAGAGCTTGCCATCCTCGACCCCAGTGATGCGTGCATGGGCGACGCCGGTGCGGCGGCCTGCGTGATCAACCTCGCCCACGGCCTCGACGTCCATTCCAACGGGAATCGGGCGGATGATGTTGACCTTGAGTTCCAGTGTCAGGGAATGCTCGCCGGGTTTGCTGGTGCTGTTCACCGCGCCGCCAAGCGCACTATCTAGCAGCGTTGCGTACCAGCCGCCGTGGGTCGAGCCGACCAGATTGGTGTGATCGGATTTGGGCGCACCGCGCAGGGTGACGGTGCCATGGGCGGCGTGGATCATGGAATAGCCCATCGCGGCCCAGATCGGGGGCTCGGGCGCTTCGCCATTGATGATCCGCAAAAGGTTGTCGAGCCCCGAAAGCTCTGGGCTTAGCGGGGCGTCGGAAGAGGTGTCTTTGGTCATAAATCCTGCCGGTCACGAAAAAGGGACATGCTGCGTGTGCAACATGCCCCGATTGTCTGGATCAGGCAACGTTCTCGAGCTTGACCTGTGGGGTGACGCCAAGGGCGTGGCACACGTCGCGGGTCAGTTCGGGACGGTTCAGGGTGTAGAAGTGCAGGTCTTCGACGCCCTCTTGCAACAGCTCGTCACAGAGTTCGGTGCACAGCGCGGTCGCCAGCAGGTCCTGACGGCCGTCGCGGATCGCTTTGTCGAACGCTTCGTCAAGCCATGCGGGGATCGAGGTGCCGCAAGCGGTCGAGAACTTCTTGACGCCCTTCCAGTTTTCGATCGGAAGGATGCCGGGGATGATCGGCGCGGTGATGCCTGCATCGGCGCAAGCGTCGCGGAAGCGCAAGAAGGTCTCTGCCTCGAAGAAGAACTGGGTCAGCGCTTCGGTTGCACCGGCGTCCAGTTTGCGCTTCAGCCACTCAACGTCCGCTTTGTGATCGGTCGCCTCGGGGTGCTTCTCGGGGTATGCGCCCACACGCAGGGTGAACTTGCCGGTATCGGCCAGCGCGCTGATCAGCTCGCAGCTGTCGGCAAAGCCTTCGGGGTGCTGCTGGAAGCCGCCGGTCCCTTTGGGCGGGTCGCCGCGCAGAGCCACGATCTGGTTGATGCCTGCCTCTGCATAGCTGTTGGCGATGTTCAGCGTCTCTTCGCGGGTGGCGTTGACGCAAGTGAGGTGAGCCGCTACGGGCAGACCGGTGGTCTTGTGCAGGGTGGTCACAGCCTCGTGGGTCAGGTCACGGGTGGTGCCGCCCGCGCCGTAGGTGACCGAAATAAAGCGAGGTCCCATGGGGGCCAGCACCTGCACGGTATCCCAGAGACGGAACGAAGCTTCCAGCGACTGGGGCGGGAAGAATTCGAAGGAAATGCGCGGTGCGGTCATGGATCAACTCCTTTGCTATGTCGCTCTTGTCTCATAAACGTCGTTGTGAGACAAACTCATTATTTTCAACATCAACATGAGCCAAACTCCAAGATGCACATCGAGTTCCGCCATTTGCGCAGCATCAAAGCCATTCACGAGGCGGGCGGTTTGGCCCGCGCGGCGGATATTCTGAACATCACGCAGTCTGCTTTGTCCCACCAAATCAAAGGGTTAGAAGAGCAGTGCGGCGTCGAGTTGTTCGTGCGCAAATCCAAACCCATGAAATTGTCGGCCGCCGGTTTGCGTTTGTTGCGGGCGGCAAATCGAATTTTACCAGAGGTCGAAGCCATTCAGGAAGAATTCATGGGGTTGCGGTCTGGCAAGTCCGGCAGGCTTCACATCGCGATCGAATGCCATGCGTGCTTCGAATGGCTCTTTCCGGTGCTGGAAGAGTTTCGCAAGCTGTGGCCCGATGTGGATGTGGACATCCGCCCCGGTCTGGCGTTTGACGCTCTGCCCGCCTTGCAAAAGGAAGAGGTGGATGTGGTCGTATCGTCGGACCCCGAAGACCTGCGTGATGTGATTTTCGAGCCGCTTTTCGACTATCACCCGATCTTTGTGGCTTCCAAAGACAACCCGCTGGCCAAAAAACCCTATATCGAGGCAACCGATTTCCGCGGCGAGACGTTGATCACCTATCCGGTAGAGCGGTCGCGTCTGGACATTTTCAACCAACTTCTGACGCCGGCCAAGGTCGAGCCCGCCGCTGTCCGTCAGGCCGAACTGACCGCGGTGATTCTGCTCTTGGTCGCCTCGAACCGCGGCGTTGCCGTTCTGCCTGATTGGGTGGTCCGCGAGGTGAAGTATAATAGTGACTATGTCACGCGCCCCCTGACCAAGAACGGGATCACGCGCCGCCTCTATGCCGCTCTGCGTGAAGAGGATCGCCAGAAACCCTATATGGTTGATCTGCTGCGTCTGGCCGAAGAAGAAGCACACAAGCTTCAGGCTGTTTGAACGGGAATCAGCCCTTGGCAAACGGGGTTTGAATGCGTAAACGGGCGCCTTGAGACAAAGGAGCCGGTTGGATGCAGGGCAGCGCAAATCTGAACATCATGATCAAGGCGGCACGCAAGGCGGGCCGTTCGCTGGTCAAGGACTTCCGCGAAGTCGAAAACCTTCAGGTCTCGCGCAAGGGCGCGGGCGACTTCGTGAGCCGCGCCGACCTGGCTGCAGAGCACATCCTGCGCGAAGAGCTGCTGGGCGCCCGTCCGACCTATGGTTACCTCGGCGAGGAAACCGGCGAAGTGAAGGGCGAAGACCCCACCCGTCGCTGGATCGTCGACCCGCTGGACGGCACCACCAACTACCTTCACGGCATGCCCCACTGGGCCGTGTCGATCGCGCTCGAGCACAAGGGCCAGATCGTATCGGCCGTGGTCTTTGACCCTGCCAAGGACGAGATGTTCTTTGCCGAAAAGGGCGCGGGCTGCTGGCTGAACGACCAGAAGCGTTTGCGTGTATCGGGCCGCCACCAGATCGTCGACTCGGTGTTTGCGACTGGCGTTCCGTGGGGCACCAAGCGCACTCTCCCCGCAACCATCCGCGACTTGTCGCGCCTGATGCCCGAATGCGCTGGCGTCCGCCGTTGGGGCGCAGCCTCGCTGGATCTGGCTTACGTGGCCGCTGGCCGCTACGAAGGCTACTGGGAACGCGAAATGCACTCGTGGGACTTCGCGGCGGGTATGCTGCTGGTCTCCGAAGCGGGCGGCATGGTTGGTCCGATCCGCGAAGGCCGCGATCCGCTGGAAGATGGCGAAATTCTGGTTGCGAACCCCGATGTTTACGACCGCTTCGCCAAGATCATCCGCGAAGTCTGATCACCGCGCTTCACCGATTTTCAAAGGCCGCTCTCTACTGGAGCGGCCTTTTGCGTTTCTACCTGCGCCTGACCCGAGGCACCTGAGTCCGGTGCCACGTGTAGTCGCGCTGGATGCTGCGCAAGCCGATCTGTCGATCCCAGAAACGGCGACCGCCTTTGCGCCGCCACAAGGGCCACGTCAGCGCAATCCCGGCAACGAACCCGCCGATGTGGGCCCAATAGGCGACCCCGCCTTCGTCGGTCGGCGTTCCCAGTCCGCCAAACAGCTGGAACGTAAACCACAGTCCCAGCATAAGCCACGCGGGCACGGTAATGACCCGCCAGATAATGATCAGGATCAGCAGAATATCGACACGCGCCTTTGGAAACAGCAGCAGATAGCCGCCCATTACGCCTGCGATTGCGCCCGAGGCTCCGACCATCGGGA
This sequence comes from Donghicola sp. XS_ASV15, assembly GCF_041224595.1. Taxonomy (NCBI): domain Bacteria; kingdom Pseudomonadati; phylum Pseudomonadota; class Alphaproteobacteria; order Rhodobacterales; family Roseobacteraceae; genus Donghicola; species Donghicola sp. XS_ASV15. The sequence goes on along the minus strand of NZ_JBGFGN010000164.1, from coordinate 6,130 downwards.
CAGAGCTGAACGGTTCCGCAGCGATCTGAAACACGGCTGCTGCCAAACCCGAGGCCAGATAGAACAGCAGATACCGACCCCTGCCGAACTGCTCTTCCATGTTGTCGCCAAAGATATAGAGAAACAGCATATTCCCTGCGATGTGCATGAAGCTGCCGTGCATGAACATCGAAGTGAACAGCGTGTACAAATGCTCTCCGTGCGTGATCAGCACGGGAAACATCGCATACTCTAAGTAGACGCGCTGCAGCTCTGCATCGCTGACCAAAAGCGGCCAATGACTGAAAAATGCCAGCACATTCGCCGCGATCAAGGCGTAAGTGACATAAGGCACCTGCCTCGACGGGTTCTGGTCTCTGATCGGAAACATATCTTATGAGATCGGGCGCGGAGCCCCTCCGGTCAAGGCCCACCCCGAATTAACCTTACTCATCCCTTCATCTTGGCCAAAATACCTCGGGGGTGCGGGGGCTGGCCCCCGCCTGCGCGTTCGAAGAAGGCGGCAGCCCATTGTAACTGCCGCCTACGTCTAGGTATCGACTGCGCTTAGGACGATGCAGCCAGCAGGGCGGCGTTTCCGCCCGCTGCAGTGGTATCGACGCAGACATGGCGCTCGTGACGGGCATGTCCGATGTCGGGTTGGCCGGTGATCAGAGGCAGGATCAGGCCAGTGCGTTCGCTCAGAGCCACGCCGTAGCCGCGCGCTGTTGCGTCATCGCCCCAGTAAACCACGCCAGAGATACCGCGCAGTGTGCGCAACGCGGCTGGCGCAACGGCTCCGGTAGCCACCACAGCTACACCGCCAAGGGACCGGATCGCCGCAGCTTGCTCTTCCGCGAGCGCCTTGGTCGGGCCAAGGCACAGGACAGGCGGTCGGGCCATTGCGGTCAAGCGGTTCGATTCGCCGGTCGGGCCGGGCAGGGTGATGGTCGATGGCGCTGGGCCTTCGCCCGCTTGGTCCACCAGCTTTTGCAATTTGGCTTCCGCCATCGGAACCGGCCACTCGGCGGCCTGCGCGGGGGCGGGGCGCTTGGTGAAACGGGTCAGATAGTTCGGGCCACCTGCCTTGGGGCCAGTGCCGGACAGACCTTCGCCGCCAAAGGGTTGGCTGCCGACGATTGCACCGATCTGGTTGCGGTTGACGTAGATGTTGCCTGCGTGGACAGCCTCGGTCACGTGCTGCACACGGTCATCGATCCGCGTTTGCAGGCCAAAAGTCAGGCCATAGCCCGTGCCGTTGATGTCCGCGATCACCTGATCGAGCTCGCCTGATTTGAATGTCGCCAGATGCAGCACGGGGCCAAAGATTTCGCGCTCCATTTCCTTGATCGAGCCGATGCGCAGCAGGGTGGGCTGGGCAAAGGTGCCTTTGCTCGGGGTATTCAGCTGGTGCAGAACGCGGCCCTCGGCTCGGGCGGCTTCGATATAGGTCTGGATGCCGGACTGGGCCTCGTCGTCGATGACGGGGCCGACGTCGGTGCTGATGTCCCACGGGTTGCCGACGGTCAGGGTGTTCATCGCGCCGATCAGCATCTTTTGCAGGTTCGGGGCGATGTCTTCCTGCACGTACAGGCACCGCAGGGCCGAACAACGCTGACCTGCAGATTGGAAGGCGCTTTCGATCACGGCTTGGACCGCCTGTTCGGGCAGGGCGGTGCTGTCCACGATCATGGCGTTCAGTCCACCGGTTTCCGCGATCAGCGGGGCACCGGGTGCCATGTGTTTCGCCATGGAACTCCGGATTTTCAGCGCGGTTTCGGTCGAGCCGGTAAAGGCCACGCCGCCCTCGCGGGCGTCCGAGGTCAGCGCCGCGCCCACATCCCCTGCACCGGGCAAGAGTTGCAGGGCCGTCGCGGGAACGCCAGCCTCGTGCATCAGTTGGACTGCGCGGAAGGCGATCAGGGGCGTTTGCTCGGCGGGTTTGGCCAGAACGGCGTTGCCGGTGGCCAGTGCGGCGGACACCTGACCGGTGAAGATCGCCAAGGGGAAGTTCCACGGCGAGATACAGGTGAAGGTGCCCACGGGCGCGGCTTCGGGTGCGTTTGCAGCGTAGTAGCGCAGGAAGTCGACGGCCTCGCGCAGTTCGGCGATGGCGTCGGGCAGGGACTTGCCAGCCTCGCGGCTGATCAGGGCGAAAAGCTCGCCGTAGCTCGCCTCAAACAGGTCGGCGGCGCGGTTCAGGACGGCGGCGCGGGTGGCACGGTTTGCGGCCCAAGGGGTGGCAGCGGACAGAGCGGTCTCCACGTCGGCTGGCGACGCAAAGCTGACGGTGCCTGGAATGTCGCCAGGGAGAGCAGGGTTCGCAACGTCAATCGCGGTTTCTGGTGCAGGCGCTCCCGCCAGCAAGGGCGCGGCGTGCCACTGGTGCGCGCGCCAGACGTTGCGGTCGTGCTCTACGGTCGACAGGGTTTGCGCGTGCTCGATGTCCCAACCCATAGAGTTGGGGCGTTCGCCGAACAGTTCGGGGCCCGTCAGCAGGTGATCGGGGCGACCCGTGACCGCGTCAAAGGGATCGGCGGCCACAACCGAAGGCGGGACTGCCTCGTTAACGATTTGGTTCACGAACGAACTGTTCGCGCCGTTTTCCAGCAGGCGGCGGACCAGATAAGCCAGCAGGTCGCGGTGGGCCCCAACGGGGGCGTAGATGCGGCAGCGGGTCTTTTCGCCGGTGTGCACGATGTCATGCAGGCTCTCGCCCATGCCGTGCAGGCGCTGGAACTCGAAGCTGTCGCGGTCGCTGCCCGCGTAATGCAGCACGGCCTGAACGGTGTGCGCGTTGTGGGTGGCGAACTGGGGGTAGATGCGGTCGGTCATTGACAGCAGCTTCTTGGCGTTCGCGATGTAGCTGATGTCAGTGGCGTGCTTGTCGGTGAAAACGGGGAAATCGCTGACGCCCATGACCTGCGCGTGCTTGATTTCGGTGTCCCAATAGGCGCCCTTGACCAGACGGACCATGATCTTGCGATCAAGGCGCTGCGCAGTTTCATAGAGCCAGTCGATCGCAGCACCTGCGCGTTTGCCATAGGCTTGGACGACAATGCCAAAACCCTCCCATCCGGCCAGACGGGGATCGGCCATAGCGGCCTCGATGACTTCGAGCGACAGGGCCAGACGGTTGGCTTCTTCGGCGTCGACGTTCAGGCCCATGCCCGCATCGGCAGCTTGGAGGCACAGCTTGGTCAGACGTTCGACCAGCAGGGGCATCATCGCGTCGCGCTGTGCCACGGTATAGCGCGGGTGCAGGGCCGAGAGTTTGACCGAAATGCCGGGGTTTTTGCGGATGTCCTGATGGGTGCAGGCGTTCGCGATGGCGCTGATCGCACGGGAATAGGCGGTGAAATAGCGCTCTGCATCCTCGTAGGTGCGGGCAGCCTCGCCGAGCATGTCATAGGAATAGGTGTAGCCGCGCTCTTCCATCTTGGCGGCGCGTTTCATGGCGGCTTCGATGTTCTCACCCAGCACGAACTGGCGGCCCATTTCCTTCATCGCGCGGCCGACGGCGGTGCGGATGACAGGCTCGCCCAAACGGCGGATGGCGCTGCGCAGATGGCCCACAGGTCCGGGCTTCTTTTCCTCGAGCACCTTGCCCGTCAGCAAGAGCGCCCAAGTCGAGGCGTTCACCAAGGACGAGGTCGAGTGGCCCATATGCTTGCCCCAGTCGCTGGGGGCGATCTTGTCTTCGATCAGGGCGTCGATGGTGTCGGCGTCGGGCACGCGCAGCAGGGCCTCGGCCAGGCACATCAGGGCGATGCCTTCGTCCGTGGACAGGCCGTATTCCGCCAGAAAGACCTCCATCAGGCCCGGATTGGTACGACCGCGGATGTCGGTGACCAGTTTTGCGGCGTTGGCGGAAATCTGGGCGCGATCTGCGGCGGATAGGTCTGCTGCCTCTACCAGAGCGGCCAGCACAGCGTCTTCATTGGCGTAGGTGGCTGCGTCAATCCGCAGGGGCAACGCCATCTTCTCATCTAGCATCATGGTGTTCCTTTCCCGTTTGGGCCATAATATAGAAGGATATGTGGTCAGTTTTCCCGATGTTGCGGAGTATGGCCATTCACATCGACTTTATTTTAGGGGTTTTGCGATGCAAGATGATCAAGCGAACCTTGACCGGTTCGATTACGCGATTCTGTCCGAGCTGGGCCGCGAGGCGCGGCTGAGTGTGACCGAGTTGGCCAAGCGGATTGGCTTGTCGAAATCCCCCACCCAAGCGCGTTTGCGGCGGCTGGAAATGTCGGGGATCATCATTGGGTATCGCGCCCTGTTGGATCCGGTGAAGCTGGGGCTGGACCACGTGGCCTTTGTCGAGGTGAAGCTGGCGGACACCAGAGAGGCGGCCCTGACCGCGTTCAACCGCGCGGTGGCCAAGATCGCAGAGGTCGAACAATGCCACATGATTGCGGGCAATTTCGACTACCTGCTGAAAATCCGCACACGGGACATGGCGTCCTATCGTCAGGTGCTAGGGGAGAAGATCTCGACCCTGCCGGGGGTCTCGCATACCTCGACCTTCGTGGTGATGGAGGCGGTCAAGGAAACCGTGTCTGGGGATTTGACTTGACGCAAGCGGGGTGCGGCACAGATCATCGGTATGATGAAACAGTTGCTGCTCTTGACGTTGTGGCCCGCTGCCGCGCTGGCCGAATGTCCGCCTGACCCCGCACAGGAACAGGCGCTCAGTGCGGTTGTGTCCCGTTTTGCCAAGGCGCCGGATCGCAATGTCGCGCTGGATTTGCACAACCGCATGTGGCGGGTTCTGACCGACGCGCCGGACCAGACCGCGCAGGACTATCTGGATGCGGGGATGGAGCGGTTCCGGATGGGCGATTTTTCGGCTGCGATTAAAGCCTTTGACGCCCTGACCGACTACTGTCCCAACTATGCCGAAGGGTACAACCAGCGCGCCATTATCCGCTTTGTCCAAGAGGACTACGAGGCCGCGCTGCCCGATATCGATCGTGCCTTGTCGTTGCTGCCCCAGCACTTGGGCGCCATGACGGGTAAAGCGATGACCCTGATCGCCCTTGGCCGTGACGCAGAGGCGCAAGTCATCCTGAAACAGGCGCTGACCCTGAACCCGTGGCTGCCGGAACGCGCTTTGCTAAAAGAGCCGCAAGGCGAGGAATTATAACACCTATTCCAAGTTGCATTCCCCGCACAGAACGGTAATGTCCGCGCACCCAGACACGTGCCCGCGTGATGGAATGGTAGACATAGGGGACTTAAAATCCCTAGGCCTTTGTGCCGTGCCGGTTCGAGTCCGGCCGCGGGTACCAACGCAAGCTCCAAGCCATTGTTTTGCCTCGGCTTTAACCCAGGTTGGAGCCGCTGTAGACCATGTCGGAGACCATTTTAGTCCCATACTCGTTCACCAAGGACGGTGTTTACTACTTTTCGCGCCGGATTCCGTCGGATCTTTCGCACTACTATCTCGCATCCCGCATCCAGTATTCGCTTCGGACCAAGGCGGCTCGTGTTGCAGCCTCTCGGTCGCAAAGAGCGGCACAGCAACTGGACGAATATTGGTACCATCTTCGGCTGCGGCAGAAGAATTTGCCTGGACAGCATATGCTTCGGCAAGCGCGGGATGGGGCAGGGATAGCCGCGTTCTCAAATGTCCATCAGGCACTACCGCAGCAGCCTGTAAGCGCCTCAGTGAAGCTCTCTGAAGCCGTGGGAATCTATCAACGGCTCAAGGGTCAAGGGAAGTCAGAGACGTTCCTGAGGGCGACAGAGCGGTCCTGTGGCTACGTCATCGACGCTGTGAAAGACAAGGACATCACAAGCTACACACGTGCCGATGCGAATAGGTTTCGTGACGCCCTGATTGAACGTGGTCTGGTCGGAAGTAGCATCACCCGCATCATGGGAACGGTCAGGGCAGTCATTAACTTCGCAGCTAGTGAGCTGGGCGTCAGCATCAACAACCCTTTCACTGGCGTGTACTATGATCGCACCGCTGGTGTCGAAGATCGTGAACCTGTGCCGATGGGTCACGTCCGTCAAGGTGGTGTAATTTGTCGGGTGGCCTGAGGTCATGATCAGGCGGCTTTTATGCTGAGAATTGGGTCTGTCTCCTCGTTGTCGATCTGAGCGAATGCCTCGACCATCATGTAGCGGCTGGCGGTTT
>NZ_JBGFGN010000163.1:0-333 GCF_041224595.1 Donghicola sp. XS_ASV15 | reverse complement strand
GCAAATTAGCTCTTTAATATCGCTCTTTGTTCTTGCACTTTACATTACAAATAAATCGCAAGAAAAGAACCGCAAGCAAGCCTTGCAAGACCAAGACACAATAAAAACCCGCCAATTATTTATGAGCGCATCAGAGAAACTCGCGGAAATAGGCAGCTTTGAGCTCAACATAAAAACCAAAGTTATGCATACCTCAGAGGGGTTTCGTAACCTGTTTGGCCTGCCCTCAACGAGTGAACTAATTAGCATTAGGACGATATTAAAGCGCTTTGATAAAACTGAACGACGCAAAATTATTAGTAATTTAAAACAATTAAACTTAAATAATACGGC